>NZ_LR738724.1:1564163-1876996 GCF_902702775.1 Streptococcus suis
ATTTTTAATAAAGTTAACCTTTTCGTAATACAGAGTTATTTCCGAAAATGAAAAAAGCCTTAAAAATAAGGCTTTTTTCATTTCTAGTCATCCACTGATGACCAATAATCTCATTCTATTCTTTACTGGATTTTTTTCGATGAAGAAAAATTGCTGTTAAAATTCCTGCAACACCTAGCGCCACCAACAGGAGGCTGACTTGCTCACCTGTACTAGGAAGACTTGATTTACCTTTTTTATTAGTAGGTGTTACTTTCTTATCAGAAGACATTACTGTTCCGCTTGATGAGGAAGTATCCGTAGCTCCTCCTGTGTCAGAAGCACTTGTAGACTGACTTGTACTGGTTGAAGTTTCGGTACCACTTGATGATGGCTCTGTGCTGGTCGATGGTTCGGTACTAGTGGATGGTTCAGTACCACTTGATGATGGTTCGGTACTAGTGGATGTTTCAGTACCACTTGATGAGTCGGTGCTGCTGGATGACGGACTTGTTGCTGCTTCAATTTTTGCCATCATTTCAGCTTCAACAGCTTTTAGTTGGGCAAAAATCTCTGCTGAACGAGCCAAGGTTTCCTCTGTTACAGTTGGAGCCAGGGCTACAGCTGCATCTTCTGAAAGTCCAGCATATTGAGCATCAAGAGCTGCCTGTGCAGCAATCCATTCTTTTTCAAGGGCAATCCATTTTTCTTGAATCGATGTACCAAATAACTCTGGGTGTGAGATGGCCATCTTATCAATATTTTGTACCGTCCAGTACCATGAATTCGTGTCATAAGAAGCTGAGCGATTTTTAAAGGCTTCATAAGTATCAGTCACAATACCATAAAATGGAACATACGGTGTATTCCTTGTCTGAGCCAAGCCCAACCATACTGTGCCACCGAAGGCTGATGGTAAGCTACTATTGATCTGATAAACATGGGCATCGATGACGTTTTCATTACCAAGAGCGTATTTATAAGTCGCATCTGCCGCTTGGTCATTCGCACCATTATCCCCTTGTTTTACCTTACCTGCTTCATCGTCTGGACGAAATTCTGGAAGATGTTCAAAACGGTTACGTTGTAAGGCAAAGGTATCTTGTAAACTAAAGCGACGACTTGGATCTGTTGGCTGACGTAGCAAATCATACACAGCATCTTCATAGGTTACAGGCGATGCTGGATCCATCAATTTAATACCTGCATACACACGGGAACGGTCTGCTTCAGCATAAGTTGCAGGATCGTATGATTTAGCGATATGGAACTGTCCATCGACTGTCACATAATTATCCGCTTGTTTGGCTACTTCTTCAACCTTTGCAGAAGCAATCACATTTTCTGTATCGGTAAAATCAACATGACCTAGATAGTAAGTATTTGCAAAAATTGCATACTTGTCTTCAGGGAACTTGATGGCTACGTATTGGTGTCCTGACAAAATTTCCATGTACCAAACTTCATTTTTGTCAGCAATAATAACAATATTCCCTTCTGCTGAGCCTTTTTCATCGATTGTCTTTGCAATCAGCTCAACACCTTCACGCGCACTAGTGACCCTAGGAAGAACATAATCAATCAAAATTGGTTCTCCCAGCCCTCCAGCTTCAACTAGAGGATCAACTGCCAAGACTTTAGCATTTGGAATAGCTGTTACAGTAGCAGTCATGGATACGCCTTTTTCGTTAAAACCGTGCGCCCCATAATTACCATTTGAACCATCCCCACGCGCCGCATCAGGCGTAGAGGTGTACTTGAACTCATTTGCCAAGTGTGGTGCTGTAAAACCAAATGTTTCATCCACCAACATATCTCCCTCAGCATAGGTTGCTGCTGGAACCACAATATAATTTTTATTGTGCGCTCCATTATCTGGTGGATAGGGATAATCTTCCGTTCTACCATAAAGGATAGAACCATCCGTTGTCAACCCTTTCCCAATGATAAAGCCTGAACAGGCTTGAACAAGTTGAGCAGGGAATAGGCAAACCAACATTAGAAATGTGGCTATACGAACAAAAGTCTTTTTCATAGACTTCTCCTTTCCTGATACTCTGTGAAAATCAGAAGTAGGCTCCTTCCAAAGACAGGAATCCAGAGACTATTTTACACAAGTCTCCGACCCAAACAGAAGGTGATTTTCGTGGAGTATAATATGATTTACCCATTTGCACCTACATTGTAACGCAAAAACACTTGCCTTGCAAGTGCTTTCAGATATATTTTACACATTTTTTCTAGCTAACATGGTCGCAAACCGCATCTTAAGGAAATTGCCATTTTCATCCCGTTTATGGAGTTGACCAAAATCTTCATTGTATTTAACCAGTTCCCAGTCACGGTAGTATTCCTTCAACTCACCTGCTCCAAAAGTAAAGGAGAAATTCATAGGACAGGGCGCATCTTCCGTATCCATAGCCGCCACAATCAAGTTATAGCCACCAGGTCGTGTCTGCTCCTGCATATTGCGGATAATGGCTGGCACCCGATCCCGCTCCAAGAACATAAAGACCACTGTTGAGATAATCCAATCGTAATCCTGCTCCAGACTAGCTGAATTGATGTCATAGGTCCCAGCTTGCAAGTCCAAATCCTCCGCTTCCTTGACCTGCAAGAGGGTCCGAATACTCGGCACGTGCTTGTCAACCGCCATCACCTCAAAACCCTGCTGGGCCAAATAAAGACTGTTCCTACCATGTCCACATCCCAAATCCAAAACCTTGCAGGGCTCGATGATTTTCAAAGCCTCCAAGACTTCTGAATGTGTCCGTGTATAGTCATATTTTTTAGCAAAATAATCCTCCGGCTGACAGAAAAATTCCAAGAAAAACTCCGTATCCTCTGTCAACAGGGTCACCCGATGCCAAGCCTGTGGCTCCACAAAAGGAATATCATCTATCGGACCATAAACATATTCTCCCAAAATCTCATTATCATCTGAAATGGGCTCAAACTTGAGCTGGCCCTTTAAAACCTTGATTTTGGCCCAAGTACCCACCTTGGTATTGTGCTTGGTCAAAAAATGCTGAGGAACCGTATCCTGATTCCAAATGGGCATGCGTTTGTAAGGAACTAAAACCGTCATTATCTCTCCTTTTCTTTCCAATACACTTAGTCTATCACAAAGAAAATATGAATTCAAACCCATTTTTTCTTGACTTGGAGTTAACTCCAAGGTGTATAATATTCCATATCAATCAGAAAGGATATTTACTGACAAGTAAATGTGTGATGAATATGAAAGCAGCTATTTATGAAAAAGCCGGTAAGATGACCGTTGCAGAAATCGAAAAACCAAGCCTTCAAGCCAAGGATGATGTCATTATCAAGGTCGTTCGGGCCTGTGTCTGTGGGTCAGACCTTTGGGGCTACGGAGAAGACATTCACCATGACCATGGTGACACCAACTCTGGTCATGAAGCCATCGGTATCGTTGAAGAGGTAGGCGAAGACATTACAACCCTTGTTCCTGGTGACTTTGTCATCGTTCCATTTACACACGGTTGCGGACACTGTGATGCCTGTCGTGCTGGCTTTGACGGTACTTGTGACAACCATCCAGGCTACACCAACTGGGGCAACAACTACCAGTCTCAATACATTCGTTTCCACTACGGCAACTGGGCCTTGATCAAAATTCCTGGTCAGCCAAGCGACTACTCGGAAGGCATGATTAAATCCCTTTTGACACTGGCAGATGTTATGCCAACAGGCTACCACGCTGCGCGTGTTGCAGATGTCAAACCTGGTGACAAGGTTGTTGTCATCGGTGATGGTGCAGTGGGTCAATGTGCCGTCATTGCTGCAAAAATGCGCGGAGCTTCTCAGATTATCATGATGAGTCGCCACGCAGATCGCCAGCAAATGGCTTTGGAATCAGGGGCTACTGCCATCGTAGCAGAACGTGGCGAGGAAGGCATTGCCAAAGTCCGTGAAATCCTAGGTGGTGGAGCGGATGCAGCCCTCGAATGTGTCGGAACAGAAGCCTCCATTGACCAAGCCCTCGGTGTTCTTCACAATGGTGGTCGTATCGGTTTTGTCGGTGTACCTCATTACAATAACCACGCCCTTGGCTCAACCTTTGCTCAAAATATCATTATCGGTGGTGGCTCTGCTTCTGTCACAACCTATGATAAGGAAATTTTGCTCGATGCTGTTCTTAAAGGCGACATCAACCCAGGTCGAGTTTTCACCCAAACTTACAGCCTAGACAATATTGACCAAGCCTACAAAGACATGGCCAACCGCAAAACGATTAAAGCCATGATTACGGTGGATTAATACTCTTCAAAAATCAAATAATAAACCCCAGATAGTTTCGAAATTGTCTGGGGTTGTTTTATATGAGGAAATGTAAAAATGAAATCGCTCGTTCGTTACAAACCTTAAAATCTAAGACTTCAATGAGACGATTACCTACTCGTCTCTAACAATAATTATTCAGATTAATCACTTGTGTATATGAGGCTCTCATCTGCTCTGGTATATGGTGTTCGATGTTCAATACAGTACCAGGGTAATGCAGTAAAATAGCACTCAAAAGATCGGCATTGACCACATCCAGACCCGATAAGGCTTCATCAACAAACAAAATCTCTTTCTCTTGTAACAAGGCACGTGCAACTTCAAGCCTACGTTGTTCACCATTTGACAACTGAATCCCTTCCTTACCTAACAAGGTATCCAAGATTGCTAAGTCAGCAAATTTTTCTAAGCCTACTTGTCCTAAAACCTCCAACAAACGGCTGTCTTCCATCGGAAAACCAAGTGTTAGATTAAACCGTAGGGTATCAGTAAAGACAAAAGAATTTTGGTCAATCACAGCAATATGCTCATAGACACTCTCTTCCTTATCCTCTCGACCAATCCGTACTGTACCATCTAAAGCAGGAATCTCTCCAAGCAAGGTTTTGAATAAGGTTGATTTCCCAGTTCCTGAGCCACCTGTCACCAGTACCTTCTCCCCTTGCTGTATAAATAGATTGAGACCTTTTAACAAGACAGTAGAATCATAACCAATTGCTAGGTCTTTTGTCTCAATCTCCCCTTGCTTCATCTTTTTAGTTGGTAGAGCTTTTTCATCACTTAAGCCATAAGCTTGGCTATTCAATTGAATCGCTTCAAGTAAAGGCAAAGCTCCTAGTATTTCGTTAACATAATAGATTGCTGAAATAAGTGGGGTCACAACTCGGTCAGAAGCCATACAAACCGAAAGTAAGACACCAAAGATCAGTTCCCCTGTACTAATCAGATAAACTCCATAGAAAAATCCAACAAGTATCGAGAGATTATAGAGCAGACTGACAAAGAAGGAAGAAACTGCCTGCCTAAAATTCATACTAAAATAACTACTCTCCATAGTGGCTAAGAGCTCTCCATTTTTGGATAGAATATTTCCAATCGCTTTAAAGCGTACCAATAACCAACGCGATGAGAAACTTTCTTCCAGAGATAGAACGTAAGCTTGATTGTTGACTTGCCAAGTCGTGGTACCATTCTTAATCCATTTGGCCGTTATCTTAGGTACCAGTGTCGGCAAGATACCAAATCCAATAAATACCAAGCCTAGTTTCCAATTCTGTGACAGAACAAAAGTAAATGCAAGGGCACCTTGAGCAAGGCAGTAACAGAGTTGAATGCTGGCGGTTATGACTTTTTCTTGGATGAGCGGAACATCGGATAAGGATTTTGTCAGAAAACTTGTTGGGGCAAGATCCAATTGATCTTTTTGAAAGGAGGATTGTAAAATTGCTGTTCTCAGAAAGACACTCGTTTTTTGTAAAAATTTTCCTTTCAAAAAATTATAAGCCAACTGGGCTAACAATAAACCAACAAGTCCTAAGCCCCAAAAAACAATCAAAGACACTACTGAAGCAAGATTTCCCTGCTCCATTTTAACTGATAACTCTCCCATCACGTAGGGAGATAATATGCCGTCAAAAGCAAAAAGAAAGGAGCTCAATAGACAGCCTAAAAATAAAAACTTAAACTTAGAAATCAGAGTGATGAGATGTTTCATAAAGCCTCCTATTTGTCAGTCAAACGTATTTTTCATATCACCAATTTATTTCATTTATAGCATGATTTAATGGCAAAATCAACTTAAAATATGTTTTATTGTAATTATTTTACAATATATTACTTAGATAGCTATTTTTATAAAAAAACTTGCTGTAAAAGAATATTTCTTTTATAATAAAACTAGAAGAAAATCAAAGGAAATAGAGTATTTATGAATATGTTAGGTGAAAAATTTAGATTAAGACGAAAGGAACTCAAACTATCGCAGAAAACTCTCGCAGAAGGCATTTGTGAACAAAGCCAGATTAGTAAAATTGAGAGAGGGAGTTTCATGCCATCCGCTGAGCTTCTCTTCAAGCTATCCAAGCGTCTAGAAGTACCTCTAGATTACTTTTTTAATGAACAAGTCGAGGTCAAGTCTAATCTCTCTCATTTCAAACAATTATCATCAAAACTATTAGAAGATAGAAATTATGACAATTTAGAATATATCTATCGATTGGAAATGGAAAAAAAGAGTGTTTTATCTTTTGAAGATAAAATGTACCTCGAATGGAGTAAAGCCATCATTGACTTTTATAAATATGATTTAAAAGATCAAGCTATCTCACATTTGGAAAAAGCCCTTTCGAAACTATCAACTACAACCCTTGTTTATCTTAAAATCCTCAACACTCTGTCTAATTTTTATTCTCTAGTCAAACGTGAAGAAGAGTATGAAAAAAATTACAAACTTCTCAAAGAACTCTATCAAACCAAGGATCTGACAAACCAAGAATTTCTTTTCGGTTATATCCGAATCCGTTTCAACTACGCCCACTATTTACAGTCACAGAAAAAATATAGTGAAGCCATGCAAGAAGCACTTGAAATGATTGAATTCTGTAAATCTAAGCATACTAGCTATCAATTAGAACATTTTTTAATAATAGTCGGCAATGCTGGTGCATCATTTTTGGACAAGGAGCAGGTGAGGAACTACTACTTACAAGCAAGAGAATTATGCCGCATATACGATCATCCTCTTATGCTTATGAAAATCGAACGTTTTCTCAGCAATCTTGAAAACTCTCAAGAAAAATAACGCTACATTGCAAAACGTGGATAACAAAGATTAACGAAAAACCAGATAATAAAAAAAACCAGGATTTCTCCCAGTCTTAGCGACTATTGATAGCCTTTATAGTCCGTTTAATATCGCGGTCTTGCTCACGGCGTTTAATTGACTCCCGCTTATCGTAGTCGTGCTTCCCTTTGGCAAGCCCAATCAGGACCTTGGCAAAGCCGTCCTTGATATAGACTTTGAGGGGCACCAGGGTCATCCCTGTTCCCTTGACCTCATTGCCCAAGGACTCGATTTGCTTCTTCCGCAAGAGCAACTTGCGGGTCCGCGTTGGCTCCTGGTTCCAGATATTGCCCTCATCATAGGGAGCGATATGGACATTGACCAACCAAGCCTCGCCCTGCTTGATTTGGGCAAAGCCATCCTTGAGGTTGATCCGCCCCGCACGAATAGACTTAATCTCCGTCCCCGTCAGGACCATCCCCGCCTCCACTGTATCGACAATGGTATAGTCGTGGCGGGCTTTTTTATTCTGTGCAATCACATTGTCCTCACCCTTGGCCATGCCTATCTCCTTTTCTTCTTGTTCTTTTTAGCCACTTCTTTGTAAAATGGTTTCTTTTTCTTGTCTTTTTTACCACTTTTTGACTTGTGGTCTTTCCCAGACTTGTGACGTCCGCTATCGCGACCAGCAGCTTCTTGTTTGTGGTGCTTGCCCCGTCCTCGCCCTGACCGATCATCACGGTCACGGTTGGAGTGACTAGCCGTTCTCCGCTTAGCTTTCAAGGCCTTTTCGACAATATCCAGCTCGGACGGCACGTGGGCAAAATCGATTTCCCCTGTCATCTTGTCCGCACGCGTTAGCTTGATACGGATTGGCTGACCGACACGGAAGACTCGCCCAGATTTCTCACCCTGCAAGGTCAGAGTACGCTCGTGGAATTGATAGTATTCGTTGAGGTTAGTGACATGGATCAGGCCTTCAACCGTATTTGGCAACTCGACAAAGAGTCCAAACTTGACTACGCTAGACACGACACCATCAAACTCTTGCCCAACAAATTCTTGCATGAACTCTGCCTTCTTCATGGCTTCGACTTCCCGCTCTGCCTCAATGGCACGGCGTTCTAAACTGGACGAAGACTTGGCAAGCTCAGGAATAACCTGTTCAAAATACTCTGCTTTTTCCGCAGGATTTTGACCATATTCCCGCACCATACGGTGAACCAGCAGGTCAGGATAGCGGCGGATAGGGCTGGTGAAGTGGGTGTAGAACTCCGCACCCAGTCCGTAGTGGCCGTGGTTGTGCTCCGAGTAGCGTGCCTGCTGCATGGAGCGAAGCAACATCATGTTGAGAACATCCGCATAGGGTTCATCCTTGACCCGCTCCATGAGGTCCTGAAGGGCGTCCTGGCTGATAGAGCTGGCCGTACCATAGACCGTCAGGCCAAAGCTGGTCGCATAGTCGATGAACTTCTGCAACTTGTCCGACTTAGGCTCCTCGTGAATCCGATAGATGAAAGGCAGGTCCAACTTGGCAAAATGCTCAGCAACGCACTCGTTGGCAGCCAGCATGAAGGACTCAATCATCCGCTCGGCAATGCCTCGCTGGCGCAGTTGAATATCGACTGGCAGACCATCCTTGTTGACGATGATTTTGGCTTCTGTCGTGTCAAAGTTAAGGGCTCCACGCTTGTACCGCATGGTTTCCAGCGTTTCATGGAGTTTGACCATGAGGTCCACACTTGGCACGATTGCCTTGTATTTGTCCAACTTTTCCTGATTACCCGCAATCATGTCATTGACATCAGAATAGGTCATGCGGAAGGTGGTTTTGATGACCGTCTGGCCAATCCAGTGCTTGACCACTTTGCCCTTGCGGTCAATTTCCATAATAGCCGACTGGGTCAGGCGATCCACATTTGGATTAAGGGAACAAATGCCATTTGACAGGCGTTCTGGTAGCATCGGCACCACACGGTCGGTAACATAGACAGAAGTCCCACGCTTGACAGCTTCCTGGTCCAAGGCAGAGCCTTCGGTCACATAGTAGCTGACATCAGCGATATGGACACCCAGTTCCAGATTACCATTCTTGAGCTGCTTGATATGGACCGCATCATCCAAGTCCTTGGCATCCGCACCGTCAATGGTGAAGATGATTTCATCTCGCAGGTCCAAGCGGCCTTCAAAGTCATTCTCAGACGGACTTTCTGGCACTCGATTAGCCTCCGCCAAGACTTCATCAGGGAATTCCGACACGATGTCCATGGATTCCAAAACTTCCAAGACATCGATCCCCACATCGTCCTTGTGGCCCACCACGTCCCGAATGGTCGCAATAAAGTGGTCCCGTTTCTTGTTTGGATAGGCTTCAATGTCGACTTTGAGGATTTCCGTTCCGGTCAATACCAGAGGTGACTTCTTGATGTAAATCTTCTGAGCGATTTTCTGGTTTTTAGACTTGATGTAGCCTGCATATTCTGGCTTATCTTCGTCAAAAACAATCAAGCCTACCGCAGTTTTCAGGCTATGTTCTAAAATATCAATGACTTCCGCTTCCGCAGCCGTTCCCTTGAGCCTGTCCGCCACTTTCTTGATCGCCACTTCCACTCGGTCGCCCTCGATGGCAAAATTAACATCGTCACGACTGACAAAGAGATCATCTTCCTCCTCGTCAATGGTCACAAAGCCAAAGCCTGATTTGTGGGCACGGAAAATGCCCTGCAAGGTCACCTTGTTCTTGGAGATTTTTGGAGCAGGAAGAGCAATCCGTCCCGCATTGTCAAAGAAAAGTTGACGGCTCCCTTCCATACTAGAAACCAGCTTGACCAAGTCTGTAAAACCTTTTGCAGAACTGGCTCCAAACTGATCTGCCAGCTGGTCCATTGTCACAGGACCAACTTCTTTAATATAGTTAATAATTTCGTTTTTCATCTTACCTTTACTAAAAAAATAGACCAAGAACAAGTCCCAGTCTGATTTATCTACTTACTTGAAATGATAACAAGTGCCAGCGCATCCAGCATCCAAAGAAAAACAAGAATAGCTGTAATGCGTTGCATCACCGCTTCAAAACCACGGGCCTTTGTACGTTCAAATAAGGCTCCACTAGAAGAGTCAAAGACGTTGCTAGACTGGTTTTTAGCCGGTTGAATAAAAATCACTACAATCAAAATAACAGATAAAATCAACAGAATTGCTAATAATGCTTGATACATATTTTTTTCACTTTCTACAATAACTTATGACATTATACCATAAAACCTACTTAGTTTCAAGGTGGAGGGTTACTTTTCTCTCTTTTGGGCAGTATTTAAGGACTTCAATCTTATCTGGATGAGTCTTGGCGTTTTTGCTAGTCAAGTAGTTCTTACTACCACATTCTGAACATTGTAAATTGATTTTAACTCTCACTAAACATCCCTTACTTTCAAATAGTTTCTAAAATTGGTCAAAGACCAGATAAGGTTAAAGAGGACAAGTCCGCTCGACAGATAGAAAACCCAGTCATAACCCATGTGAGCAGCCACCGCAGACCCCATCATGGGACCAACAACAGAACCTAGATTATTAAAGAGTTGGTTGTAGGAAAATATCCTTGAAATCCCTTCTTTTGGAGTCAACTTGGTCAAAAGAGAATTGACCGAAGGCAACAATGCTCCTGTCCCAAAACCATACATGAATCGCAACAAACCAAGCTGGAAAGGATTTTCTGCAAAAACACAGAAAACATTAATCAACAGACTGTAAGTCAAAGCAATCAATAGAAGTCGATGGTTGCCAATACGATCACCAATTTTCCCTAAATAACCTGATGTCACTAGCGATGCCATACCAGGCAAGGAAATGATAAAGCCAGCTACAAAAAGGAGATTGTCTGTCTGTCCCAAATGCCGCACGTAGAGAGTCAATATAGGAACAACAGCCTGAGCAGCTGCAATAATAATCATAGAAGTCACAAAAAGCCCAACCAGCATCTGCCGATCTTTCACCTGCTCAAATACCTCTTTAACCGACATCTCTTCGCCTTTTTTGATTGGAACAAAATCCTCTCGAATATAGAAAACGGTCAGTAACACAACGATAGCATAAAGAAGTCCCACCAGCAAAAATACCGTATGTACGCCAAACATCTCTGCTAAGATACCACCTAGGGTCGGACCAATCAAATTACCCGCTACCGCACCTGTTGATAAGGTCCCCAGAGCATACCCCGTCTTATCCTTTGGAACCTGACTGGCAATCAAGGCAGTCGCATTGGGAATGTACCCTGTAAATACCCCATTTAGGACACGTAAGGCAAGCAACCAAAAAACATTTGGTACAAAGGCCATACCACCCATAGTAAAAATCATCGCAAAAGCAGCCCGCACCATCATAGGCTTGCGACCGTAACGGTCCGCCAAACTCCCCCAAATAGGTGCCATCAAGGCTGCCGCAAGGGCATTAACAGATACCGCAAGTCCCGCATAATATTCTACCTGTCCAGGGCCCACCCCCAACTCTTCCACAAAAACCGAGATAAAAGGCATAACCAAGGTAAAACTCGTCCCTGTTAGGAAATTTCCCAACCAAGCCACCTTCAAATTCTGCTTCCAATAACTACTACCGTCGTCCATCCTTTAATTCCTCCAAAAGTTGCGCAACCTGTGTTGAGGTCGCCTCAACCGCTCCGCTATTGTCAATCACCACCTGGGCTTGCGACCGTTTTTCCTCTAAAGAAAGCTGAGCAGCCAGACGATTTTCTGCATCTTGAACAGCTAAGCCATTGCGTTTCATGAGCCGTTCCAACTGCTGCGCTCTATCGACATAAACTAGCCAGACTTCATTTACTTCCCCGCTATAATCAGCCTCGTAAAGCAAAGGAATATCCATGAAAATTACATCTTCAGTCTGCTTGAGAGCATCCCTTCTGTCTAACAGCTCCTGCCTGATAATCTTGTCCTGCAAGACAGATAAACGAGCCCGCAGATTGCTATCCGCAAAAACAGCCTGCCCCAGCTTAGCCCTATCTAGACTGCCATCAGCTGACAGGATAGCTTCCCCAAACTCGGCAAGTAAGACCTGATAGAGCTTTCCGCCTTTAGCCTGCAACTCATGCACGACCGCATCCGCATCGATGACTGGATAGCCCTGTTCTCGCAAAAAAGCTGTAACCGTTGATTTTCCAGAGGCGATACCGCCTGTTAAACCAATAACTTTAGCCATGTTTCACCTGACACTGAGGACAGAAATGCGTCCCTCGACCGCCCAGCTGGATTTTGACAATCTCCGTCTGGCAACGGGGACAAGCCTGTCCTGTCTTTCCATAAACTTGTAAATAATCCTGCATAGTCCCGTCCATTCCCAAGGCATTTTTGTAGGTCCGAATGGTTGAACCACCTTTTTCAGTTCCTAGTTGAAGAACTTCTATGGTGGCTTGACGGAGGTCTGCCACCTGCTCAGCCGATAGCTGATTACTTGCTTGAGCAGGATGAACTTGTGCCTTGAACAAGACCTCATCAACATAAATATTGCCCAAACCAGCCACCAAAGACTGGTCCAAAAGATGCGACTTAATGGGCTTTTTCGACTTGGCCAACTTAGCAGCAAAGGCTTCCAAGTCAAAATCTTCCTCCGTCGGCTCAGGACCGATTTTTCGACTGAGAAAGTAGGCATCCACATCTGCCTTGCCCAGCAGTTCCATTGTGCCAAACTTGCGGACATCCTGATAAACCAAGGTCGAGCCATCTGAAAAAGTAAAAAAGGCATGGAAATGTTTGTTGGCAGGCACCTGGTCAGGAAAGAAATTGTACTTACCTTCCATCCGCAAGTGGGAAATGAGGACATGGTCTGTCAGGTAAATCAAGAGATACTTGCCACGACGATCCACATCTAAAATCTCCTGACCAATCAAGTCCTGACAGAAGGCATCCACACCAGTCTTAATCATAGGAGCATAGGTCACCTTGACCCTTTCGATAACCTTTCCCTTGACCAACCGATTCAACCCACGACGAACCGTCTCAACCTCAGGCAATTCGGGCATACTAAGATACTAAGCCGTTAAGCGACTCAAAGAAAAATAGAAACCTGACCGACGGTGCTTCGACACCTAGGTCATGGTTATCTTTTTTCAAAGAGTCGTAGGCGTGCTCAATTACAACACCTAACCAGCTTTCCTTTCTTGTTTACTAAAAAGATTTCTCCATAACGCAGTAAAAGCCTTTCGGCTTTTCTGCTAACTATTTCTAAGTGATTGACTTAGACAACCTATCCCCAGGCTGCCTCGCTCTCTAATTTCTAGGCTCGGTTCTTCACATGGTCACTTTCGCACTCCTATGTGACCTGCTGAAACAGTCTATTCCCAGACTGTTTCACTCCCCCGAACCTACCTCGCTCTCCAATTTCTTGGCTCGGGTTAATAAGGTTCCCCAAACCTTATTAATACTCTTTCTCATTATAGCCAAAGTCGGCGAGGTCGAGTTTTTTGTCTCGCCAGTTTTTCTTGACTTTGACCCAGGTTTCGAGGAAGACTTTGTCGCCCAACATCAATTCAATATCACGACGGGCCATGGAGCCAATTTTCTTGAGCATGGCTCCTTGCTTGCCGATGATGATGCCTTTCTGGCTATCACGCTCAACCATAATCGTCGCTCGGATATGGACCTTGTCGGTAAATTCATCACGTTTCATGGACTCGATGACAACGGCCACAGAGTGCGGAATTTCCTCACGAGTCAGGTGTAGAACCTTCTCCCGAATCATCTCAGATACCAAGAAACGTTCTGGGTGGTCAGTGATTTGGTCCGCTGGGAAATACTGGAAACCTTCATCCAGATTTTCCTTGAGAATTTCCATGAGACGATTAACATTGTTCCCTTGGGTAGCAGAAATTGGCACAATTTCCTTGAAGTCCATCTGTTGACGGAAATCATCAATCTGTTCCAAAAGCTGGTCTGGATGAACCTTGTCAATCTTGTTAACCACTAAAATGACTGGAACCTTGGCCTGTTTAAGACGTTCCATAATCATGTCGTCACCCTTGCCTCGCTTTTCATCGGCTGGCACCATAAAGAGGACCGTGTCCACTTCACGAAGGGTGCTATAGGCAGATTCCACCATAAAGTCACCCAAGGCCGTCTTAGGCTTGTGGATTCCTGGTGTGTCAATGAAGACAATCTGCTCTTCTTCTGTTGTATAAATCCCCATAATCTTGTTACGGGTTGTTTGAGCCTTGTCGCTCATGATGGCAATTTTTTGCCCCATTACATAGTTGAGAAAGGTTGATTTCCCAACGTTTGGACGACCTAAAATCGCCACAAAACCTGAGTTAAATGTCATGTATTCTCCTTATATTGTCATTTAGTTTTTCTTTTATTACTTCGACGAATGAGGAAACTTTGTTTCCTTATTTCCAACTTCAAACACTCCACTGGAGTATTTGAACTCACCTTGCCTGATTGAAACAGTCTGGGGGATACGAATAGTCCGGTGGACTATTCGTACCTGAGCCTGAAAACAAAAAAGCGAAGTACATCAGCTGGTCACCTAGAAACAAGAAAGCATTGAGTTATGCCTGCGACTCGTTGCCTAGTACTAAAAGTAAACTAAAAGACTAAATTCTAAAAAATAAAGTCCCAAATTTTCGGCACAAAGATAATCAATCCTGTCAACAAGGCAAATCCTGACACAAACAAGACTGCCCCTGCTGCCATATCTTTTGCATTCTTTGCCAACATAGAAAAATGATAGTCTGACGCCAAATCCACCACATTCTCAATAGCCGAATTCACAATTTCAAAAGCGATAACCAGACTAATGCTAAGCAAGAGGAAGAGCCATTCTGTCACAGATACTTGGAAAATAAGTCCTGCAAGCACAACAAGGACAGCTGAAGCAAGGTGCTTCTTCATATTGCGTTCTTCCTTGAAAGCCGTCAGTAAACCTGTTACTGCAAATTCTAGACTTGCAATCAATTCTCGGTTTTTCCAGCGATTTTTTGAATTATTCTCTTGTAAGTCCATAAGCTGTCAAAATTTCTTCTTGTAAACCAAACATTTCTGCCTCTTCTTCTGGCGTATAATGATCATAGCCATTGATATGCAGAAAACCGTGTACAGCTAAAAAGCCCATTTCGCGCTCGTAGCTATGACCATAATCTTCAGCTTGCTCACGCGCCTTATCGATAGAAATATACAATTCACCAATATAAGCATCGAAATCTTCCATCATTTCAGCCAATTCAGGATTGTCCAGTAAGTCTTCCTCATCAAAAACAATCTCCGACTCTGGCTTATATTCTAGGCTGACAACGTCTGTAGGACGGTCAATTCCTCGGTACTCCAAGTTAACCTCATGGACACGCTTATTGTCCACAAAGGTCACAGCCATTTCCTTATTCTGCTTGCCAATTTTTTCGGCAGCAAACTGGAGCAATTCCGTAATCTGCTCCTGCATTTGAGCAGAAACCTGCCCTGTTTCATCAATCATTTCAATATACATAATCTTACATTCCTTTTACGTTTCCATTATATCATAAAACCTATCAATGAGGGGGTTTTAGTGGTATAATGTCCTCAGAAGCTATCAGAGGAATGGAAAATGTTACAAACACCGAAACACATCTCTGCCATCATTGAGTCTCATCTGGATCAGATGACTAGACTTGAAAAGCAGATTGCTAGTTATTTTACTCAGTTAGATCCATCTAGCGCCAATCTTAGCCAAGAAAACACTATACAGCAACTCCACATTTCTCCATCTGCTCTTACCCGTTTTGCCAAAAAATGTGGATTTTCCGGTTATCGAGAATTTGTCTTTGCCTTTCAGAATAACCAACAATACTTGGATAAACATTTTGAAAAATTACAGCGGAGCTTAACAAAAAAAGTCTTGGTAGACTATGAGGAAATCCTAACTGCTACCAATAAACTCGTTGATGAAGAAAAATTGGAAGAAATTGCCAAACTGATTGACAGTAGCAAGCGTGTCTATTTTTACGGAATCGGCAGTTCTGGTTTGGTTGCAATGGAAATCAAATCCCGCTTTATGCGACTGGGTGTAGTTTGCGATGCAATTACTGATAAAAACAATCTTATTTGGACAACTACTATTTTAGACCCTAGTTGCCTGGTCATCGGTCTTTCTCTGTCTGGTCAGACAGAAGAGGTCATGGAGCATCTCCACCTGGCTGCTCAAAAGGGGATTCCTACCGCCCTGTTAACAACCAAGAGTTTTCTCCATCCGACTTTTGACCAAATCATTCCAGTCGCCTCTGTCCGCCACCTCAATTACGGCAATCGTATCTCACCACAAATTCCCCTGCTCATCATGCTAGATATTATCTACGCCTATTTTTTGGCTATTGACCAGGAGAAAAAAGAGAATATTTTCAAGCAGACTATTAGAGAATAATTCATCCATCTTTCTATTTCACAACACTCTTAATAAGACAAAAAGCATTCAAAAATACCCGATAGGTACAGTTTGAATGCTTTTAATTCGCTTAAATCTAACTCTATTCTTCAAGACCAAGAATTTGATTGATTTCTTGGCTATACAGAATAGCCTTACCTCCGAAAATAGCCTGTATTCCTCCTTTTACATCCAAAACAGCCGTTGCACCTATAGACTGAATAACTCCCTTATCCACAAGACCACTATTTCTGAGCGATACTCTTAATCGAGTCGCACAGGCAGTCACATTCTCAATATTATCTGGTCCACCAAGAGCATCGATGATAGCAATTGCATTATCACGAAGACTAGAACCGTTTGATAAAACTTTTTCAGAATGCGATGCTTGATCACTGCTTTCCATACCAGGAACTAGCACGTGAAATTTGGTTACTAAAAATTTGAAAACTAGATAATAAACTGCTGCCCAAAGCAAGCCAACAGGAATCACGTAAATCCAATTGGTTTTGTCATTTCCTTGGAAAACACCAAAAATCAAGTAATCAATAAGCCCACCAGAAAATGAGTTCCCAATACGAATTTGCAGGAGATCCGCAACTAAGAATGATAGTCCATCTAAAAATGCATGAACAACATATAGCCATGGAGCAACAAACAAGAAAGAAAACTCGATTGGTTCAGTAATTCCTGTCAATAGGGAAGTTAATGCACTACTTGAATAAAAACTGCCAACCTTCTTACGATTTTCCTTAGGAATTGCGTGATACATAGCCAAACAAGATGCTGGTAGACCAAAAATCATCGTTGCAAATCGACCAGCAAAAAATCGAGTTCCATAAGTAAATAAGCCTGTATGGTTCGCATCTGCTAATTGAGCAAAGAAAATATTTTGCGCACCTTGGATTGTCTCACCTGCTACCACTTCACTTCCACCTAATGAAGTATACCAAAACATTGGATAGATGGTATGGTGCAAGCCAAACGCACCTGTCAAACGTAATCCAAAACCATATAAGAAGGTTCCAAAACTTCCCATCTCTGCGATTGCCTTACCAAAATCAACTAACAAATTCTGAATCGGTGGCCAAATTATATAAAAAATGGAACCAATCGCAATTGCTGCAAATGATGAAATAATTGGAATAAAGCGAGAGCCTCCGAAGAAACCAAGAAAGGCTGGTAATTCAATTTTTCGGTATTTATTGTGTAAAGTTGCAACAGTAATACCAATCGCTAAAGCGCCCAAAACTCCAGTATCAATGCTTGCTCCCTTATCTGCAAAAAGAGTTAAAAAGCCACTAATAGTAGCCGTATAAACCAAGTATGCAACCCCAGCAGATAGGCCAGCAGTCCCCTTATCAGCATCTGCCAAACCTACAGCAACACCAATTGCAAAAATCAGCGCTAAATTCGCAAATACCGCACTACCTGCCGTACTCATGATAGTGAATACAGCTTGCAACCACGCTTGATCCAATACAGGAAATTGTGCTACAGCATTACTATTTGATAAGGCGCCTCCAATTCCCAGTAAGAGACCAGCCACAGGCAAAATTGAGATTGGCAGCATAAAGGCCTGCCCTAGCTGAGAAAACTTCTTAAAATTCATACTCCATTCCTTTCTATAACCTATTTATTATTTATGTAAAGCACTAATAAACCGCTCTGCGATTTCCTTTGGACGTGTAATTGCACCGCCTACAACAATTCCTGCCACACCTAAATCATGAATAATTTTTACTTGGTCAGGATAGTGTATTTTTCCTTCCGCTATCACATCGATACCTGCTCGGCACAAGCGGTCAACCAATTCAATATCCGGTCCCTCCTCCTGCCTACTATAGGATGTATACCCCGAAAGTGTTGTCCCAACAAAATCGATGCCTGCTTCATAAGCAGTTAATCCTTCCTCAAAGGTTGAAATATCTGCCATAAAAAGTTGTTCGGGGTATTTTTCCTTGATTTGCTTAATGAAATCAACAACATCGAGTCCGTCATAACGCTCACGCTTGGTACAATCAAGAGCAATGACCTCAATATCTAGAGCTGCTAACTCGTCTACTTCTCGCATCGTAGCCGTAATAAAGGGCTCTTGTGGAGGATAGTCTCGCTTGATAATTCCGATAATTGGCAAAGTAGTTACTTCTTTTATCTCCTTAATATCTCGTACACTATTGGCCCGAATACCGACAGCACCTGCTTCTTGGGCAGCCTTGACTAGTAAAGGCATAATACCGCCTTCTTCCCTATACAGAGGTTCGCCTGGCAAAGCCTGACAGGAAATGATAATTCCATCTTTTATCTGTTCTTTTAGAGCTTCTTTACTGATTTTGCCCATTAATTTCTCCTTTCTATTTCTGCATCCTGGATAGCGCTTACAATATTATTATATAGCACATTAACTTTTTTTCAATCCCAGTTCCTCATTTAAAATCTAATTTCTATTTTGAAAGAAAATAGTCTTCTTTTGAAACTAGTTTCAACATTTTATACCTCTTCTAAAACTAGTTTTAGAAAACAAAGGCCATCTCAAATGTATATTAGGAAAATCATACTTGGTTAATTCAAAAAAACTAGTTAGGATAACGTAAACGTCCTAACTAGTTTTCGATACATATTCTTCTGGAACTCCTATAGAGCATAGGCCTGTAATTCTGGATTGATAGGAGTATTGATGAGATTGTTGGCATAATTACAAAGAGTTGCAAGACTGACTCCTAACACCACATCCAAGGCGTTTTCAGCCGTGTAGCCCTCTTGGAAAAATTCCTCTAGCAAGGGCTGTCCAACCTTACCTTTTTCATGAATAACAGCCAGAGTAAATCGAGCGAGAACATCTAATTTTGCATCCGTTTCGATGGGAGTTCCCTGGCGTAGAGCTTGTAGAATAGCATCTGGCATCTTAACCTGCTTGATAGAAATAGCCGTATGACCTGCCACGCAAAATCCACAGCCATTGGTAAGGGCAGCTGTAATTTGTACCACTTCACGCTCGGTCGGATTCAGACTACTACGGCGATTGATACCACTGACAGTTTGGTAGGTTTCTAGGGCTGTAGGAGAATTGGCTAAAAGACCGATGAGATTAGGAATATAACCGCCATTATTTTTCTTGACAGTCGCAAGGTTTTCTCGTAATTCTGGACTAACAGTCTCTAGAGTATGGATAGGAAAGAAAGCTTGTGTCATAGGTAACTCCATTTTAAAAAATTTCATAGAGTAGGAATAAAAATCTGCTTGGATTCACACCTATACTTCTATGCTTACATTTTATACTATCATAAAGACAGGTATCCTGCTAATATATTTTACCTATCGCACCTATAAAAAATTGATAATCCCTTGCAGAAACCACTAGAAAGACTGGATAACTTCGACCAGTTCATCCCAATCTATCACCACTTTATCTGCCTGATAGGGAGCTATTGGCTCTACTCTCTTTCTATGATTAAACCAAATTGCCTTCCAATTCGCAGCTTTCGCTCCTACCACATCATTTTCAAACGAATCTCCTAGATAACAAATATCTTCGCCTGACATCCCCAAACGTTCTTCCATTAGTTGAAAAATAGCAGGATTTGGCTTTGTGATACCAACTTGTCCAGAAATAAGGACATGTTCTAGCTCAAACCAATTAACTAACCCCATCGTGCGTATCTTTCTCAACTGATGTCTATAAGGTCCATTCGTAATAATCCCCATTGCAATTCCTTGCGCCTGGCACCACGAAAATATTTCTAGAAACACTGGACTGAGCTCTATCTGCCCTTGAAAATAATCATAATCTATTTGAATAGCTAAGGCTGTTGCATCAGACACCTGATACTCAAAATCTGCCAAAGCATGTTTCATCCGATAAATATGACTGTCTTTCAGACTCATCTTTCCAGTTGCTGTCGCTTCAAATACTTCATCCGCATATCTGCGAAAGGAAAGGTAGAGTGGTTCAATTTGCTCCCTTGCTACTTCAATATGTCTTTCCAAAGCACGTTCAAACGGTTGAATCTGATCATAAAGCGTATCATCTACATCAAAAATTAAGGCTTTCATGAGTCAATTATAGCAAAAAATTCCAGCCAAAGCTTGGAATTTTTAACTGCTTATTACACCTTTGCTTGAATCTCATGCATTTGAGCATATACTCCACCACGTGCAACCAATTCTTCATGTTTCCCATGTTCAATAATTCGACCTTGATCTAAGACAAGAATCTGGTCTGCATTTTGAATGGTAGAAAGTCGGTGAGCAATAATAAAGGTTGTCCGACCTTCTTTTACCACTTCCATGGCATGTTGGATAATTTCTTCCGTCTCCGTATCAATATGAGAAGTTGCTTCATCCAATATCAGAATTTTAGGATCAGAGTAGAGTGTCCGCGCAAAGGCAATCAACTGACGTTCCCCACTTGAAAAGGCCGCCCCCTTCTCAACAACCGGTTCATCAATCCCTTTCTCTAAGCGAGATAGCATAGGCACTGCACCAACTTTTTCTAGCGCCTGCATGATTCTTGTTCTATCTGCTTCCTCTTCATTCATGGAAACATTGCTGGCAATCGTCCCTGTAAAGAGATAGGGATCTTGCAAAACAATCCCCATGTGACTGCGCAGGCTTTCACGGGAATAATCACGGATGTTTTTCCCATCAATCAGTACACGTCCCTCCTGTGGATCATAGAAACGATAGAGGAGGTTCATAATAGAAGACTTACCAGACCCAGTATGCCCAACCAAAGCAACTGTTTCTCCTTTTTCTGCCCGAATGGTAATATCTTTCAAAACTGGTCTGTTTTCTTCATAGCTAAAGTTCACGTGTTCAAACACGACTTGCCCTTGTTCAACTTCCAAAATACGATCACAGTCGTCCTCCACTTCTTCTTCTAGAAGGGCCATTAGACGCTTACCTGTTTCAAAAGAGCGAAGCATATTTGGGAACTGTTGAACCAGCGCTCCCAAAGCAATGAAGACTCCTTCGATATAGTTGACATAAACAAAGAGTTTCCCAGCTGTAACTCCATCCTGTCCCGCAAGAAACTGATAGCCGACTACCGTTAAAATCGCAGCAATGACTAAATTTTGCAGAAAACCACTCAGATTCCACGTGGCAAGAGACTGGGCCCAGATAATCTTATTATCTGCCCGACGCATCTTGTCAGCAGTCACTTCAAATTCTCTCATGATGCGCTCTTCTTGTCCAAAAAGTTGAATCAAACTTGCACCATTCATGGTCTCATTCACCTGCGTATTGACGTCACTCCTTGCATCATAAAAATCCTTCATTGGCTTGTCTGTCATTTTCTTGTAAGCAAATTGAATACCGATATAGAGTGGTATCAAGAGTAACATCAGCCAACCGAGACTCCTATTCATGTAAAATAGGACACCGTATGTAAAGAGCAAACGAACAATATTGTTAAAGGCATTAACTAAGGTCCCATAAAATTGTGTCCGCAGGGTTTCTGTATCATTGACAATTCTAGTTGCAATTTTTCCAGCGGGCTTATCATCAAAATAAGAAATAGGCAACCGTTGCATAACATCGTAGGCTTGATTACGCAGATTTTCAGCAATACGATTGGCGCAATGCATGAGTAAACGCATAGATAGGTAGAAGCCAATAGCTCCCAGAATAATCATTCCCATGTATTGAGCTGACTGGTTTAAGAAAACAGCTTCATCAAAGGGCAAACCCTTGCTTAAATCCGTAATCGGTCCATCAATCGCCTGCTGAATCAGCAAAGGAGCCAATCGCACCATGGTTGAAGCCAACAGATAGAAGCCGACAGCTACTATAAATAGCCACTTGACACGACCGATTTGTTTTAATAAAAAACCTAAAATAGTCATTACTCTCCTCCTTCCTGGCTTTGTTGTCGTTGGTATTGTTCATAGTACCAACCTCTTTGGGCAAGCAAATCAGCTGGACGCCCCTCCTCAACGATACGCCCCTCATCCAAGACTAGTACCCAGTCTGCATGGTTGACAGCAGATAGACGATGGGTCACGATGACATTGGTTTTGCCTGCACGTTCTTTTTGAATATTTTGGATAATCTGGCGTTCTGTCCGAGCATCCACTGCCGACAAAGAATCATCGAGAATTAGCAAATCTGGCTCTCGCAGGAAAGCACGGGCAATGGAAATCCGTTGTTTCTGACCGCCAGAAATAGACACACCACGCTCACCAATCATGGTATCAAGACCATCACTCATCCGTTTTAAATCTTGACTAAAAGCTGCTGTGGCAATGGCTTGTTCAATCTCCTCAGAGCTACTAGCTACTTTCCCAAGGGCAATATTTTCTCCAACAGACCTTGAAAACAAAATGTGTTCTTGTGGAACATAGCCAATTTTTGCCTCTATACTAGAACGTTTAAAGTCTAAAACAGATTGATGATTGATGAAAAAATTTCCCTGACCAATCGGATACTGGCGTAAGAATTGGCGAACCAAGGTCGTTTTTCCCGAACCAGTCTTCCCAACGATACCTACAGTTTGCCCTGCTTTCAGTGTCCAATTGATGTCCTGTAGGCTGGCTCTTTCCGCCTGTGGATAACTAAAGCTATAATTTTTGAAGGAAATACTAGACAGCTCTGCAATTTCCTTAGAACCATCAGCCTCCAAATCATCACCCGTCTCAATCAGCTCTTGCAGTTTTTCGAAAGATGTCTTACCAGTCTGATAAACAAGGATGAAATCTGCTAGTGTCCAAAACGGCTCTAAAAGCGAACCAACATACAATTGAAGGGCAATTACTTGTCCCAAGGTCAATTGCCCTGCTTTCACGGCTTGTGCCCCCATGAGAAGCACGAAAATAGTAGATAATCCCAAACAGACTGTGGCTAATGGATTATACAATGATTGCAAGGAAGTGATGCGATCCCCACCCTGAGCCAATTGCTTGGTACGAGCTTGAAATTGAGCCTTTTGAGTTGCTTTTTTACTATAAGCCCTAGTCACTCGAATGCCTTCGATGACCTCCAAAACTTCATTATTGAGCTGGGCTACAGCTTCCCTATTGGCATCAATCGCCTTATCTTGTTTTCTCCCGATAAAAAATATACATAGTGTCATGAATAGCATCGGTAGTAAAGCTACTAGCGAAATTTTCCAATCAATGAAGAACATCGTGGGAATGATAAAAGCCAACATACCGCCTGCATAGACGACAATCATAAGACCGTAACCCACCATCTCCATCAGGCCATCCACATCCGTTGAAAAACGAGTCATGACATCTCCTGAGCGGAATTTTTCATAAAATGGAGTCCGCATGGTTACTAATTTTTTAAAGGCACGTTGCTGCATGTCAAACTTGAAGTTGACAGAGGCCTGAAATAATTTCAGATGCCAAATGAAGGCTGTTGCATAGTTCAGTACTGTTACCAATAACAATAAGGTCATCTCCTGAACCAATATGGCCTGAGTCAATTCATTCTTGGTCAGTATATCGACCATCCGCTGTATGATTTGCGTTGGTAGCAAAAGTGTGGCGTCATAAATAATCAAGGTCACAGCAACCAATAGATAGAGCCACTTATGACGCTTGATGTAGTCAAAAATTAATCGAAACATATATCTCCTTTACAAATCTATAACCTATCATTTGCCACTTTATTCAATAAGCAACAATTGATAGACGTTATACTCAATGAAAATCAAAAGTAGCCTAGAAAACGATGTCGAAGATAGAACTGGAGTTCATCAAGGCAAGTTGACAACGGATAATTTTGATTTTCGAAGAGTATTACCTTTCTAAGCGCGCAAAAAAGCCCAGGGAAGCATTTCACTCCACCTAGGCTTGCGTAAGTCCACAAAAATAGACCAGCTCTTGAACATAGTCGACAATTTTTATCACACCATGGCCACAGTGCTTGATTGTCTCAATGTTTCAAAATATAGCCCACGAAAAACTTCATAAGTTTATCAATGAGCCCTGTTTTCCTGCTTAGAAAGGAGTGTATGATAAAAAATAGCTTGCTGCATGACAAGTTGCTTGTTCATTTGTTTTACTCCTTTCATATTTCTAAGCCCTATTCTACCACAATAAACATTCATGTCAAGGGATTTTTTGACAATTGGGGCGAATTTAGGACAAAAATAAGAAAAAACCTTGTCAAACAAGGTCTTTCGATAGTATTCGATGCTAGTTGCCGGGATTGAACCGGCGACCTCATCCTTACCATGGATGCGCTCTACCGACTGAGCTAAACCAGCAGTACTTGACTAGTATATCATATCTCTAAAAAAAGTCAATGGATTTTTTGGAAATATGGAAAAAAATAAAGAGAAAACAAGTCCGAAAATAAGTCATTCCTAAAAATTATCTGACACTTTTAAGGAATTATGCTATACTATTGTTATAAAAATCACAAAGGAAACGATATGAAACTGCAAAACCTTCAAGTTGGACAATCTTATTTAGTCAAAGATTGTCTAACGCAAGATGATATTCGTAAACACTTAGCGCACTTGGGTTTAAAAGTCGGAGAAGAGATTCGCATCATTTCAAAAACCAAGACCAATGCTATTTTCCAAGTCAAGGCAAGCCGTCTAGCCCTAGATAGAGAAATTATTGAATCTCTGGTTTTAATAGAAAAGTCAGCTACGGAAATAATCAATCTATCTGAGGCACCTATTGGTAGCTCAGCTAAGGTCATGGACATCTATGCAACAGGTGCACTCCGTCGTCGCCTCATGGATATGGGACTTACAAAGAACACGCAGCTATTTCTCAAAAAAGTCGCTCCCTTGGGCGATCCAATCGAAATTACCTTGAGAGGATACGAGCTGACACTACGCAAATCCGAAGCGCAAATGATTGGTGTTCAAATCACAAGCGAGGTGAAGAAATGACAAAACACATCGCCCTTGCAGGAAATCCAAATAGCGGAAAAACAACTCTTTTCAACCTCCTAACAGGGACCAACCAACGTGTTGGTAACTGGCCTGGAGTCACCGTTGAAAGAAAATCTGGAACAATCAAAAAGCGAAAGCATTTACTAATTCAAGATTTACCAGGTATCTACTCGCTGTCTCCCTACACACCAGAAGAACGGGTTGCCAGAGATTATTTGATAGCGGACCAACCAGCTGCTATCCTCAACGTCCTTGATGCAACAAACTTGGAGCGAAATCTCTATCTGACCTTGCAGTTATTAGAAATGGGCCTTCCTACTGTTATCGCCCTCAATATGACAGACGCCCTGAAAAGTCAAGGTCGCTCAATAAACAGCGACCAACTCTCCTATCAACTGGGAGTTCCTGTACAGCCTATCAGTGCACTAAAAAAGCTAGGTATATCCCAGCTCCTCCATGAAGTAGAAAAAATTACCAATCAGCAAGCCGAGCCAATCTATCCTCAGTATGATAAGCAATTTGAAGCCGGTCTCGCCCAAGTTATTGACCTATTATCGGATTCCATCCCAAATCATCAAAAACGCTTCTACGCCATTAAGCTACTCGAACAAGATCAAGTCATTCTAGATCAATTGCAACTCAATGCACAAGACATGCTTGATTTGACCGAAATCATTGCCATTTTGGAAAAAATTTACGCAGACGATATGGAAGCCATTATCGTCAATCAACGCTACCAATTTATCGAGAAAATCACAGAACTGGTCACAAAAGACAGCGATAAGACTTTTAACCTGTCTGATAACATCGACCGACTTGTTACCAATCGTTTTCTTGCCCTCCCTATCTTTGCGGCAGTCATGTGGCTGACCTACTTCCTGTCTATTCAAACGGTTGGTACAATGGGGACGGACTGGGTAAATGATGTCCTATTCG
Source organism: Streptococcus suis (assembly GCF_902702775.1). Taxonomy (NCBI): domain Bacteria; kingdom Bacillati; phylum Bacillota; class Bacilli; order Lactobacillales; family Streptococcaceae; genus Streptococcus; species Streptococcus suis. The sequence goes on from NZ_LR738724.1 coordinate 1,590,422, forward strand.
GAGAGCTTGTTCCAGGCCTTATTCAGGAAAATCTAGATCGATTTGAAATCGCTGGCTGGCTACAATCACTGGTCCTTGATGGCATTATTGCAGGATGCGGAGCCATTCTCGGTTTTGTACCACAAATTTTCGTCCTCTTCGTCTGCTTGGGAATCTTGGAAGACATTGGCTATATGAGCCGAGTCGCCTTTGTCATGGATAGGATTTTTAGACGTTTTGGTCTATCAGGTAAATCCTTTATTCCCATGTTGATTTCCACAGGCTGTGGCGTTCCTGGAGTCATGGCAAGTCGGACTATTGAAAATGAACAGGACCGAAAAATCACCATTATGACAGCAACCTTCATGCCCTGTTCTGCCAAACTTCCTATCATTTCTCTGGTAGCCGGTGCTTTCTTTCCTGACAATCCTTGGATTGCTCCAAGCGCCTATTTTGTCGGTATGGCCGCCATCGTCCTATCCGGAATGGCACTAAAAAAGACCAAGCAGCTCGGTGGAGTCGCAAGCCCCTTTATCATGGAATTACCATCTTATCACTTACCGAAACTCAGTACGGTTCTCCGGTATGCATTCGATAAGGCGCTTAGTTTTATCAAACGAGCTGGTACCATTATATTTGTGACCAACATCATTATTTGGTTCAGTAGTTCCTATAATTGGTCTTTACAAATGGTAGAAACAGATGAGAGTATCTTAGCCTCCATTGGACGCAGTTTTTCTCTCCTCTTTGCCCCACTTGGTTTTGGAAATTGGCGAGCAACTGTTGCAGCCATTACAGGTCTCTTAGCCAAGGAAACCGTCATTGCCACCTTTGGTATCCTCTATAAATTAGGAGAAACAACCGAAGAAAATCCCGAACTCTGGGGGCTTTTACAACAAGACTATACAGCATTATCAGCCTATTCCTTCCTAGTCTTCAATCTCCTCTGTGCCCCTTGTTTTGCGGCTATTGGTGCCATTCACCGTGAAATGGGAGAAGCCAAATGGACATGGATTGCTATCGGTTTCCAAACAGGTTTAGCCTATGCAAGTAGTTTGGTTATCTATCAGATTGGTCTTGTACTTATCTACGGACAATTACCAACCGTCTGGACATTTATCGCTATCTTTCTAATTATCACAGCCATCTACAGCCTAGTGAAAAAACCAGCCAATACTCTTCCAATCGTCACGCTAAAAACATTAGAAAAAGGAGAATATTAATGCCTACTCTTATCCTCTTTCTCATCATCGTCATCTTATTTTCTCTTGCTATTCGCAGTCTCATCAAAGGAAAAGGATCCTGCGGAGATTGTTCCTGCGACTGTACTATTAAGCAAGAGATGAACAAATCTTCTCACCATAGACATCCATAACAAAAAGGTCTGCCTCATTATTGTGCAGACCTTTTTACATGTAGCTTGTCTATTAAATTTTTAAGTAGCGGTTCATGGAAATGACTGATCCCAAGGAACCAATAATAATACCAATTACAAAAAGTGCGCCAATCATTCCTGGAACAAAGACATTCATACTAATCAGAGACAAATCTTGACTAGCAAGACTAGCATTTACTGAAGTATAGATCATCTTATAAAGAGAATAGACTAAAACAGAAGGTAAAATAGCTCCGAGGAACCCTACCCAGGCACCTTCCCAGAGGAATGGTCCACGAATATAACTGTTTTTAGCACCAACCAGACGCATAATCTGAATTTCACGGCTACGAGAAATAATGGTAATTCGAATAGTATTGGAAATCAAGAAGACCGCCGTAAAGAGCAACAAACCAGTCGCTGCCAATCCCCAAGTCCGAACTAAATCAGCCAACTTGAAAATGCGCTCTGTCTCTACTTCACCATCTCGAACCTCTGTAACACCATCAATTTTTGCAATTTCTGCAGCCACAGATTTAACATAATTTGGATCTGTCGTATCAATGATATAAGCATCGTAAAGTGGATTGGCATCTCCTTGGAATAAGTTCCAAGTGTCTCCCAAGGTAGCTGTTAATTTCTGCAACTGTTCATCCTTACTTGAATAAGTAACAGATTGTACATTTTCTATAGCTGTAATCTGATTATACACCTTTTGATAATCTGGATTAGCTACCGTCTCTCCTGCTTCGTTCACAATCGTCTCAGCTTGATCAGTTGAGTTCGCTCTCAAGTATACATTGATGCGTACATTCTGTTCCAAATCCGAAGCAAGCTTTGCTGTGTTTAAAATAACTGAAGCAAATAGACCAACCAAAGTAAGAGTAATCGCTACAGATGAGATAGCTGCAATTGTCATCCAACCATTTCGCTTCAAACTCTTCAATGATTCAATAAAATGTCTAAAAAATCGTCTAATCATCGTATCCATACTCTCCTTGTTCTTCATCCCGTACTACTCGACCGTCTTCGATCGCGATTACCCGATGGCGGAGGGTATTAACAATCTGGCTGTTATGAGTTGCCATAAGAACCGTTGTCCCCTGCAAATTGATTCGCTCCAATAGATTCATGATTTCCCAAGAGTTTTCAGGGTCCAAGTTACCAGTTGGTTCATCAGCAATCAATACTTTAGGATTATTTACAATGGCACGGGCAATAGCAATCCGCTGTTGCTCACCACCTGAAAGTTCATTTGGGAAAGAACGAATCTTGTGCTTCAAACCAACCAAATCTAAAACTTCCATTACACGTTTCTTGATATTCCGTGGTTTCTCACCGATAACTTCCATCGCATAAGCAATATTTTCAAAGACAGTCTTTTTAGGTAAGAGTTTGTAGTCTTGGAAAACCACTCCTACACTACGACGTAGAAGAGGAACATCTCTCTTTTTAATTTTTGCAAGGTCAAACTTACCAACCTTTAGACTCCCCTTATCGAGCTTTTCCTCCCGATACAAGAGTTTGATAAAGGTTGACTTACCTGCACCAGAAGGACCTACAATGTAGGCAAATTCTCCCGCTTCAACATTGACTGATACTCCGCGAAGGGCAGTCGTTCCGTTTCCATATTTCTTGGAAACGTCTTTCATTTCTATTATTCCCATAGGATTTCCTGTCTTAGACAGTCCTTTCTTTAGATTTGAGAACGTTTTTTTCAAAATACAGTCCGTATTCTCTCAAAAAACTTCCTTGATGAGCGAAAAACTCTCTCTTATATACAAGCACCTCACTTGTAAATACAGGATCTTAGCTAATTCGCCATTTTAAATAAGCATCTATAAAGCCGTCCAAGTCTCCGTCCATAACCTTATCGACTTGAGCCACCTCATAACCAGTACGGTGGTCTTTTACCATTGTATAAGGTGTAAAGACATAAGAACGAATCTGACTTCCCCAAGTGATCTCTTTCTTGTCTCCCTTGAGTGAGTCAACTTCTGCCGCTTTCTTCTCCTGCTCCAATTGATACAATTTAGCCTGCAAGAGTTTCATTGCACGGTCTCGGTTTCCATACTGAGTACGGTCAACTGTGGACTGAGTCACAATCCCTGTCGGAATGTGCGTCAAGCGAACACCAGTTGAGACCTTGTTGACGTTCTGTCCACCAGCACCTCCTGACCGGAAGGTATCCATCTTCACTTCATCATCTCTGATTTCAATTTCAATGGTATCGTCCAACTCAGGCATTACCTCTACAGATGTAAAGGAAGTATGACGACGCTTAGCTGAGTCAAAAGGTGAGATGCGCACCAAACGATGAACACCCATTTCTGACTTAAGCAAGCCATAGGCGTTTGGTCCAGTAAAGCTTAGAGTTACGGACTTAATACCTGCCTCATCACCAGCTTGATAATCCAAGGTTTCCACTGTAAAACCTTTGGCATTTCCATAACGCTGATACATCCGCAGGAGCATTTCTCCCCAGTCTTGTGCCTCGGTACCACCCGAACCTGGATGGATTTCCAAGATAGCGTTATTGTGATCATAGGGTTCCGACAAGAGCAAGGTCATCTCGTAGGCAGTCATGGCTTTGTCCAATTCTGCCAACTTCTCAACCAGTTCATCCCGAACAGACTCATCTTCTGCCAGAAAATCTAGCAAAATTTCGGATTCATCATATAAATCCAACATCTGATGGAAATTTCCATAAGTATTTTTTAATTCATTCAACTCCTGAGACGTCTTCTGGGCTGCCAAATTATCATTCCAGAAATCTGGCTCCGTCATCTTGTTCTCAAGAATGGCAATCTCTTCTTCCAGACCTTCTAAGTCAAAGAGACCCCCTAAAGGAAGTTAATTTTTTGCCAAGTTCTTCAATCTTTTGGCGAATTTCTGCTGTATCCATATACACCTCATTTTTATTCATAATCTTTATTATATCACATTTGCAAGTCCTTGACCATGTTGAGAAAGGCTGTTTGCTCTGCTATGACATCATCATTGTCTGATGAAATACCTGCGATAAAGTCTACCATTTCATCATTGGGCTGTTTGACCAATTGCCCCAAGGCCCAGATAGCCGTTGCCATGTGGACCGGATTTTGTTTTTTATCGATGATTTCTAGGAGTTTGGGAATAGCAGAGCGATCATTACTATTAGCCAAGGCTATGATGGCATTGCGCTGGAGAATATTTTTCCCTCGCCAAGAACCAGCAATCATACCAAATTTTTCCTTGAATTGCCCATTTGACAAGTCCAAGAAGGGAATCAGCTCAGGCTCGGCCAAATCAGGGTCGATCTCCACCACAGGTGGACTGGAAATTCCCTTGTTGTAAGGACAACAAATCTGGCAAATATCACAACCATAAATGACCGTCTTGATTTTCTTACGAAACTCCAAGTCCATCATACCCTTATCTTGTGTCTGAAAGGACAGACAACGGCGGGCGTTCATGGTCGTGTCACCTAACAAACAAGACGTCGGACAGGCTGCAACACAGCGATTACAGTCACCACAATCATAATCTACAGGCTGATCTGGTTCGATGTCCAGGTTGGTCACTAATTCTCCTAGGAACATATAGGAACCAAATTCCTTAGAAATGACTAGCCCATTCTTCCCGATAAAGCCAATTCCTGCACGACGAGCGACCGCTGTATCCACCAAAGCTCCTGTATCTACCATAGCCTTGTATTCCAAACCATCCGTCAATTTCTCAATTCCCCGTGCCAAACGCTCCATCTTATCTTGCAAGATATAGTGGTAATCAAGTCCCCATGAACTAGGGGTAATCTTTCCACGTTTGTATTGGGTCTTCTGCGGTTTGACAGGCAAATGTCTAGGATAAGCTACCGCGATAGAAATGATGGTTTTGGCAGATTCTAACGACAGTTTGGGACGGATACGTTCTTCAATGTTCTTATGTTCAAATCCTGACGAACGCCCCTCTTCCTGACTAGCACGAAGTGATTTCTCCAAATAAGCAAAATCATCAGCCGTTGTAAAACCAATTTTTGAAATTCCTATTTCCTGAGATAATTTAATAATCTCTTCCTTAATATTCATTATATTCATTTTAGCAAACCACAGACATATTTGGCAAGACTTACAGAGTTAAATAAGTTATTAATATAACAAAAAACGTTAGCGCAAAACAAAAAATATTCATACGAACATAGGCCTTCTCCCGCCAAATACTGGTCAAGACATACATGACATTAATACCGATTGCTCCCCCTAAGCCGTTAGCCAGTAAATCAGTTATATCTGCAACTCCAAGTAAAAGAAGATATTGCAGAACCTCAAAGCAGAGACTCACTAACATAATCAAACGTAGATTAGCCACCCACGATGCCTTGCGAAATAGCATTTCCATATAAATACCAAAGGGAATAAAACTTACAATATTAAATAGAATTTCTGGAAAATCCAGCACTCCATCATAGACTGCTGTTCCTGCAAACGGAATTAAGTTTATACTAGCATAACCATAGCGTCCATATAAGATGCTCAAGTCCATCTTAAAGACAATCATCCAAGTAAGTAAAAGGAGATAGGCAAAAAATAAAAACATACTCATTTTCTTTGTCTGCATAGAAATTCTCCTCTCAACTAGCATATTTTATCATTATATCATAAATGCTGTTCCATAAAATGTCACTTCTGTGACAAAGCTCGTTCCATATTACAAGTACTTTACATCCTGCTAAAAAACAGAAAAGGAAGACAATACCAAGCCTCCCCTTATTCACAAAAATATCTTACTTAAAATGTCTGATGGCTATGCTGAAAAGCCTTATATTGATGGATTTGTAGCATCAAACGCTCAAAGTTCGCCTCCTTACATGCTCGCATGATTAAGAAGCAATCAATAAACTTCCACAAATAAAGTCCCAAAAATAACAAGAACCCAATCAAGATAAATAGCGTAACAAAAGATACTGCAAAAGCAATCAGCTTGGCAAATCCCAATTCTTTATTCCCGACATAAAAACGGTCGACACCAAACTCACCGAAGAAAATAGCCAAAATAAGAGCGACAAGAGGGTGACGCATCTCAACCATCATAAGAACGTTTAAAGCCTCATCATCTAAATCTTCTAGTTCTTTTTGCAGAATGAATAACTTATCAGATGGCAAATAACCGCTTTTACTTAAAATATAATTCTGAAGATAATTCATATAAACTCCTACCTCTTCAAAATTATAGCAGTTTCTTATTCTTCAAGCAAGCCTACAGGGGAAAACAGTGTCAGAAAACGTTTACATATTTTCTTTTTTTGCTATAATGAAACTAGATTACAAGGAGGTTCATATGAGAGTTACTATTCATTATCCAAAACCTATCAAACAACTATCCTCCCAAAAACTTCCACTCCTGGTAGATGGAAAAATTGCTGGGACAGTTACTCAAGGTAAAATTCTAAGCTTACCAATCACACAATCATCTGTTACACTAAGCATTCGAGGGGATAAAAAATCAAGCATTCAAGTTAAAGACGGCGATAGGGTTCAAGTAATATAGTCAAATGAATTAGCTTTCAGACAAGGAACTGAGTCGCAGGCTGTACTAGAGTACGGCAAGGCGAAAGTGACGATGTATCAAAGCTAATTCAAATGACTATGGAAAACAGTAAGTACTTCACCCTCTACTATTTCAGCTTGGCTATCCTTCCAATTGTCATCTTTTTCCAATTTTCTACGATGATAAAGATAATCCTACTTGCTACATCTCTAATCTTTACATTTTGGGGACAAGGAATCTTCCCAAAATACATTATCAGTACAGAAAAAAGCTCAGACCACTAAATCTGAGCTTTTTCAAATGATATAGTCTTCAGTTTGCTTTTAGTACCAGGTAACGAGTCGCAGGCTGTACTGAAGTACGGCAAGGCGAGTTAACGAAGTAATAAAAGATAAACTGAATAACTATATTAGATAGCTTTTTCATCCAAGCCCAACTTACGTTGTACAAATTTAACAATTTCTACAACAACAACCATGAGACCTGAACCAATTACCGTTACCATCCATTGAGTTGGTGTCAAGATTGAAACCTTGAAGAAGGTATTGAATCCTGGAATCACAACAGTTGCCATCAAGAGCAAGAAGGCAGCTACGATAGACCAGTTAAAGAGTTTGTTCTTGAATGGACCAACGGTAAAGATAGATTGGTAAACAGACTTAACGTTGAAGGCATGTACCAACTGAATCAATCCAAGAGTAACATAGGCCATTGTCAAGGCATCTGCATGGATTTCTTCATAAGTACTGTGTTCTGGGTAAAGCAGTGCAAAACCATAGACACCAAGTACCAATGCTGTTTGTAGAATACCCTGATAGACAATAGAGCTCAAGACACCACCTGAGAAGAAGCTTGAGTTACGACCACGAGGTTTGTGCTGCATAACACCTGGTTCAGCAGGTTCAACACCAAGGGCAATCGCTGGAAGTGTATCTGTTACCAAGTTAATCCAAAGAAGATGAACTGGCTCCAATACGTCCCAACCAAAGAGGGTAGCAAGGAAGATACACAATACTTCAGCAGTGTTAGCTGACAAGAGATACTGGATAGTTTTTTGGATGTTTGAGAAGACCTTACGTCCTTCTTCTACCGCTACGATAATAGTCGCAAAGTTGTCATCTGCAAGGACCATATCAGAGGCACCTTTAGATACTTCCGTACCTGTAATCCCCATACCGATACCAATGTCGGCAGTCTTAAGTGATGGTGCATCGTTAACACCGTCACCAGTCATGGCAACAACCTTACCATCATTTTGCCAAGCCTTAACAATACGAACCTTGTGTTCTGGAGATACACGAGCATATACAGAATATTGCTTGAAGACTTTCTGGAACTCTTCATCCGTCAATTCGTTGAGCTCTGCACCTGTAAATACATGGTCTTCTGTATCGTTTGGATCGATGATACCAAGACGTTTTGCAATTGCCTCAGCTGTATCTTGGTGGTCACCTGTAATCATAATTGGACGGATACCAGCTTCCTTAGCGACACGAACAGCTTCTGCTGCTTCAGGACGCTCAGGGTCAATCATACCAACCAAACCTGAGAAGATAAGGTCGTTTTCAACAATGTCAGATTCCAATTCAGGAATAGCATCCACATACTTGTATGCCATCATCAAGACACGAAGGGCTTGTTTAGCCAACTCTTTGTTAGTTGCAAGAATAGCTTGTTTATCCGCATCGGTAATCGGACGGATTGTACCGTTTTCTTCAATTTGCGTTACACGTTTGAGCAATTGGTCTGGAGCACCTTTAACAGCTACGAAGAAGTTTCCAGCAGCTTGTTGGTGAACGGTTGACATCAATTTACGTGTTGAATCAAATGGCAATTCAGCTACACGAGGCTCAGATACCAAGACTTCACGAACGTCAAAGTTTTGATCCAAACCAAATTGAACAAGTGCCGTTTCAGTTGGGTCACCAATCAATTTACCAGTTGGGTCAACTTTTGTATCGTTGGCAAAGTTCATAACACGAAGCGTTGTATTGCTTGCATCCAAAGCTTCTTTAGCATCCACCAACTGACCGTTTGTATAAACTTTTTCAACAGTCATCTGGTTCATAGTCAAAGTACCAGTCTTATCTGATGCGATGATTTCAGTTGAACCAAGTGTTTCAACAGCAGGCAACTTACGGATGATCGAGTTACGCTTAGCCAAGACCTGTGTACCAAGCGAAAGAACCACTGTAACAATAGCTGGCAAACCTTCAGGAATGGCCGCAACTGCAAGAGCTACAGAAGTCATAAGAGCAGGTAAGATACCTTCTCCACGTACAAATACCGAAACAGCCATCGTTACCGCAGCAATTACAAGAACTGCATAAGTCAAGACTTTTGATAACTGGTGCAAGTTTTGTTTCAATGGTGTATCAGTCTCATCAGCATTGGCAAGCATACCAGCAATATGACCAACTTCAGTGTACATACCTGTATTTGTAACCACACCAAGACCACGACCGTAAGTAACGTTTGAGTTTTGGTAAGCCATGTTGACACGGTCACCAATCGGTGCATCTTCAGCCAAAACTGCTGACAAATCTTTATCAACTGGTACAGACTCACCTGTAAGAGCTGCCTCTTCGATTTTAAGGGAGTTAGCTTCCAACAAACGCATATCGGCAGGAACAACATCACCTGCTTCAAGCAAGACGATGTCACCTGGTACCAAGTCTTTAGAATCAACCTCGACTACATGATTGTCACGAAGCGCACGCGCAACTGGGCTTGACATGTTTTTTAGCGCCTCAATGGCTGCCTCAGCTTGCCCTTCTTGATAAACACCAAAGGCAGCGTTCAAGATAACCACGGCCAAGATGATAATGGCATCTGTCAAACCGTGTGAACCTTCTGTAATCACCGTCAAGATTGCTGCTGCAATCAAGATAATGATCATCAAGTCCTTAAACTGATCCAAGAATTTAGCTAAGAGTGTACGTTTTTCACCCTCATCCAATTCGTTACGACCGTAGTCTGCTAGACGTTTGCTTGCCTCATCACTAGACAAACCGTCTAAAGAAGACCCCATGCTTGACAATACTTGCTCTTCGCTCTGTGTATAAAACAAATCGCGTTTTTGTTCTTTTGACAATTTCCTTCTCCTTCTCGGTCTCTTTTTTACCTAACAAATAAAAAAGAGACCTGTCTTATTAAAACAAGTCTCGCTATTTAATATATTGCCGGAAACAAGTCGGATTGACGACAATATCACGGAATTTTCCGCTAGCTACTCCCTCGATTTGTTAACTATTATATCAAAAATCCCGAGAAATTCAAGAATATTTTTCTGGAAATAAGAGATTATTTCCACGAGATTTCCAAATCATAGGAAGCAAAAACTTGCTGGTTCTCCAATCCCTTTAATTCATATTGCAACTGGACACTTTGATCCGAACGGTTTAATTGGTAACGTTTTGTATCGGTCACAAAATGCTGGATTCCTAACGGTGTAGGAATGGTCACAATAGCTTCTTTACCAGAAATAAATCGCATAATAGACTTCGGAGTGGAAAAGCGTGTCATCACTAACTCTTCTTCGTCACATTTTATGACAACTTTTTCAGCTTCATCGTTACTATAAATGAGATAGAGAGTGCCATCTTTTTCCTTAACTTCCACTTGAAATTGCTGATCCACTACCTCAATCTGCCCATCCAAATCAATTTCATTTCGTAAATGAATATCCATAGATCCTCCTACTATTTTTTAATCCTAGCAACAAAGGAAGAACGAAGCAGAGTAAAGCCTGTATACGCTGCAATGAAGACTACCAAAATTTTTAAATTATTAATATCCAAATTTGATAAGAAGAAAGCGGCTGTCAAAACACCCAGCACCCCACCGACAATGATTCCTGGAACTCCTGGCCAGTTTACTCGTCCTGATTGGATAAACTGCTTGGCACCTGCTGTCATAATCATAGCAGCATTCAACATCATGACCGGAAGAGCAACCGCTGGACTAATTCCCATCAATGAGAAGAAGATTAACTCAGGAGCATAGTTACCCAGCCCCATACTCATCAGCATTCCCACCATAAAATCAAAGGCAATACCAACAGCCAGTTTCCAACCAGTTAAGCCCTTTACTTCATTGGTAAGATCTGCGCCAGGGTTAGTAATCATGCGATAGACCATGAAACAGGCTGCAATAATTAGCAAAATCCCAAGAATTCGTTGAACTTTCTTTGTATCCCATTTTTGAGTTACCTTGGCACCAACAAAGGCACCCGTAAATGCCGCTACTGCCATAGCAATCAGAGTGACCATGTCAACCTCAACTATCGTAATAAACAATAGCGCCTCTACTAAGACTGGTATGATGTGCGCCGTTGTCATGGTCGCAGGAATTTTACGATCGTCTTCCACCAACTTTGTCAGTTTAAACATAGTGGTTGTCGTTGCAAAGGTTCCAATCCCCAAGGTGTCTAGCAAATCAGTAACATAACCGATACCAAATCCTGTCCAAAATTTCTCTTTTAGAGAAATATCGTGCTTTTTAGCATAGGATAGAATTGTGTAAAGCATCCAAAGAATCAGGGCTATAATAAAGACCTGAATAGTTAATAAGATAATTTGATTATTCATTTCTCCATTATACCAAAAGATTCCTTTGGATACATAGCAATATCCTTGTGTTTTAGAAAAATCAGGAATTTATCTCCCTTTTTTGTTATAATAAAACTATGATAGAAAAAGTATTTCGCGATCCAGTTCATAACTATGTACATGTTGATCATGAGCTGATTTATAAACTTATCAATACAAAAGAATTTCAGCGACTACGCCGCATCAAGCAACTAGGGACTACTTCCTATACCTTCCATGGTGGCGAGCATAGCCGCTTTTCGCACTGCCTTGGCGCCTACGAAATCGCCAGACGGATTACTCAAAAATTTGAAGACAAGTATCCACAAATATGGGATACAAATGAGTCCCTACTGACCATGGTTGCTGCGCTACTCCATGATGTTGGACACGGAGCCTATTCTCATACCTTCGAGCGTCTATTTGATACAGACCATGAGGAAATGACCTGTGCTATTATTACTAGTCCAGAAACGGAAATCAATGCTCTGTTGAAACAAGTTTCGCCTGAGTTTCCAGACAAGGTTGCTAGTGTTATCAAACACACCTATCCAAATAAACAGGTCGTTCAACTCATTTCGAGCCAGATTGATGTTGACCGGATGGATTATCTATTACGAGATTCCTACTTCACAGGAGCGAACTATGGTGAATTTGACCTAACTAGGATATTACGTGTCATTCGCCCGACAGAAAATGGAATCGCCTTCAAAGAATCTGGTATGCATGCAGTAGAAGACTACGTTCTCAGCCGCTACCAGATGTACATGCAAGTCTATTTTCATCCAGCAAGCCGCTCTATGGAAGTACTATTGCAGAATTTACTCAATCGTGCCAAACTACTATATACTAGTGAACAGGAGTTTTTTGTACGAACTTCACCTCGGCTATTACCTTTTTTTGAGCATCGTATCCGTCTAACCGACTACCTCAGTCTGGATGATGGAGTTATGAATACTTACTTTCAATCATGGATAGATGGACCAGATCATATTTTATCTGACTTAGCCCAGCGCTATATCAATAGGAAAGTGCTCAAATCCATCACTTTCAAGGCCGAAGAAGAGGAAGCTTTGGACCGCCTGCGTAGCCTGGTCGCAGATGTCGGGTTTGACCCAGAATACTATACTGCTATTCACCACAACTTCGATTTGCCGTATGACATTTACCGTCCGAATGCAGAAAAGAAACGGACTCAAATTGAGATTTATCGCAAAGATGAAACCTTGGTAGAACTATCCTCTCTATCACCAATTGTTCACTCCCTATCAGGCACAATCCACGGCGATAGCCGTTTCTATTTCCCAAAAGAAATGTTAGAAGAAACAGGGATTTTCGCACCTCAAATAGCTGATTTTAACAGCCATATACATAACGATCATTTTATAATTGGAGAATCAAATGAGCATTAAACTTGTCGCCATCGATATTGATGGTACACTACTAAATAGTCAACACCAAATTACAGCTGAAGTACATTCAGCAATCCAAGAAGCAAAAAAAGCAGGCGTTAAAATTGTTATTGCTACTGGTCGCCCTATTTCCGGTGTTCAAGCAATTTTAGAAGAACTCAATCTTACAGAAGCAGGTGACTACGTCATCACTTTTAACGGTGGCTTAGTCCAAGATGCAGCAACTGGTGAGGATATTGTCAAAGATACCTTGACTTATGAGGATTATCTTGACATCGAATCTGCTGCCCGTAAACTCAAGCTCCCAATGCATGCCAGCACCAAGGAAGGTATCTATACTGCCAACCGTAACATCGGTAAATACACCATTTACGAATCCACACTAGTAAGTGCACCCATTTTCTATCGCACTCCTGAAGAAATGGCTGACAAGGAAATCATCAAAACAATGATGGTTGATGAGCCAGAAATTCTTGATGCTGCTATTCCACTTCTACCGACCAGCTTGACTGAGAAGTACAACGTAGCAAAATCAGCACCATTTTATTTGGAAATCACCCCTAAAACTGTTAACAAGGGACAAGCTATCATTCATCTAGCTGAGAAGCTTGGACTAACTATGGATCAAACCATGGCCATCGGTGACCAAGAAAATGACCGTCCAATGTTGGAAGTTGTTGGTAATCCTGTTGTCATGGAAAACGGAAATCCTGAATTGAAGAAAATCGCCAAATACATTACGAAGTCAAATGATGAGAGCGGTGTAGCCCACGCTCTTAGAGAATGGGTACTGAAATAGCCTCTTAAAATATCAAAAAAAGCATCGGATTCACAAGCCGATGCTTTTTGTTATAGTCTTTTAGTTTACTTTTAGTACTAGGCAACGAGCTGCAGACAGTACTGGAGTACGGCAAAGCGAGTTAACGAAGTAATAAAAGAAAAACTAAATGACTATATTAGAAGTTCAACAAAGCCAAGAAACTTTCTGCTTCAAGTGATGCACCACCAACAAGCGCACCGTCAACGTCTGGACATGCCATGTATTCAGCAACGTTTGATGGGTTTACAGAACCACCGTATTGAACGCGAACCTTGTCTGCAACTTCTTGACCGAAATCAGCAGCAACAACGTCACGAACAGCTTTACACATGTTTTGTGCATCATCTTTAGTAGCTGATTTACCAGTACCGATTGCCCAGATTGGCTCATAAGCAATAACAAGTGATGCTACTTGTTCAGCAGTCAAGTCTTTCAAAGCTGCAGAAACTTGTGCACCTACAAATTCTACTGCTTTACCAGCTTCGTAAGTTTCAAGTGACTCACCACAACAGATGATTGGAGTCAAACCGTTACGGAAGATTGCATGAGCTTTTTTATTAATATCTTCATCAGTTTCGTGGAAGTAATCACGACGCTCTGAGTGACCGATAACAACATAGTTAACACCCATTTCAGCCAATACTTTTGGAGATGTTTCACCAGTGAAGGCACCAGCATCTTCAAAGTAGCAGTTTTGAGCAGCAACTTTCAATTCAGAATCTTTAGCGAACCACAAGAGAGCGTTCAAATCTACAGCTGGAGCTGCGATAGCAGCTTCAATTTTGTCGCCTGCAGGCAATTTTCCTGCAATTGCCTCAACGAAAGCTTGTGCTTCTTGAGGATTTTTGTTCATTTTCCAGTTACCGGCAATGATTGGTTTACGTGACATTTCACTTACCTCTTCTATATTTATTGTACAAGGTACATTATAGCATAAACTTAGCTAAGATTAAAGAATTTCTGTGCATTTTATGAATACTTACAGAAAAACTCTCTACCCGAAAGTAGAGAGTTACAATTAAGTTGTCTGACTATAATTGTTATTTCTGGGAACTCAATCGAATTAAGCTTCGATTTCTGTAACCATACCTGAACCAACAGTACGTCCACCTTCACGGATAGAGAAAGTAGTACCTTGTTCAACGGCGATTGGGTGGATCAATTCAACGTCGATAGTAACGTTATCACCAGGCATTACCATTTCAGTACCTTCTGGCAATTTGATTGAACCAGTTACGTCAGTTGTACGGAAGTAGAACTGTGGACGGTAGTTGTCGAAGAATGGAGTGTGACGTCCACCTTCTTCTTTAGTAAGGATGTAAACTTCACCTTTGAATTTAGTGTGTGGGTTGATAGAACCTGGTTTAGAGATAACTTGACCACGTTCGATTTCATCACGTTGTACACCACGAAGAAGCACACCAACGTTATCGCCGGCAAGACCTTCGTCAAGTTGTTTACGGAACATTTCAACACCAGTAACAACTGCTTTAGATTTTTCTTCTTGAAGACCAACGATTTCGATTTCGTCGTTGACACGAACAGTACCACGGTCGATACGTCCTGAAGCTACAGTACCACGACCAGTGATTGAGAATACGTCCTCGACTGGAAGCAACAATGGTTTGTCAGTGTCGCGTTCTGGTTCTGGAATGTACTCATCAACTGTGTTCATCAATTCCATAACGATGTCTTCGTACTTAGAGTCACCTTCAAGAGCTTTAAGAGCTGAACCTTGGATAACTGGAAGATCATCACCTGGGAAATCGTATTCTGAAAGAAGGTCACGGATTTCCATTTCAACCAACTCAAGCAATTCTTCATCGTCAACCAAGTCAACTTTGTTCATGAAGACGATAAGGTGTTTAACACCAACCTGACGTGAAAGAAGGATGTGCTCACGAGTTTGTGGCATTGGACCGTCAGTTGAAGCTACTACAAGGATCGCACCGTCCATCTGAGCAGCACCAGTGATCATGTTTTTAACGTAGTCCGCGTGTCCTGGAGCGTCGATGTGAGCATAGTGACGTTTTTCAGTTTCGTACTCAACGTGTGCAGTGTTGATAGTGATACCGCGCTCGCGCTCTTCTGGAGCAGCATCGATAGACGCATAGTCTTTAGGTTGGTTAACTGATGAAGGCAAGCGACGTGCCAATACAGTTGTGATAGCTGCTGTCAAAGTAGTTTTACCGTGGTCAACGTGTCCAATTGTACCAATGTTAACGTGTGGTTTACTACGATCGTATTTTTCTTTTGCCATTTTGGTAAAAGCCTCCAATAAAATATATTTTATAGATAGACAGTAGGCAATACAGTCTAACTTTACCTTACTATTCTATCAAATTGTAGCAGAATTGCAAGCATTTTCTATCGTTTTTTATTTTATCCATTTTCTGCAAGGGCTATTAGCTTCGCTCATAACTTTTTTTATCAACCCATTTTAACCTATTACTCAACTAAAAACACCTCACTTCTATAGGGATATTGATGTTACCATAGCTACAAGGTGCCACAAATACGAGACTACTGCAACAGACCTTTCTCCGTTCAGTCATCCTACGACTCCCTGGCAAGCCTCTTGCTATAAGTATTGAAAATATATTGACTATTTTCACTTAATGATGCAGTTGATAATAAGGCTGAATAGGAATGGACGCGCCAATACTAGAAGAATAAATCCAGTCCTTGCCTTCCAACTGAGCAAAGTCTTCTGCTTTTCCTGTTAGGATAATGCCTGCGAACTCCAACTGATCAATCTCTTCTTGTTTGGTAAAGTCGGTGTTACCAAACTTATCGACAAAGGCTTGCAAGTCATCCACAGGTATGTCCAAATACTGCGCTCGTTTCTGATCTCCCGATTCTAAGAACTCTTTCATATAGTCCATACCTGACATATAGTCTCCAGGCATATCCGAAAAGACCAGTTGAATATCCTCTGGATCTAATCCCAAAAGCTGCTCTGGACGATAGTAATGGGTACTCTGCTTCCCTTCTGTCCCTATCCAATACCAATTTTGCTTGAGGTTGCTAGGAATCATCTCCTTAATCTCTGCCAAGCTGTACTTCTTATCAAAGGAAATAGCCACTTCTACTAGCTGACCACTCATTTCTCTTAGATAAGGCAATTCTTTAGCAATCTCTGACTCACTCCACACGATCTGATTCTTATTGTAAAAAACAGGTACCTTGGTATTGGTTGTATGATCATATAGGTATTTGAGGGTATTCCCAGGTATATGCTGGGCAAAGTCATAATGACTATCAAACAGGTCATAGTAAATTTCATGCTGACCAAAAGCCATAGGAACACCGTCTAAATCCTTGTACAAATTGAAGTAGAGTTTTCCAGATACATAACTTGTGCTTTGGATTTTAATGCCATCATGATTTATATTTGGATAGGCGATTTCCATTAGCATCGTTTGTTCCCACACCTCACGACCTTCTCGTGCACCGACAATTATTTTTACGGTTTGAACGCCAATCAATAATAAGATAAAACCGATGAGCGATGACAACCCTATTGTCTTCCATAAATTCTTCCGCTTACTCCTTTTCGTTACCTCTTCAAAAGTCTTCATATCCATATCCTCTCTCTTCTAATGCTTTCCTTAACTGTTTGCGTCCTCGGTAAAGGCTGATTTTCACCCAACTTTGACCAGCACCTAAAATATGCGCAATCTCCTTGATACTCATATCCTGAAAATAATAGAGGTCAATCACTTGCTGGGATTTTTCTGGCAGGTCTGCAACAGCTTGATAGAGTTCCTCATAGCCTTCTTGGTCATAGATCAAAAAATTTTCAGGTGTAAAAAACTCCTTTTGTAAAATTTCATGGTAGTGCTTGTCTCGCCTGTATTTGTCAATGTAAGCCCGAACTGCAGAACGGTAAAGCCAAGCTCTTAGTTTTTCAAAAGGAAGGACAATATCAGATTCAAGCAATTTGACTAGAACATCTTGGGCAATATCCTGACTGTCAGTTGGGCTGGCTCCTGATTTTTGCAGA
Organism: Streptococcus suis; assembly: GCF_902702775.1. NCBI lineage: Bacteria > Bacillati > Bacillota > Bacilli > Lactobacillales > Streptococcaceae > Streptococcus > Streptococcus suis. The sequence goes on from NZ_LR738724.1 coordinate 1,608,129, forward strand.
TAGTAGGAAATCTCCTCTGCAATACCAATGACTTCTTTTTCATATTGATCAAGTTTGATACTCATCTCCTCCTTTCACTAATAAAACGAATAAGGGATAATTTGGTTACGCTTTCTTATAATTATTATATATTTTTAGAATAGAAAAAAACAACCTCCGAAGAAGTTGTTTTGTAGTGGTATTAACCTGAGTTGCGCAAACCTGTCGCCACACCATTGATGGTAATATGAATGAGATTCTCTTGTTCTTTGCTCAATTCTCCACGACGAAGACGATGAATTAATTCAATCTGAATATAGTTGAGCACATTGAAATAAGGCATGCGATAATCAAGACTGGCTTTTAGGAACGGCAGTTCTGCTAAAAGCTCATCATTTTGCTCGATTGATAAAATGATTTCTTTGGTCAACTGCCATTCATCTAAAATGACATGGAAGATATTTCGTACCTCTTCGCTTTCACACATTTTAGCATATTCAAATGCGATATTCATATTGGATTTAGACAATACCATATCCACGTTTGATAGAAGTGAACGGAAGAATGGCCAAGATTCGTACATTTTTTGTAACTTAGACAAATTATCAGGGTGCTTATCAATAAAGCGTTTGAAACTTGAACCAACTCCATACCAACCTGGCAACATAACACGGTTTTGTGACCAGGAGAATACCCATGGAATCGCACGCAAACCACCGATTTCTGTGATGGTTTTTCGAGCCGCTGGACGTGAGCCAATGTTCAGACTTGATACTTCACGAATTGGACTAGCGGCAAAGAAATAATCATAAAAATGTGGATTATTGAACACAAGATCTCTATAAATACGATAGCTATCTGATACAATTTCATCCATGGTTTCGCGATAGCCATCGATTTCATTTGGATCGGTAATCATTTGTGTGACCATACGGTCAAGCGTTGCAGATACCAGCATTTCTAAATTATAGTAGGCTGCGTCTTTGTTACCATATTTATTGCCTATCACTTCGCCTTGTTCTGTCAAACGAAGCCGGTCCTTGATGGAACCAAATGGCTGAGATGTAATCGCATCGTAGGAAGGACCACCACCACGACCAACAGTACCACCACGACCGTGGAAGAAGGTGATGTTTACTCCGTAGTCTTGACCAATTTGCGTCAATTCATTCTGTGCTTTGTAGAGTGTCCAGCCGGAGGATAGGTAGCCACCATCCTTGTTGGAATCTGAGTAGCCAAGCATGATTTCTTGGTAGTATTTATTGCCTGCAATCCAACGTTTCGCTAAATCTAATTGCAGATATTGACGCATGGTATCAGGTGCATTATCTAAGTCCTCGATTGTCTCAAAAAGTGGAACAATCTGAACACGGGCCTTATCGACATCTACTAGACCAACTTCTTTTAATAGGACAGCTAATTCCAGCAAATCAGAAACACTCTCCGAGTGTGAAATAATGTGTTGCTTGATGATTTCCTCACCTAGCTTATCTTTCAATTCACGCGCAGCAGCAAAGATAGCCAGTTCTTTTTCTAATTGTTCTGACTTTGGCATGTGCGTTGCAGAAAGAATGCGTGGATCAGTTTCCAACTGTTTCAAAAGAACATGGCATTTAGCTTCCTCAGATAAACTGGAGTAGTCTTCTACGATACGGGCAGAAGCCAATAATTCCGCAACACTTGCTTCATGAATAGAAGAGTCTTGGCGCATATCGATACTAGCTAGGTAGAAACCAAACGCTTCAACCGCTTCAAGTAATTCTGTAAAATCACCTTTCAATAGCGCCATAGATTTATTTTCAATCAAAGATTGTTTGATGGCTAATAAATCAGCTTTAAACTCGGCTACATTACTATAGCGAACATCTGACGGCTTATTGTGAACTAGATAATCTCTTGTATTTGCAAGTTTCATCTGAATATAGTGAAAAGCACGACGATAAGGCTCGTTTTCACGGTAGACAGAACTATCTTCAGATAAATCCGCCAGCATCTTAACCGCTGTAGATACATTTACAATGGAAGTTGAGAGCGAAAAATTCCGATAGAGTTTATAGAGTTGCTCATCGTAATAATTCATAATGACTTCACACTGAGTCAAGGCTGACAGCTTCAAGGTCTCTGCAGTAACAAATGGATTCCCATCACGGTCTCCCCCAATCCACATCCCCATTGTAATTGGACGAGGGTTATTTAAGGCGATTCCTTTCTCAGCGGCCAAACGTTTGTATTCCCGCTGCAACTTAGTGACAGCCTTAATAAAGGAAGAATTGTAATACTCCATAACGTTTGTGATTTCGTTGGTTACCTTCAACTTCTTCTCACGAATCATATCCGTCTGCATGATAATTTCAATGTAACAACGGAGCTCATCTTCCCATTTGTTTTTATTGAGCAAGCCCAATTTCACATCGCGATAACGACGAAGCAACTCATGAATATGCTTGGTTAAATCAAGCATAGACTGGCGTTGAACCTGAGTAGGATGGGCTGTCAAGACTGGAACAACATTCAACTTTTCAAGGATTTCAGCTGCATTTTCTTGTTTGGAAACCATATCAATTGTTGTTGAAATCTTGCCAAGATAGTCTTGTTCAATATTGTTTTGATGATTGATTTCATAGGCCAAGTCAACATCTTCTGATATATTAATCAAAAGTGGCAAAACAGCAAAATATCTAGAAATAACTGCTAGTTCATCATTATTCAACTGACTGATAATAGCAATCAATGCCTGATAATCATCCTGACGAGACAATTGAGATAATTCTACAATTTTAGCAAAAGTCTCTGCAGGCATCATTTGGGCTGCTACTTCTTCCAAAATAGATGTTAGAATCGTTACTTCTTCACGGATTGCTTCCTTGTTATTATAGTTTTCTAATTTTTGAATAGCCATCTCCTACCTCTTTCCTATCTCTAAATTAGCGTACGCTCTATTTCTTCTTCAATTAATCGACGTTTTTCACTAGCATCAATATTCAGAACAAACCCTATCCCGATGGAAATAATCAAAAGACTCGACCCCCCCTGTGACAAGAAGGGGAAAGTTACCCCCGTTGCAGGAATAATTCCCGAAATTCCTCCGATATTGACAAATGTTTGAATCAGAAGCATACCTGCCATTCCAAGTGCCATCATCGCATTAAATGGACTACGAGCACGGACGCCTACAATAATAATTCGAATAATCAAAAAGAACAATAAGGCTAGAATTAAACTAGCTCCGACAAAACCGAGTTCTTCAATGACAATCGAAAACGCAAAGTCGGTGTGGGCCTCTGGTAGATACCCCTTTTTCTCAATCGAATTTCCCAAGCCACGTCCAAGCCATCCACCGTTACTCATCGCATAGTAAGAATGAGTCAATTGAAGACCTGAGTTGGTGGCATTACCAAATGGATCAAAATAGGCCGCAAAACGACGAGCAATATAACCAAAGAGCGGAATTTTTTCCACCGTTTCTACACCCAAAATACGAATCGTTCCTAGAATAACTGTTGAGGCGGCCACAATTCCCAAAACCGCTGTTGAAAACCAGCGATAGGCAATCCCACTCACACTGATCATCACGACCATAATCAGCACAATAATCGTCGCATTCCCCAAGTCTGGCAGTGTTGCAACTAGACCAAGGAGGAGCAGACTGACCACCCGCCAATCTGTAAACTCTTTCGGAATCCAACTTCCTTTAATCAACGATACATAGTCATAAGTCCGAATATCCGCCTGTTGTTTTGCAAACTCATGTGCCAGATACCAAATGATTATTAATTTCAAATATTCTGCCGGCTGCAAGGTTCCTGCAATCGGCAGAGGAATCCAGCCATGAGCCCCGTTAATCGGAGGAAACAACCGAGAAATAGCTAACAGAAATACTTCTACCAAAATAACCGAATAGATAACGGCTTTCTTGCGTAAAAAACTTAATTTCATACGATAAATCGTATAGATTGCTACCAAGCTGACAATCCAGAATCCTGCCTGGTTAATCACTGTTCTAAATGGATTTCCACCATTAATAATTTGCGTAGCACTGGTTGTCGAATAGACCATGACCAACCCAATCACCGATAAGATGAGATAGGGAATCAGTATGGAGTAATTCAACAACTGGCGTTTGTCAATCTTCATTGCTTATCCAACCTTCTTCGAGTATAGCTCTTATTATAGCATACTTTGTATAAAAATACTTATCACTTTCTAAGTTGCTCTGCAAACATTCGGAACTAACTTTTGTCAACAAGAAAAAGGCCGAAGCCTTTCATATCTATTCAAATGTTTCAAGATAAAATTCAATTTCATCCCCATTCGCAACTGTAAGGTCTTTCGCCCCTTTATCAGCCATTTGGCCATTAACTTTATACATCCAGTATGTATTGGTACTCGCATCTTGGCTAACACCATCAATTTCTGTTATCAAACCATTGTCTTCTACAATGTCATGATGTTCTTTAAGCACATCCATGATACTATCACCTTCTTCCGCAGTAACTTCCTGACGATTCTCTTTGTCCTTGGTTGTAATCTGCAAAGTGACTTCGATAGCCGAGTTGCTCTGTTTCTCATTAGTGTTTGTACAAGCAGCCAAGAAGAGCGAGAAGATAACCGTCAACATAATACTAATTTTTTTCATTTATAAAATCTCCTAAAAATATAATCAATAATTGGATAAAACAAAACTGTTGAAGCCGCGTGTAAACTATCAAAAACTAGACCATTAAGCCAGAAGACGATAGGGGAAATCCCAAACTGTGTAGCAGATAAAAAACTTATCGTTAGCCCATATAAAAAGACAAGAATCCCCGCCAGAAGACTCTGTAGCCACAAGGAAATGCTCTCTTTTTTGATAAAAGGACCGATTGCCAACCACCATATAAATTGGATTAAAGCAAAACTAAGAACTTGCCACAAAACAACTGTTCCAAATCCAAAAAGCAAGCCACTCCCTACCATCGCTAGTATCATCAATGTCCAGCTCTCCAGCAAACTGAAATAGGACAGAACAATGAGGAAAATAGCCGTAAGAGGCTTTATATTGGGAAATGGCCCAAAAACCACCCTTAAAACAATTGTCAAAGAGGACAGAACAACTAGCTGACTAACACGTCTTACTTTTTCACTTTTGTCATGCATACCAATTTAGCCTACCTTATTCCCTTTATTATGTCAAGTTCAGATAATCTTTTACTATTTCTTGAATCGTATTTTTTTGATTTTTTCATGATTTTACGGTAGAATTGAGGAGATGAGAAAGAAACTAAATCCGATGATTGTTGTTGGTTTTTTCCTCTCCTTCTTTGCTCTTATTTTCATCACTGGGGTGACTGGAAATACTGTAAATAAGACGGAGGTAGCTAACGAACCCGCAGTCACACAATCAAACACCAGTACAAGTTCTAAACCAACAAATTCTAGCTCAAGTTATTACATTGCAAATGCGCTCGAAATGAAACCTATCGTCGACGTTTCTGCTTGGCAGAGACCGTCTGAAATTGACTACGATACTCTTAGCAAAAATATTTCTGGCGCAATCGTTCGTATTCAAAGTGGATCACACACTAAAAACGAAAATACAGCAACTGATAAAAACGGGTTAGATAAATCCTTTGATACCCATATTAAAGAATTCCAAGCAAGAAATATCCCTGTTGCTGTCTATGCCTATGTCACGGGAAATAGTATTGAGAGCATGCAGGAGGAAGCTCGAAGCTTTTATAAGGCCGCAAATAAATACAAGCCAACCTTCTATTGGTTAGACGTTGAAGAATATACCATGGATGATATGAATGCTGGAGTGGAGGCTTTTCGAAAAGAGTTAGAAACTCTCGGTGCTAAAAACATTGGAATTTACGTCGGAACCTATTTCATGGAGGACCATAGCATCAATGTGGATAAATTCGATGCAGTCTGGATTCCTACATATGGTGATGATTCTGGCTACTACAATGCCGCTCCAAATACTGATTTGGATTACGATCTCCACCAGTACACATCACGTGGGTATGTCAACGGATTTGAACACCATTTGGATTTAAACCTCATTACTACACTCAAAGATCCTAACGAAGTTTATCAGAAACTATTTACAACACCCGAATAAAATGATACAATTTCACTAATTACATATACACAAAGGAGTGCTTCGGCTGAGATCGCAACTGCGAAATCCTCGAACCTGATCTAGTTAAAACTAGCGTAGGAATTGTGTGCTTTATAGAATGATACTATACTCTGCTATAAAGACTCCTTTGTTGACCATCTACAAAGGAGTCTTTTTATGTCCACATCAAAATTACCCATCCTAGCCGAAGTCGCTATCTTTTCTGCAATTGCCCTCGTCTTTGACAAAATCCCGCTCTTTACAATGCCCCAAGGTGGATCCGTGTCTTTAGTCATGCTTCCAATCCTACTGCTTGCTCTACGCCACGGACTAGGGGTGGGGGTTCTTACTGGTGGTATTGTCGGAACCATTCAACTTTTCTACGGTGGCTACTTCCTAAACGTTTTTCAAGTTTTTCTTGACTATGCACTTTCTTACGCCGGAATTGGTTTAGCAGGTTTAGTGGCCCCCACCCTATCCAAACAAAAAGATCTTAAAAATGCTACTCTCATCATTACTCTGGCTAGTTTTCTAGGAGGAAGCATCCGATTGATAGCCACCTTCTTATCAGGAATTATTTTCTACGCAGACTACGCCCCAGATGGTATGCCTGTCTGGTTCTATTCCTTTACCTACAATATCAGCTATATTCTTCCTTCCACTGCAATTGCCTCTATTCTGCTCATTTTACTCTATAGAGCAAGACCAGTTTTTTACAATCTTTAATCAAAACTGCCTGCTGGATTTTATCTAACAGGCAGTCTTTTTAATTATTTTTACTTGCTTTATGCTATAATAGGAGCGTTATAATACATTTTGGAGGAAATTATGGCTTCTTGGATTTCAAGAATTATTAAAGGTATGATTATCGCACTCGGCTTTATCTTACCTGGTGTCTCTGGGGGAGTACTCGCTGCTATCCTCGGAATTTATGAGCGACTAATTGGATTTTTAGCAAATATTCGAAAAGATTTCAAGGAAAACTTTCTTTATTTTGTTCCTGTAGGAATCGGTGGAATTTTGGGAATCGCACTCTTTTCATTTCCAGTTGAGTATCTCTTGCAACATTTCCAAGTCCCAGTTTTGTGGGCCTTTGCGGGAGCAATCGTGGGAACTATTCCTAGCCTGCTTAAAGAATCAACTCAAAAGAGCAAACGAGATAGCATTGATTTAGCTTGGTTGATTGGGACATTCATCATTTCTGGTCTCCTACTTTACAATTTAAGCGATCTTGTAGGAACGCTTCCAGCAAATTTTGCAAGTTTTGTCTTGGCAGGTGCCTTGATTGCTTTAGGGGTACTTGTTCCTGGACTCAGCCCTTCAAACTTGCTATTAATTTTGGGGATCTACACGCCAATGCTAAATGGTTTCAAATCACTTGATCTATTCGGCACCTTCCTACCAATCGCAATCGGTGGCGTTCTTGCAATGGTTGCATTTTCAAAAGCAATGGACCACGCTCTGAAAGTATACCATTCACGTGTTTATCACTTTATTATTGGTATCGTCTCATCTTCTACTCTGCTAATTTTGATTCCACAAGCAAGTAATAAAGAATCAATTTCCTATGCTGGAGCGAACTTTGTTACATGGATTGCTGCTATTGTCCTATTTATACTAGGCGCATGGTTAGGGCTTTGGATGAGTAAACTTGAGGAAAAATATAAATAATGGCAAAAAAGGTTAAAATAAAGAAAACCTTGGTGGACCAAATATTAGACAAGGCTAAGATCGATCATGATAGCCTTGTTTTAAATGCCCTCGATGGCCAATTGCCACCAGGAATTGAAGAACACGAAATTTACAAAACACTGGCATTAACTGGGGATAAAACTGGACCAATTATCGGCATTGTCCCAATTACAGAACACCTGTCTGAGAAAAAATTAGCCAAGATCTCTGGCAATAAAAAAGTGAGCATGATTCCGCAAAAGGACTTGGAAAAGACAACTGGCTACGTCCACGGTGCCAACAATCCCGTGGGCATTCGTCAGAAGCATAATTTCCCAATCTATATTGATCAGTCTGCCCTTGAACTCGGTCACTTGATTGTCTCTGCTGGTGAAATTGGTCGGTCGATTAAAATTGATAGCCAGGTTTTAGCTGATTTTGTAAAAGCTGACTTTGCCGATTTGATTGAAGGGAGGGACTAGACTTGAAAATCTACTTTGTCCGTCACGGTAAGACCGAATGGAATTTAGAGGGACGCTTTCAAGGCTATTCTGGAGATTCAGCTCTCTTGCCCGAATCTTATCAGGATTTAGAAAAACTCGGCAAATACCTTGCTGAAATCCCCTTTGATGCTATTTATTCTAGTGATTTGCAGCGCGCACATAGCACTGCCGTAGAAATTGCCAAAGCCAATCACCATTGCCAAACCGTTCTAACCACGCCACAACTACGTGAATGGAATTTTGGAACGCTAGAAGGAAGCAAGATGGCAATTTTTCGTGCCATCTACCCCAAACAAGCCTGGGCACTCAAACATAATCTAGCACGATTTAAACACGATGTCTTTGATGCCGAATCTGTCCATCAGGTCACACAGAGAATGGTCGATTTTATCCAGTCTCTTCAAGAAGAAAACCTGGAAACAGTCCTCATCGTCAGCCATGGTGCCTTTCTAACCGCTTCTATCCATCGCCTGCTTGGTTTTCCACCAGCCCAACTGCGTCACCGAGGTGGTTTGGATAATGCATCGGTTACTATTTTAGAAACAAGCGATTTCGAAAACTTTACAGAATTAGCTTGGAATGATACCAGCTATAAAGCAAAACAGTAGAATTTTCTGCTGTTTTTTCCTATCCTATTAGCAATTTATACTGATTTTTTCTCTCTTCTATGATAAAATAGAAATAACAGACTTTGGAGGAATAAAATTTTTATGTCAACTGAACATTTTGAAGAATTAAATGACCAACAGATTGTCCGTCGTGAGAAAATGACGGCTCTTGCTGAACAGGGCATTGACCCATTTGGAAAACGTTTTGAGCGTTCTGCCAACTCAGCTGAATTGAAGGCCCAGTACGAAGACAAATCAAAAGAAGACTTGGAAGAATTAGGTCAAACAGCAATCGTTGCAGGTCGTATTATGACCAAGCGTGGTAAGGGTAAGGCAGGTTTTGCTCACATTCAAGACCGCGAAGGCCAGATTCAGATCTACGTTCGTAAGGATGATGTTGGCGAAGAAAATTATGAAATCTTCAAAAAAGCAGACCTTGGTGACTTTATCGGTGTCGAGGGAGATGTCTTCAAGACAAACGTTGGTGAGTTGTCTATCCATGCTCGCAAGTTGACTCACCTTTCTAAATCGCTCCGCCCATTGCCAGAAAAATTCCACGGTTTGACAGACATCGAGACCCGCTACCGCAAACGTTATTTGGACTTGATTACTAACCGCGAGAGCTTTGACCGCTTTGTGACCCGCTCAAAAATTATCTCAGAAATCCGCCGTTACCTTGACGGACTTGGTTTCTTGGAAGTGGAAACACCTGTCCTTCACAACGAAGCTGGTGGTGCTGCGGCTCGTCCATTCATTACCCACCACAATGCCCAAAACATTGACATGGTCCTTCGTATCGCGACAGAACTCCACCTCAAACGCCTGATTGTCGGCGGTATGGAACGCGTTTATGAAATCGGCCGTATCTTCCGTAACGAAGGTATGGATGCGACTCACAACCCTGAGTTCACTTCCATTGAGGTTTACCAAGCCTATGCGGATTACTTGGACATCATGGACTTGACAGAAGGCATTATTCAGCACACTGCCAAGGCAGTTGTCGGTGATGGTCCTGTGACTTATCAGGGCACTGAAATTGCTATCCATGAGCCATTCAAGCGTATCCATATGGTTGACGCTATTAAGGAACAAACTGGCGTGGACTTCTGGCAAGAGATGAGCTTCGAGCAAGCAAAAGCCCTTGCAGCTGAGCATAAGGTCCCTGTGGAAAAACACCATACAGAAGTTGGTCAAATCATCAACAGCTTCTTTGAAGAATACGTTGAAGCAACTCTTATCCAACCAACCTTTGTCTATGGTCACCCAGTAGCCGTATCTCCACTGGCTAAGAAAAACGATGAAGACCCACGCTTCACAGACCGCTTCGAGCTCTTCATCATGACCAAGGAATATGGAAACGCCTTTACAGAATTGAACGATCCAATCGACCAATTAGAACGCTTCGAAGCCCAAGCTAAGGCTAAAGAACTCGGTGACGACGAAGCTACAGGCGTTGACTACGACTACATCGAAGCCCTCGAATACGGTATGCCACCAACAGGTGGCCTCGGAATCGGTATCGACCGCCTCTGCATGCTCTTGACAGACACCACTACCATTCGGGATGTGTTGTTGTTCCCTACAATGAAATAGGTGACAACAAACTTTTTCACCACTGCTACTGAACATACTCTTGGAAATTCCAAGAGTATTTTTGTACGCAAAAAAGCCTGGCCAACTGACCAAGCTTTTCAGGAGATTATGAAAAATATTTAGGATTGACTATAGTATAGCTCTTCCTATCAACTCTCTCATCAGTCTTGGGACTGATTCTCTTCTTTTTTTGCAAAATATTCTCGGACAATTGGCGCGACTTCTGTTCCGTAGAGTTCGATAGCACGGAGGACATCTTCATGTGGCATAGAGCCGATTGGGAGATGGAGGAAGAAACGGTCCAAGTCAAGTGTTTCAATTGTCTTAATAATTTTTTCAGCGACTCGTTTTGGATCTCCGACGATGGTTGCCCCTTCGTCAGTCAGGGAGTAGAGATATTGCGCCTTGGTCATCTCGCTCCAATGTGGGCGGTCTTTGGCAATATTGTCCGTAATTACTTTGGTTGGATGATAGTATTCTTCCACAGCCTTGTCATGGTCGTCTGCAATCCAACCCCAAGAATGAGCTGCAACTTTCGTCTTCTTTGGATCATGACCTGAGTTGCGGGCAACCTTGCGATAAGCATCGACTAAAGGTTTAAAGCGATGGGCACCTGCACCAATGACTGCATACACAATAGACAGGCCTTTCTTAGCAATCTTGATGGTGGATTCTACATTACCCCCAGTTGCCACCCAAATGGGAAAATCTTCCTGAACAGGACGTGGATAGACTGGCTTATTATCGACCGACTGGGTAAAATGCCCATCCCACTTGAGATTGGTTTCCTTGTCAATTTCCAGAAGCATATCTAGCTTTTCATCGAAGAGTTCTTCATAGTCATGGAGATCATAGCCAAACAAAGGGAATGATTCCGTAAAGGAACCACGACCCGCCATGATTTCCGCTCTGCCATTTGACAAAGCATCAATGGTTGTGTACTGCTGATAGATCCTTACAGGGTCCATGGAGGAAAGGATTGAAACTGCTGATGTTAGCTTGATATGCTTGGTATTGACGGCACCAGCTGCCAGCACAATCTCAGGTGCAGAAACCGCAAAATCTTCTCGGTGATGCTCCCCAATCCCATAAACATCAAGCCCCACCGCATCTGCTAGTTCGATTTCTTTGACTAGCTGACGGATCCGCTCGTCGTGGCTGTAAGTTTCCCCTGTTTTTTCTAGTGGAGTTGTTTCGCCAAATGTTGAAATACCTAATTCTACCATGATGTATTCTCCTTTGAAATCACTATTTCTTAATTGATGCGTTTATTTTATCTCTAATTAGTGATATAGTCAATTGATTTGTTCAAAAAATAAAACGACTAGGAAAACCTAATCGTTTCAATAGATTATTCATAGCGCAAAGCTTCAATTGGATCAAGCTTAGATGCTTTGTTAGCAGGTAGTACACCAAATACAATACCAACTACCGCTGAGAAAGCCAGACTTCCCAGAACAACTGGAATTGAAACTTCAGCAGTTATTCTTTCTCCCATCGCCTTGCTCACATTGAGCAAGAAGACTATTGTTTGGGCGATTGCGAGACCGATTGCTCCACCAAGAGTGGTCAAGACCATGGCTTCTATCAAGAATTGCATCAAGATATTGCCTCGGGTTGCTCCAAGCGCTTTTCGAAGGCCGATTTCACGAGTCCGCTCGGTTACTGATACCAGCATGATATTCATGACACCGATACCACCAACTAGCAAGGAGATACCTGCGACAGCACCGATAAACAAGGTAACACCAGACATTTGAGATTTAAACTCCTCCAACATGGCTGACATATCATAAATCTCATATCTCGCTTCTTTCAATCCAGTCGCTTTAGTCAAGTAATCTGCAGCGGCCTGACCAACTTCTGTTGCCCGAGTAACATCTTCAACATGGACATAGATTTGAGAATTCTCTTTCATACCTGTTTCAGCAGCCAGCTGCGTATTAGTCATGACGGCATTTCCGCCTGAATTCATTCCATAAATAGCTGTCCCTGCTTTTGGATCTTTGTAAACTCCTATTACGAGATAAGCATTGCTATTGACACTAATCGTCTGATTGAGAGAGTCCTCTATAGAACCAAACAACTTCTCAGCTAGTGCCGTATCTAGCATAATCATACGTGAAAAACGACTATAATCGTTAGCTGTAAATTGACGACCAGCTAAAATTTCATATTCTTTCACAGCAAAGTAATTCTGACTGACACCAGTAATGGTGACATTCTCTGCTTTTTTATTGCCTGAACTGACTTCAGCCATGTTACTGATACTGGAATAATAGCTCGATACACCATCAATCTCTAGCAATCCTTTTAAAGTAGAATCCGTCAAATCTGGCTCTTCTTCTAAGATTGGCTCTTCCGTCGATACTGTTCCAAATGGACCGAAGGCTGTGCTTGAGCTGGAGAAGGCAGTAAAGTAAACTTGAACATTATTTTGATCGCCAGCTAGAGACTTTTCTATGCTCTTGGACATCCCTGTACCCATGGCAACAATAATGACAACTGCAGCCACACCGATTATGATACCTAACATCGTAAGAAGAGACCTCATTTTATGAGCCATAATAGATTTGAGGGCGAATTTCCAATTTTCCATCTAAACTCCCTCCCTTCGACTATCTTCGGTAATCACTCCATCACGTAGGACGATTTTTCGTTTTGCGTAAGCAGCAATCTCAGGCTCATGTGTAACCATGATAATGGTCTTTCCTTCATTATTCAACTCCGTCAGAAGTTGCATAATCTGCTCGCCTGTCTTGGTATCTAGGGCACCTGTAGGTTCATCCGCTAAAATAATAGCCGGAGTATTGACTAGTGCACGCGCAATAGCCACCCGTTGTTTTTGACCACCAGACAATTCCGATGGTAAATGCATCATCCGCTCTGCCAACTCAACTTTTTCAAGATATTGTTGAGCTAGTTCCTTACGTTTGCTTGATGGAACTCCAGCATAAATCAAGGGTAATTCTACATTTTGAAGGGCATTGAGTTTCGATAATAGGAAAAATTGTTGGAAAACGAAACCGATTTGGTCATTCCGAACCTGAGCTAATTTTTTCTCAGAAAGTTGACTGACCTCTTCACCTTCTAACCAATAGTTTCCTGAACTGGAACGATCTAAAAGCCCGATGATGTTCATAAGGGTTGATTTACCTGAACCAGAAGGTCCCATAATAGCAAGAAATTCTCCCTCTTCCACCTCTAAATCAATATCCTTTAGAACTCGGAGCTCTTGATCACCATTTTTGTAGGATTTATTGATATTCGTTAATCTAATAAGCTGGTTCTTCATTGGCTTCAACCTCTTTGCCATCTTCGAGATCCGGAGTTGGAATGGTAATAACCTTATCACCTACTGCTACGCCAGCAGTCACTTCCTGGTTCAAAGCATCTGCGTTTCCGAGAGTGACTTCCACTTTCTTAGCTTTTCCATCAACCAGGGTCCACACATAGTTTTTATCTTCTTCTGGCACAACTGCGGACACCGGAATTAAAATGTTTTTACTTGTATTGACAACCTCAATATTTACAGAAAATCCTTGCTTCAACTCACCTAATTCACTAGTTAGAGCTGCCTTAAATGGATATTTAGCACCTGAACCACCAGTTCCTGTTGTAACTGCGGCACCAGCTTGATCACTAGATGGGTAGTTTGAAATATAGGTAATTTTCCCTGTCCAAGTCTTATCAGGATACACCTTGCTAGTCAGCTTGACCTCTTGATCCACTGCAATATTAGCCAAATCGTATTCTGTCAAACTACCTGTTACTTGCAAACTACCTTGGTTTACAATATGTACAACTGTCTGGCTAGATGTAGAGTTCTTAGAGACAGCCTTATTCACTTCAACAACTGTACCAGCAACGGTGCTAGTTACTGTCGCTTCAGTTAAGGCTGCATAGGCTTTATCGACCGCAGCTTGAGCATCTGCGTATGAATCATTCAAGTCTGCCAACTGCATATCTACTGAACGTTGTGCAGTAGCAGTTGCGGCAGCATCTGTTTCTGCATCACCAGTTGTTTGAACAGTTTGACCATTGGTTCTTAAGTCTTCAATTTGGCGACCAATCTTATCACGACCACGAACAGCAGTATCCAAAGCAGACTGCAACTCTGTAGCATCATAGCGAATCAAAGGGGTGCCTACTTCGACCTGAGTACCTGGAGCAACTAGAACCTCACTCAAATCTCCCTTAGAAGGATCATAGTAAACATACTGCTCATCTGCTGCTGTAATCGTTCCTGTAAGTAGCGTTGAGGAAGCAATCGAGCCCTCTTTAGCAACAGTATAGGTCATACTCATGGCTACTTCTTCTGAAGATGGTGACGACGTTAGCATATTGCTAAAAATCAAGGCCCCACCTACTAGGGCAACTGCGACTACTCCAAGGCCGCCAAACAAAGCAATTTTCGCTTTCTTTGTCTTTAACATAACAAACTCCTTTTCTTTATAAAACATACTTATTTTGTGTTGTCTATATAATACACAAATACAAGAACAAATGCAAGTTTTTTCCTAACTATTTTATAAAAAGTTCGGCAATTTTCCCACTTACATTTTTGTAAGGTAACGTAGCGGATTTTTGATTGACACACAAAAAAACGTTACAATGAATATAGTTACTGATTTTATTGGAGGAAATTTATGAAAGTGTTTGATATTATCGCTATCGGAGGCGGAAGCGGAGGCATTGCTACCATGAACCGAGCCGCTATGTACGGTGCCAAGGCAGCAGTTATTGAGGGAAGCTATCTAGGAGGGACCTGTGTTAACCTTGGCTGTGTACCCAAAAAAATTATGTGGTACGGTTCTCAGGTAGCAGAAGCCATCCAGCATTATGGACCTGAATATGGATTTACTAGCCAAGAAGTGACCTTTGATTTTGCCACCTTGCGTAAAAATCGCGAAGCCTATATTGAGCGTTCACGCGCATCCTACGGTAATACTTTTAACAATAACGGAGTAGAAGTTATCCAGGGTTTCGCACGTTTTGTGGACAATCAAACGGTTGAAGTCAATGGTGAGCTGATTCGTGCAAAACACATTGTCATCGCAACTGGCGCCAAACCGGCAGTCCCTGCTATTCCTGGTAGTGAGCTAGGGATTGTATCTGACGATGTCTTTGCATGGGAAGAATTACCTTCTTCTGTGGCTGTGATTGGTGCTGGTTATATCGCTGTGGAAATGGCCGGTCTCCTACATGGACTCGGTGTCCAAACTGACCTCTATGTTCGTGGCAATCGCCCTCTTCGTAGCTTTGATACCTACATTGTTGATGCCTTGATGGAAGAAATGCAACGTACCAATCTTCCACTCCATACCGGGAAAACTCCTGTCAGTCTTGAAAAAACTGATGATGGACAAATCCAGATTAACTTTGCTGACGGTAGTAACCATATTGCTCAGAAGGTCCTTTGGGCAATTGGACGTAAACCAAATATTGACAAACTCAACCTAGAAGCAACTAGTGTTCAACTTACTTCTTCAGGACATATTTCTGTCAATGAATACCAAGAAACAGCTGTACCAGGTATCTATGCCCTCGGTGATGTGACTGGTGAAAAAGAATTAACACCCGTTGCAATCAAGGCAGGTCGCCTTTTGGCAGAACGTTTATTTAACAATAAACCAACCGCAAAAATGGATTACACAACCATCCCAACTGTCGTCTTTTCTCACCCCGCTATCGGAACAGTTGGTCTAACTGAGGACGAAGCGATTGCCCAATACGGTCAGGACAATGTAAAAGTCTATACTTCAGCCTTTACTTCTATGTACACTGCCCTAGAAAACAACCGCCAAATGGCCAAGTTTAAATTAGTAACCGTAGGAGAAAATGAAAAAGTCGTTGGTCTGCACGGCATTGGCTATGGTGTCGATGAAATGATTCAAGGATTCTCAGTTGCTATCAAAATGGGAGCTACAAAAGAAGAATTTGATGCCGTTGTCGCCATCCATCCGACAGGTTCTGAAGAATTTGTTACTATGCGTTAACTCAATTGAAAAAGTCCAGACATGAAGGTCAGCACTGTCTGGACTTTTTCTTATGGTAATATAGCAATTGCTCGCACTGGTGAACCCGAAGCCTTCTCCCAATGAGGAAAAGCGATTGAAATCAATGCGCCTGTTGGTGGTACCTGATCCAAGTTTGCCAATACTTCCAACTGATAAATATCTTTTGATAGGAGATAGTATTCTTCTGGTAAACTTCCTCCGTGTTTGGCTGCAGATACTCCTGAATCGGTATCCAATGTTTCATGACCAACTGCTTTCACCTGACGTTCTTCAATCAAATATTCTAGAGCTTCATGACTCCATCCTGGTGTACGTTGAACTCCATCTTCGTCTAGATTACGAATGGCATCTTGACTGGGCCAGCGCTTTGACCAATCCGAACGAAAGGCAACAAAAGATTCTGGCGCTATCGGGCCATATTCAACCTCAAAGTCTAAAATATCCTGCTTAGTTATCTCATAGTCATTATTTTCTATAACAGCAGCTGATTTATCAATAACGTAGAGTGGCAGGAGTAAATCTTTCAAATCAATCTCATCAAGATAACGAGCTCCTTCTACAAAATGAATCGGAGGATCAATATGGGTTCCATACTGCCCCACAACCGTAAATTGTTCGACAAAGAAGCCATCCTTATGAGTAAATAGGGCTTTCTTTTCGAGAGCTGGTAGCGCAGGGAAATGCGGGCTCTTTTCATTGATTTGGTGAGTCAAGTCTACCCAAGTTTTAGATTTAAGAGTACGGTAAATATCAAGTAATTCTGTCATAGAAATCCTCACTTTCTTTTTTTATTATTCTAGCATAGGTATAGGTTGTTTTACATATAATTTGTTGTTTTTTACTATATAAGTTTCTTATTAGTTGTTATAAAAATCACCTATGGAGTTGTTACAGCCGATGAAAGAGCATTGACTTTCTTATCCAATCTCACTATAATTTTTGTTAACCATAAAATTTTAAGAGGATAACAAATGAAAACAACTTCTATCAAATCACTTGTTTATATCGCTATTGGAACAGCCTTAATTTCCACCCTTTCACAAATCAGTCTGTCTATTGGACCTGTACCATTTACATTACAAACCCTGGCTATCGGCTTAGTAGCTTGTCTATACAAACCCAAGGAGGCAATTACAAGTGTCAGCTTATATCTAGTTCTTGGCGCTATCGGTTTACCTGTTTTTTCCGGTTTTTCTAGTGGCTTTGCTGCACTCACAGGACCGACATCTGGCTTTCTATGGGGGTTTCTACTCTACACTATCATCACTTCTGCCCTCACTAAATCAGACTCCTCACCAATTACAATTTTTCTAGCCTGCCTACTTGGAACAAGTATCTGTTTCCTTCTCGGCTGTTTTGTATTTAAGCTAGTTTCAGGTGCCAGTTGGACTGACACTATCGGATGGACTGTTCTGCCTTTCATTCTTCCTGATTTAGCTAAAATTACACTAGTCATGATTTGTCATCGCTTATTGCAACCTGTTATCAAAAAAGAAGCCTATTTTGCTTAGGCTTCTTTCATTTATTTATTAGCAAACGCATCGAGTAAAACTTGAAATTCCTCATTGCTAAGAGTGATCCCTTTCCCCATCTTGGTATGGTCAGGACTCCAGGTACGGATGTCATACTTGGCTGGTGCGCCATTAAAAGATACTCGATTAAGCTCCTTGGTCCATCCTTTATCATTTTCAGATAAGACCAATAATTTTTCTTCAATTTCAAATGTAAATTCTGCCATTTGTTACCTCCTCGCTTATCTATTCGAAAAAGCTTGTCATTTTTATAAAAATTAGATAATATAATTATATCAAGTTTGAAAGGATTATGCCATGAAGAGGTTTTTAGAAGTTATTTTCGAGCAGATCACCGTCTTTTTAGAACATGGCAAAGCTCCTAAGTCTATTGAGCCAGATAGCAAGGAAGAAATCAAGAATAACTTGGAGCTGGCTTTATATAAAAAAGCTGCAGTCCATGTCATCTATGGTGATCGTAGTTTCACAGGTGACATTGTGAAATATGATACCAATCGCCAACGGATTATCATGAAAAATTTCAAACGTCAGGTTACCAGCATTATAAAAATCGAGGACATCAAAAAAGTTACCTTGGTTCCAGATAGCATCAAGACTTCTCAACAACAAACAAAAGGCTGAAATTTCAGCCTTTTGTTTGTTTATGCACGAATAGTTAGGGATTGCCCATCTTCTTGGTAGAGGTTGATGAGGCCTGATTTGCAGGCACGGATCATGTCGCCAGGATAGATTTCACGGTCCAGCTTAATAGTTAAGAGTTCCATCGGCTTGTTGGCACGGTCAATCTTTTCTCCATTTGAATCATGCAAGTCCTGAATAGTCGTTTCAAAATGACGGAAACCTGGTCCGTAAAACTCTACTTGGTCGCCTTCGTTGATAACATTACGCTGACGAATGGTTGCAGTCATGGTTTCCTTGTCAAAGGCCACTACTTCGGCGATGAATTTGTATTCTGGAATTTTACGGCGGGCACCGAAGAGCTGTTCGTTTTCGCTCGGTGGGCTGTAGTAGAAACCTGTTGCCAATTCGCGTTGGGCAACCTTCCACATCTCATCAATCAGGTCTTGTTTGATCGCTTCAAACTTTTCTGGGCTTTCAAGATAAGCATCTACCGCAGCCTTGTAGCAGTTTGTTACGGTTGATACGTAGTGGACGGATTTCATACGGCCTTCAATTTTCAGGCTATCGACCCCATTTTCAATCATGTCTGGAATATGGTCGATCATACACATATCCACCGCAGACATGGAGAACTCCTCTGGTATTTCCCCCTTAATCGAACGGCGTTCTTCGCCAAAAGGTAGGTCGTAGAGGTTGTACTTCCAGCGGCAAGACTGGGAGCAACCACCGCGATTGGCATCGCGTTTGCTCATGTGGTTGGAGAGGACGCAGCGACCTGAGTAGGAGATACACATGGCTCCGTGAACAAAGGCTTCAATCTCAACGTCTGTCCGTTTACGGATTTCAGCCACCTCTTCCATGGTCACTTCTCGGGCTAAAACGACACGGGTCAAGCCCAATTCCTTCCAAAACTCAAAGGTTTCGTAGTTGGTAGATGATGCCTGGGTTGACAGGTGGATTTCAAGACCTGGTGCTTCGGTTGCACAGATAACGATAAGGGCTGGGTCGGAAACGATAACCGCATCCAAGCCCATGTCTCGTAGTTCACGGAACCAGGCTCCCGCTCCTTCTTCATTGCCTTCGTGGGTGACCATGTTGGCAGCTACATAGACCTTGGCACCACGGGCATGGGCATATTCGATCCCTTCCCGCATCTCATCCATGGTAAAGTTCCCTGCACGGCTACGCAGACCGTAGGCCTGGCCACCGACAAAGACAGCATCAGCACCATAATCAATGGCTACCTTCAATTTCTCCAAAGTCCCAGCAGGTGACAAGACCTCGGGACGCTTTAATGTTTTTGACATAATAAACTTCTTTCTATTTGCGACGGTTTCCACGTGAAAACGATACTTTTTCATGTGGAAACCTAGTGCAGAGTCTAGAAAATCGCCCAAAGGCGTTTTCGTGCTCTGACCTTACATAGTAAGTGACAGAGCTAACTCTGCCAGGATAGAGTAAGTAAAATAATAAATATATGATTAAACTGAAACTTATTTGACTTTATTACGATCAAATTCGTAGAAGCCTGTATCCAAGCCACGCTCTGCGGGGTGGAGCTTGCGCACCTGTTCATCCAAAAGGAAGGCCTGATCATAAGTGAATTCGCCTTTTTCAATCAAATCTCTTGCTTGAACAAAAAGCTTAACAATTTCAACAAAGTTCTGACCAGGGCAATAGATGCCATCCAGTTTCCAATTATGATAACCATGTTCATCTAATTCTGACAGCTTGGTCATCATATCAATGTCATTGTTGATAAAGATATGGGTACCATGCTTGTCCTCGAAGATAGAATAGTGGCTATCTGGGTCGCTCGGCTCTGCTAAGAAAAGTCCGCGTCCACGTGACAAATCTGTCTCATCAGCCTTTGTAAAATTGTAGTAATTCTGTAACAAGGTTCGTTTAGAATGGTGAATAACAGAGGCGCCGTAGACCAAGATTTCCGCTGGCATTTCCAAGTTCTTAGCAATATCAAAGAGTTCTTCTGATGGAATCTCTCTTGCCAAAACAGCCTCTACTGCTCCATGATCTTTCCAAAAGTTAATCTGACGGCTGGAAGTCACAAAGACAGATGTATCATAGATTAGCTTGAAATTGTAGCCATCACGTTTATTGATATAGAAAATTCCAGTATCTCCGACAACCAGATAATCAACCTTGATTTCCCTCATTAGCTCCATAAACGGTTTGATATTGTCCATCATATCTTGGTGCATGAGGGCATTAGCAGCGACCGTCAATTCCTTCCCTGCGCTATGAACTAGCTCTGCTATTTCCCTGAGTTCATCATAGGTAAAATTTGTTGGGATGCGAAGGGCATGGTCCTCTTCCCCAACATAAATACGGTCAACTCCTGCTGCAAGCAGTTCTTTGACCTGCTCAATACTTTCAGCTGTTGCTGTAATGATAATTTTTTCCATAAAGATAATTATATCAAAAAGAGAAATATCTGATAAGTGACTACCTGTATTTTAATGTTCAGACTTTTCTAATCTTTCTCTTGTAACATTATTGTAATATAAATGACATAAAAATTCAGCAATGTTATGGTATTCTTTAAGGAGCAGAAAAGGAGACGATATGGCATTAAGACACTATCAGTCCCATGAGTACCAGTACGAAGAGTATATCCCGAAAGAGAAAAAGGCTAATTTTCAAACCTATCAGGCAAAAAATACCAATAAAGAACGTCTAAAGGAATTGTTGTTTTTTGTTAATATCGCATTTTTTAGTTTGATAACAGTCATCGCTAGTTATGTCTATCTATCCATAGGCATTCCTGTTTTTATTGCCATCATATTGGCAAGTGCGACGGGTTTTCTTGGACTACGTTTGGTTCAAATTGGGCTAAAGAAGAAATTTAAACCCAAACAAGTTATAAGAAAAAATGAATAATGAATTATAAAGGCAGAGAAGTTATCCTCTGCCTTTTTTGAATGAACTACTGCCGTCTGTAAACAATTGATTCTCTGCACCTCTTAATGTAGTCTGGTAATTCTCTATTTTATAATCTAAACGATCTAGAGCTTGCTGAATTTCCGACAAGCGTGACCGCAATTCTTCCTGCTCTTCTTTTAGTAAATCGATCCGAGCTTCCACTGTACTATCTCCAGCCTGCACCAAGCCCATGTACTCAATCAAGCGCTCAATAGACATACCAGCACTCCTAAAACAGCGGATAAATTCTAAAATGGCTACATCATTTTCCACAAAATCTCTTACTCCAGAAGATTTTCTTGCAATTTTGGGAATAAGTCCTATCCGTTCATAGTAGCGAATGGTATCGGCTGATAGACCCGTCACTTGACTAACTTCTTTGATATTCATTCCAAGATCCCTTCTATATTTCGCTTATTATAGTCTTTTAGTTTACTTTTAGTACTCGCTTCAAAGGTTTGGAGAACCTTTGAAGGCTGGAGATAGTGCGAACCACGTTCGCTTCAAAAGCCACAGGCATAACTGGAGTTAGGCAAGGTGAGTTAACGACGTAATAAAAGATAAACTAAATGACGATATTTCGCTTATTATACACCTTGAAGTCCACTCCAAGTCAAGCCATTTTTAAAAAATCTGGGAAATCCCAGATTCTTGCTTACAAATATTCTCCCTTGACCACAAAGAAGGTGCCACGAATTTCGCCTGCTAGTTTGGAGCGTTGGCGGGCAAACTTGAATTTGCCTTCAAATTCTTTGGGAATATCAATGCCATCTGACAATTTGAAACCGACCGCTCGTTTGCCTCCTTCTTCTAGCGTATAGAGGACATTGACAGCCAGACCATTGTCATAAAAAACAAATGACCAAAGAATACCGTCTACCTCAAGCTGAGCGACATTGAGTGGAGTATAAGGAAAAACCATGTCCCGCTCTGCCAAGACCTTCTCGATGAAGGGCAGGATTTCAGGCTTTTCTTCCGGCGTAAAGACCACGAACTCCTGCTTATATTTGTTCCAGAAATAGCGGGCTTCATTGGCACGCAGACCGGCCAAGACTTCTGCGACTGGGCTGGTTTCCAAGCCCGTCGTTTCGACTTCTTTGAAATTAACTGTGTAGGACATCGTTTCTCCTTTAGTAAAAAAGCACCCGAAGGTGCTAGGTATTTACGCATTAAACGCTTCTGTCAACTGTGGCACCACTTGTTTCTTACGTGAAACGGCACCTGCAAGGAAGGCGTGGTTATTTTCCAACTTGAAGTTGAAGGCTGCTTCTACCTTGTCCATGTTGCTACCGAGCGCAAGGATTTCAGAGTTTGAGTTAACGATGTCTGTAATCATCAAAACAAAGTCAGAGTAACCATTTGCTGCTGATGCCGCTGTCATAGCTGCTTCGATTTCTGCTTGGCGTTCCAAGACTTCTGCAATGTCCACTGTGTTGACTTGGGCTACACGCACGTCATTTCCGTTCAAACCAAAGGTTTTTGCATCGATGTCAATCAATTCTTCTGCTGACTTGCTGGCAAGGTTGGTTCCTGCTTTCAAGAGTGCCAAGCCGTATTCTTCCAAGTTCACACCAGCAATTTCAGCCAATTCAGCTGCTACTTGTGGATCTGTTGCATGAGTAGTTGGCGATTTGAGCAAGAGTGTATCTGAAATCAAACCTGATAGGAGGAGACCAGCCACTTCTTTTGGAGGTGTTACTCCATTTTCTTTGAAGGCACGGTAAACGATTGAAGATGCTGAACCTACTGGCTCCAAACGCATGTATAATGGATTTGCCGTTTCAAAGTTTGCGACACGGTGGTGGTCAATAACAGCTGCCACTTCTACATCTTTGATGTCTGCGATTGATTGTTGGAATTCATTGTGGTCTGTCAAGATGACTTGGCTAACGCCTTCTGCCTTAGCAGACTCAACCACGCGCGGTGCAGTAACACCGAAATAGTCAAGTGCAAACGCTGTTTCTTCATTTGGCGTTCCAAGTGCAACTGCTTCCGCATCACGACCAAACACTTCACGCTCCAAGTGAGCCCAACCGTATGATGATGCAATGGCATCTGTATCAGGATTTTGGTGACCAAAAACTAAAAATTTAGACATGTCTACAACCTCATTTTTCTAATAATCTCCTACATTTTACCATAAATAGAAAGACTTGTGAACATGGACGGGTCGGGATTTGCCAAACGTTTTCAAAAAGAGTAAGATAGAAGGTAGCAATACAAAAGGAGAACCATATGAAATTTTCAGACTATACCTATGTTCGTCCAGATTATGAAGCTATCAAGGCTCAATTTTCTGACCTGACAGACCAGTTGGCTCAGGAAAGTGACTTGGAAACAACTCGTACACTAGTGGCAGCCGTTACCAAATTACTCAACTTGGTCGATACCCAGTACAACCTCTGGATGATCCGCCATACTATCGACATGAACGATGAGTTCTACAATGAAGAAACCAAGTTTTGGAATGAATATTCGCCACTTTTTGAAGAATTGACCACCAACTACTACCGTGTCATTGTCCAGACGCCGTACAAGGAAGAACTGTCAGACATCTTGCCTCAAACCTTCTTCATGCAGGCAGAAAACAAGCTCAAGACCTTCTCATCTGATGTGATTCCCTTGTTCCAAAAGGAAAATGAATTGACCGATGAGTACAGTAAACTGATTGCTGGTGCAGAGATTGATTTCCAAGGTCAGACTTACAACCTGGCACAAATGGGGCCATTCGGTCAATCAACTGACCGCGAGGTCCGCAAGGCTGCATCTGCTGCCACAACTGCCTTCTTTGAAAGCAAGGAAGCTGATTTTGACCGTGTTTATGATGAATTAGTAAAAGTCCGCACAGAAATCGCCCACAAACTTGGCTTCAAGGACTATGTGGAATACGGCTACCTCAAGATGAACCGTTTCGACTACAATCGTGACATGGTCAAGGTCTACCGTGAAGAAATCCTCAAGCACATCGTACCGATTGTGCAAGATTTGCGTCAACGCCAAGCCAAACGCTTGCAAGTTCCAAGCCTCAAGCACTACGACCTCAACCTTGAGTACTTGGATGGAAATGCTATTCCTCAAGGTGACCCTGACTTTATCGTCAGCCAAGCCCAAGACATGTACCGCGAATTATCCGCTGAAACGGGCGAGTTCTTTGATTTCATGATTGAGCATGAACTCTTGGATTTGGTCGCAAAACCAGGAAAAAACAGCGGTGGCTACTGTACCTATATCCCTGACTTCAAGAGCCCATTTATCTTCTCTAACTTCAACGGAACCAGCGGTGATATTGATGTTTTGACCCACGAAGCAGGTCACGCCTTCCAAGTCTATCGTTCCCGTTGGATTCAAAGTCCAGAAGTTGTCTGGCCAACCTATGAAACCTGTGAAATCCACTCCATGTCTATGGAATTTATGACTTGGCCGTGGATGGACCGTTTCTTCAAGGAACAAGTAGATAAGTATAAATTCACCCACTTGGCAAGCGCCCTACTCTTCTTGCCTTACGGTGTCTTGGTGGACCACTTCCAGCACGAAGTCTATGAACATCCAGAAATGACACCAGCAGAACGCAAGGCAACTTGGAAAAAACTCCAAGATCTCTACTTGCCAGACCGTGACTATTCCGAGTCAGAAGCCCTCAACCGCGGTATCTTCTGGTACCGTCAAGGTCATATCTTTGCTAGCCCATTCTACTACATTGACTACACCTTGGCCCAAGTTTGTGCCCTTCAATTCTGGAAACGTACGCAGGTAGATCACGATGAAAAGGCTTGGGAAGACTACATCCGCATCTGTGATTTGGGTGGTACCAAGTCCTTCTTGCAAGTGGTTGAAGCCGCAAACCTCCAATCACCGTTCAAAGAAGGTGCCCTCGAAAGCACCGCCAAAGCTGCGGCCGAATGGTTAAATGCAGTTAAGGATGACGAACTATAAAACACAAAAATCTGAATGAACAACTCATTCAGATTTTTTTGATTTGACAAAGTTGATGTATTTTTCCCCAAAGGTTTCGATTTGCTCCAGAACCAATTTAAATTCTTGACCAATCTCGCTTAATTCATACTCCACTTTTGGTGGAACTTGGGCGTAAACCTTACGCATAATCAAGCCGTCTTCTTCTAATTGACGCAACTGCTTAGTCAAGGTTGCTTGGGAAATCCCTTCTAACCGCCGATGCAATTCATTAAATCGAATCGGTCCGTCCTCAATATGATGCAATAGCAAAATATTCCATTTCCCTGACAAGACTGTCTGCGTTGCCAAGTAAGGACAGGCATAAACATTTTTTGTATGATAATCAGGCATCAAACTCCTCCTTTTTTCCTTGAATCGCCACATTACTTTAGAAAAAGATAGTGACTATTCAAAAAAATCGTACTTGTATTTTGAACTGTATTTGCTACAATCATACCATAAACTACGAAAGTAGGAAAGAATTTTCTTAAGAGGAGGATATATGTCTCTTATCTCAACTTTCAAAAAAATCTTTACAAAGAAGGAAGAAAAACAAATGAAGAACATCTTATTTATCGTCGGTTCATTGCGTGAAGGTTCATTTAACCACCAAATGGCTAAACAAGCAGAAAGCATTTTAGAAGGTCAAGCTACTGTAAGCTACCTTGATTACAAAGATGTCCCATTGATGAACCAAGACCTTGAGACACCTGTCTTGCCAACAGTCCAAGCTGCACGCGATGCCATTATGGCAGCAGATGCCATCTGGATTTTCTCACCCGTTTACAACTTTGCTATCCCAGGTACTGTGAAAAACTTGATTGACTGGCTCAGCCGTGCCCTTGACTTGTCAGATACACGTGGTCCATCTGCCCTTCAAGACAAAATCGTTACCGTATCATCTGTTGCCAATGCTGGACATGACCAAATGTTCGCTAGCTACCAAGCTCTATTACCATTTGTTCGTATGCAAGTCGTAGGTGAATTTACAGGTACAACTGTCAACCCAGAAGCATGGGGAACTGGAGAATTGGTCTTGTCAGAGGAAGCCATTGCCGGTTTGCAGACCCAAGCTCAAGCATTGTTGGAAGCTTAATGCCTATGTACAATTCCCAATTTGAACTGGGCCATGTCGCCCTCAACGTCCGCGATTTAGAACTCCAAAGCCTGTTTTACCAACAAGTCTTGGGGCTCCAAGTTCTCTCCCAAAGCTCAAAGCAGATTGACCTTGGTGTTGGAAAAAACACCCTTGTCCGCCTGATTCAAACAGAGCAGAACGGCGAAGTCAGCCACAGCTACGGCCTCTACCACTTGGCCATTGTCCTACCAAGCCGTGAAGACCTTGGTAGCATTTTCCGCCACTTTATCGACAATAAGATTCCCCTCCAAGGTGCCAGCGACCACGGTTACAGCGAAGCCATTTACCTAGCCGACACCGAAGGCAATGGCATCGAAGTTTACCGCGACCTGCCTCAAGACACTTGGGATGTCCGCCCAGATGGCCGCATCGTCGGCATTACTGAGCCTATGGATGCTGAAACGATCTATGCTTTAGGGAAAAAAGCTGACGCAGCCTATCAGATGCCAGCTGGCAGTCGCATGGGCCATGTCCATCTATCGGTCCGAGAAAGCGTAGCTTCTAGCCGATTTTACCAAGAGGTCCTAGCTATCGAGGATAAATTCTCCGTCCCATCTGCATCCTGGTTAGCTTCTGGCGACTACCATCACCACCTAGCTGTCAATGAATGGGGAGGAAAAAATCTGAAAACCAGAAAAGAAGGCATGCCAGGACTTGCCTACTATACGGTCATTTATTCCAATCCAGAAGCTTTTGAAGCAACCTTGAATCGTGCCATTGCCGCAAACCTAAATCTTCAAAGACTAGACAATAGCGCAGCCTTTGTCGATGTGGATGGTATCAAAACCAAACTTATCTTAGAATAGAAATAAGAAAGGGAAATGCCTGAGCACTCCCTTTCTTTGTTTATTTGATCAAACCTAGATCATATTTCATTCCCAAAATCCGTTTGACGGATTGGTCAATCCGTTCCTCTGTAATAGTTCCAGCTTTTACTTGTTCGATAATATAAGGAATTTGACTGGCATAACTTGAAGACAATATCATATCTGTCCCAGCTTGAATGGTCTGCAAGGCACCTGTATCTTGATCTACAAATTGGACCAAGCCTTGCATATCAAAATCATCCGTCATAATGACACCCTCAAAACCAAGCTCATTCCGAAGAATTTTATTGATTTCAGGTGAAATGGATGATGGGACATTATCAATGGCAGGTACGATATTGTGGCTAACCATGATAGAGTCTGCACCCGCCTCAATCCCAGCCTTAAATGGAAGAAAATCATTGGCACGCAATTCTTCTAAACTACGATTGTCATAGACCAAATCCGTATGCGAATCCGCATTATCCCCATAACCCGGGAAATGCTTCAAGGTCGAAGCAAATTGTTCCTCTTTCAACAATGAAACCAATTGACCAATATAGTCTGAAGTGGTTTTCGCATCCTGTCCAATAGTCCTATCGTAGATAAAAGATGATGGATCGGTGGACAAATCCGCAACTGGGAAGAATCCTGCATAGATTCCCTCTTCCTTTAAAAGACTGGTCTTCTGCTTGGCATCCGACAAAATTTCCTCAATGCCGCCAGCTTGGTACAGTTCCAAGGGTGATGCAAAAGGTGTTTCCAGAAGTTGACTAATCCTCGTTACCGTCCCACCTTCCTCATCTGAAGCCATTAATAGCGGCACTTTTGAAAGTGATTGATAAGAAGCAATCTCTTCTTTAACTTGCTCCAGTGTCTTACCTTCAAAATCACTTGCAAATAAGATATAGCCCCCAAAATGATAGGTTTCCAATGCCTCAGTTTGTCCTGCAGATGGCATCCGAGCAAAAATCATCTGTCCGACCTTTTCTTCTAAGGTCATTTGATCTAGATAATTTGCAATCACTTTGTCCCTAGCAGATATTTCTTGGCTAGATGATGTCGTTGCAACTTTGGTTTGCTCCTTTTGTATTCGATCTCCCAAAAAGAACAAGCCTAGCATAAGCCCAATAAACAAGAGACAAGTGATACTTGTCCCTAACACATTAAATCTTTTCCGCATCAATCTCCGACCTCTTCACTATTATCCCTTAATTCTATTCAAGTACTCCTGATAGGTTTCTGTCTCCATCAATGCCTTTGCATTTTCCACTCGAGCCTTCGTTGGGGGCTTAGTCCCCTCTAGTGGATAGGGTCTGCCCAACTCACGCCACTTAAATTCACCAAGATTGTGATAAGGTAACACCTCAAAACGTTCGACATTTTTTAATGTTTTAACAAACTTACCAAGTTCAATCAAGTCCTCATCTCGGTCAGTCAAATTCGGTACCAGGACATGACGAATCCAAACAGGCTTACCAATGTCTGATAGATATTGAGCACATTCTAAAATAGTCTTGTTACTATGACCTGTCACAATGCGATGTTGCTCAGGATTCATTTCCTTAATATCAAGGAGCACCAAGTCTGTTACTTCCATAAGCTGACTATATTTTTCCAAGTAGCGTTCTGTCTTACGGAAAGTCAACGCACAGGTATCCAAAGTAGTGTGAATCCCTTTTTCTTTTGCAAGGGTAAACAGAGCAATTAAAAAATCAATCTGGATGGTTGCTTCACCACCTGAAACGGTAATACCCCCTTCTTTTCCCCAAAACATACGAAAACGCAGGGCTTCATTCAAGACATCTTCTGCCGTTCTCTCAGTCGCTGCTGGATTGACCAGATCCCAAGTATCTGGGTTATGGCAATACTGGCAACGCATGTGACAGCCCTGCATAAAGACTACAAAACGTACCCCTGGGCCATCAACCGAACCAAAACTCTCTGTTGAATGAACCAAACCTGTCACTTTACGATAATCAATTTCTGTCATCATCTCATCCTCATCATTTTATAAGACTAGTATATCACAAAAATGAAAACGCTTCTATCATTTACTTTCTTTCTTTCATAACTATCATCTTCCGTAAAAAGAAAGCTAAAAGACTAGGTTGCCCTAGTCCTTATCAGCTTCTTCTTTCTCCAGTGGTGTAATCAAGAGTTTTAATTTTGTTACGCGACCATTTTTTACCTTATCGTTAATAAGAACTAGATGGTGATCTTTACTATCCACTTCAAAGGAAACCTTTTCGTCTTGGCTCGGAATGGTACCGACCCCTGTCAGATAATAACCAGCAATCGTGTCAACGTTATCACTTTCCAACTCCATCTCAAAATGCTCATTGAAGTCATTTAAGGTCATATTTCCTTGGACGATATAGGTGTTGTCAGCAATTTCTCGGACAAAAATTTCAGTCTTATCGGTCTCATCATCGATTTCCCCGACAATTTCTTCCAGCAAATCTTCCAAGGTAACGAGACCTGCAACTCCACCATACTCATCTAACAAGATGGCCATTTGATTTTGGGTATTTCTCAATGATGTCAACAAATCATCCACGAAAATCGTTTCTGGAACGAAGAGAGGCTCCTGCATAATGCGGCGGATGTTGAGATTGTCAAAGCCATTACTGAAAGCTTCTGACAAGATTTTCTTGGTATGAATCAGACCAATGATATTGTCCTTATCGCCATCATAAACAGGGATACGTGAAAAATTCTGCTTGAGGATAGCTGCCATAATGGTTGCTGTATCATCCTCAATATCCACCATGAAAGCATCCGTACGAGGAACCATTACTTCACGTGCCATCAGCTCATCTAAAGAGAACACACCTTGAAGCATTTCGATTTCTTCGGCATCTAAGGTTTTCTCACTCTTTGTCAAAATATATTCAATTTCATCCCGTGTCATCTGCTCATCCGCATCATCAAAATTCATAGGAGTAATACGGCTGATAAGATTCGTTGCAGCTGATAATAACCACACGAACGGACTCACAATTTTTCCAAGGAAAATAATCACAGGTGCAGTGACTACTGCCAGATTTTCCTTCATATTCATGGCAATCCGCTTAGGGTACAATTCACCAAGAACGATTGAAACGAAAGTCAACATAGCCAGTGCAAGCCAGTATCCTGCGGTTTGCGCTGTTGTTGAATTCCCCATCCATTTGGCAAATACAGCTCCCAAATCATTAGCCAAGCTGGCACCTGAAAGGATGGAGATGAAGGTAATACCGACCTGAATGGTTGATAGAAAATTGTTAGGATTCTCTAAAACTTGAAGCAAGCGAATATATTTCTTCTCACCGTCTGCGGCCTTTTGTTCTACTCTTGAACGATTTAGAGAAACAAGCGCCATTTCAGAGGCTGAAAAGAAGGCATTGAACAGGGTCAATAAGAATAAAATTAACAGTTGTAAATAGATGGTCTGACTACCAGGGTCTTCCATGATGTTCTCCTATAATAAAATTTATAACATTTCCATTATACCACAAATTCTAAAAATTAACATATTTCTTGTTATAAATAGTCCCTCATGTCTGTTTATGTTACAATAATCAAAAGGAATAGGAGAACAACTATGATTATTTCGATGAAGAATGTCCACTATAAACGACAAGGTAAAACTATTTTAAAAGACATCAACTGGGAATTTAGAAAAGGCGAGCGTTGGGCTATTTTAGGGCTAAATGGAGCTGGAAAGTCAACCCTCCTTCGTATTCTAATGGCTGAGTTTTGGAAGACCTCTGGTGACTTGACGGTTCTTGGAGTGGAGTTTGGCAAGGGAGATATTCCCAGCCTACGCACTAAGATTGGGGTCGTTGGTTCTTTCCTTGCAGAACGCTTTCCTATTGATTTGACAGCTGAACAGATTGTCTTGACTGGAAAGTACAAATCCTCCATCCTCTACCGTGAATACGGTCAAGCTGAATTGGATGAAGCCATAGACATGCTCAAAACAATCAAAGCTGAGCACTTGATTGGTCGGACCTATGCTAGTTTGTCACAAGGTGAACGCCAACTCCTGTTAATCGCCCGCAGTTTGATGGAAGAGCCGGCTATTTTGATTTTGGACGAGGCTACTGTGGGCTTAGACCTTTTGGCTCGCGAACGCCTGCTCCATCACATCGACCATATCTGCCAACTCCCAACGGCTCCTGCCATTATCTACGTCACCCATCATGCCGAAGAAATCACTGATAATTTCACCCATGTTCTCCTGCTCAAAGATGGGAAGGTCTTGGCACAGGGATCCAAAGAAGACATCCTGACACCTGAACTCCTCAGCGATTTTTATGGCAATCAGGTGGAATTGATTGACTTGGGTGAGGGAAGATTGTTCATTAAGCCGATATTATAAAAAACAAATCCAGCCCTAGTTTGAGCTGGATTTTAATCGTTCCACCATCACCAAAAATGGTGGGGTATTGACTTGGTTGAGTGGTTTGTAGAGCATGGCTGTAAAGACAGTCTGGTCTAACTGGCTGATAAAGTCTAAAACTGCATCCTTCTCAACCGCCCCACCCTCATGTCCATAATAAATCATGATGGCTAGGCGACCACCAACCACCAGACGGTCAAGAACTTTTTCAATAGCTTGAAGGGTGGTTGCAGGCAGGGTAATAACTGACTTATCCGCCGAAGGAAGATAGCCCAGATTGAAAATTGCTGCCTTGCATTCCTCCACATACTGATCTAGGTTTTCGTGTCCTGTCAAAACCAATTGGGCATTGGTCAAGCCAGCTTTTTCTAGTTTTTCAGCCGTTGTGGCCAGGGCTTGTTCCTGAATATCAAAGGCCACCACTTTTCCTGCTCGTTGGGCTAAAAATAGCGTGTCATGACCATTTCCCATCGTCGCATCGACCGCTAGGTCCTGGTCTGTTAATATCTCATCTAAAAAGGCATGGGCCATGTGTAAAGGTCTAAGCATTCTTTCTCCTTAAGTTAATAATTTTACATAATAATCGGTCAAGGTGGCTTCGTCCACCTTTTTGCGTTGCTGGAGCCACCAGCTGACCGTCTCCACAAAAGTCGTCACAACAAAATGCACCAGCAAATCCTCTGGAAGATTTCTCTTATCCTGCATGTAATCTTCAGCCACCTTTGGAAAAATGTCGTGTTTCAACTCCGCTTCCAGTTCTCTTAGAAAATAGGCATTGCGGGACAACAAAAGGCTGGCAACACGATTTTGATTGGTCCGAAAGTGTTTGAAAATATGAACCAACAAGGTCTTCACATCCGCATCTTCACGACCTGTAAATAAATGATGAAAGAGGTCATGACAAAGCTCTTCCAACAGGGCTTCCTTACTGGCATAGTGGGCATAGAAAGTGGAACGTCCCACATCTGCCAGGTCAATGACATCCTGCACGCGCATCTCGTCATAGCCCTTATCATTTAATAAGGTCAAAAAAGCCTGAAAAATAGCTCTTTTTGTTTTTGCAATTCGTCTATCCATTTTTCGTACATTTCAAACAATTTGTTCAGAAAAAGACAAACCGTTTCTCTTGTTTCTAGTTTTTCGGCCCATTACAGTGCATAATAAACCTATAAACAGTATAACACAGAAAGGGAATCTCATGTCATCTTCTAAAAATACATTTATCGCTTTTCTCCTCAATCTCAGCTTTTCTATCATCGAGTTTATCTTTGGCTGGCTCTTTGGTTCCAGCGCTATCTTAGCAGATGCTGTTCATGATTTGGGTGACGCCCTCGCCATCGGAAGCTCTGCCATCATGCAAACCTATGCCAACAAGCCTGCTGACAAGGTCTATCCCTTTGGCTACAAGAGATGGAATATTTTGGCCGCTCTCTTGACTTCTAGTATTCTGATTATCGGCTCCAGCTTGATCCTTGTGGAAAACATTCCCAATCTCTTCCATCCCCAGCCTGTCAATCAAGATGGGATGCTGGTGCTTGGGATTATCGCTGTCATCATCAATTTCCTTGCTTCCCGTATTGTAAAAAATGGCCATAGCCATAATGAATCCATTCTCAGCTTGCACTTTTTAGAGGATATTATGGGTTGGCTGGCGGTCATCCTTGTTTCCATCATTCTTCAATTTACTGATTGGTACTTTCTAGACCCACTTCTCTCGCTCTGTATTGCTATCTTCATCCTCTCCAAAGCCCTACCAAAAGCCTGGAATAATGTCAAGATTCTACTTGAAACAAGCCCGCAAGGAGTAAATCTTGAAGAAGTGAAAGGAATTCTCATGGCTATTGAAAATGTTCACGAAATCACTCAACTGAATGTCTGGACCATGGATGGATATGAACATTGCGCGACGGTGACGGTCAAACTGACAAATCCTGCTGTAGCAGACAAGACCAAAGTAAAAATACGAAATTCTCTCATTACCTTTGGTATTGTCCAGAGTACCATCGAAATTTTGTAAAAAATTTTTAAAAAAACTTCACATTTTCCTCACCCATTTGCGAATAAATAGGTATGAAGACAATTATCCTATTTTTCCTTGGAGCTTCTATCGGCTCCTTCTTGGGATTGGTCATCGACCGTTTCCCTGAACAGTCCATTATCTCCCCCTCCAGTCACTGCAATGCCTGCAAGCGACGACTCAAGGCCTGGGACCTAATACCCATCCTGTCCCAGCTTTCGACAAAATCCAAATGCCGTTACTGCAAGGCGAAGATACCTTATTGGTATCTGGGACTAGAAGTCTTAGCTGGTCTAGTCGTCCTGCTCTGCCATTTTCAAGTCCTAAACCTAACCGAAACCATTCTCAGCTTAGCAGGGCTAGTTTTAACCATTTACGACATCAAGCATCAGGAATATCCTTTTGCTGTCTGGCTCGTTTTTACTTTTATAGCTCTGGTACTCTCCCAGCTCAACTGGCTTTTCTGTGGCTTTTTACTCTTGGCCTATCTGACTGAAAAATGGCAAGTCAGTATTGGTTCTGGTGACTTTCTCTATCTGGCAAGTTTGGCCTTAATATGTGGATTTACAGAACTCCTCTGGATTATCCAGATTAGTTCCCTCCTAGGGCTTCTTGTCTTCACTATTTTCAAACCCAAGTCTATTCCCTACGTACCACTCCTTTTTCTTTCAAGTATTCCTATCATTCTGTGCATCTAAATCGAGTTTTTCTCGATTTTTTTGTTATAATAGAAGGCATATTAGAGTTCAACTCCATCAAAATAATTGGAGTGCCTTCTTGATCGGAAGGCAAAAGGAGAAACGTTATGACACTATTTAAGGATGACAGTCTAACCCTACATACCGACCTTTATCAAATCAACATGATGCAGGTCTATTTTGATCAAAACATCCACAATAAACACGCTGTATTCGAAGTCTATTTCCGTTCACAGCCTTTTAAAAATGGCTACGCTGTATTTGCCGGTTTGGAACGCGTTGTAAACTACCTCAACAATCTCAGCTTTAGCCAGACAGACATTGACTATCTGACAGAACTGGGTTATCCGCAGACTTTCCTTGATTACTTGTCCCAATTGGAAATGACGCTCACTGTCCGTTCGGCTAAGGAGGGCGACCTGGTCTACGCTAACGAACCCATTCTTCAAATCGAAGGACCATTGGCACAATGCCAACTAATCGAAACTGCCCTCTTAAACATCGTCAATTACCAAACCCTAATTGCCACAAAAGCTCGCCGTATCAAGGCTGTCATTGAAGATGAGCCCTTGATGGAATTTGGCACTCGCCGTGCCCAAGAAATGGATGCTGCTATCTGGGGTACACGGGCAGCCTTTATTGGTGGAGCATCTGCAACTTCCAATGTTCGAGCTGGCAAAATCTTCGGTATCCCTGTCGCTGGTACCCATGCCCACGCCTTGGTTCAAACATACGGAGATGATTACAAGGCTTTCAAAGCCTACGCTGAAACCCATCATGACTGTGTCTTCCTCGTTGATACCTATGATACGCTTCGTATTGGTGTTCCAGCAGCCATCAAGGTTGCCAAAGAAATGGGAGATAAGATTAACTTCAAAGGGGTTCGGATTGATTCAGGCGATATGGCCTATATTTCCAAGAAAGTTCGTCAGCAATTAGATGATGCAGGTTTTACAGATGCGAAGATTTACGCATCTAATGACCTGGATGAAAATACCATCCTCAACCTCAAAATGCAAAAGGCAAAAATTGATGTCTGGGGAGTTGGTACCAAACTCATCACCGCCTACGACCAACCTGCCTTGGGCGCTGTCTACAAGATTGTATCCATCGAAGATGAAGATGGAAATATGCGTGACACAATCAAGCTGTCTTCTAATGCGGAAAAAGTCTCCACTCCTGGCAAGAAACAGGTTTGGCGC
This sequence comes from Streptococcus suis, assembly GCF_902702775.1. NCBI lineage: Bacteria > Bacillati > Bacillota > Bacilli > Lactobacillales > Streptococcaceae > Streptococcus > Streptococcus suis. The sequence goes on from NZ_LR738724.1 coordinate 1,643,901, forward strand.
ATCACCTCCAAAGAAAAAGGAAAATCAGAAGGGGACTACATCACCTTTGCGGACACTGACGTCACACAGATGGATAGTATCTATATGTTCCATCCAACTTACACCTACATCAATAAAACCATCGAGAACTTTGATGCACGTCCACTCCTAGTTCCTATTTTCGAAAAAGGAAAACAGGTCTACGAACTTCCAAGCCTAGCGGAAATTCAAACCTATGCCAATCAAGAATTTGATAAGCTCTGGGATGAATACAAACGTGTGCTCAACCCACAGCTCTATCCAGTCGACTTGGCACAAGATGTTTGGGATAATAAGATGAACCTCATCAATCGTATTCGCAAACAAACTCAGACCAAATCCATCTAAGAAAGGTATGTTATGACCCTACAGGAAACAATCATCAAAGAATTAGGGGTCAAGCCAAGCATTGACCCCAAAGAAGAAATCCGTCGCTCCATCGACTTTCTCAAAGACTACCTAAAAAAACACCCATTTTTGAAAACCTATGTCTTGGGGATTTCTGGTGGACAAGATTCGACCTTGGCTGGTCGTTTGGCTCAGCTGACTATGGAAGAAATGCGGACGGAAACAGGTGACGATTCTTATCAATTTATCGCTATCCGCCTCCCTTACGGTGTGCAAGCTGACGAGTCTGACGCCCAAGCAGCCCTAGCCTTTATTCAACCAGATGTCAGCTTAACCATCAACATCAAGGAATCAACAGATGCCATGGTGGCTGCAGTCAATGCAAATGGGCTTACTATGTCTGATTTTAATAAGGGAAATGCTAAAGCCCGCATGCGCATGATTGCCCAATACGCTATCGCTGGGGAACGCAAGGGGGCTGTTATTGGAACCGACCATGCCGCTGAAAATATCACTGGTTTCTTTACCAAGCACGGCGACGGCGGTGCAGACATTCTCCCCCTCTTCCGCCTCAATAAACGCCAAGGAAAGCAGCTTCTAGCTGAACTGGGGGCAGATGAAAAACTCTACCTCAAAGTTCCTACTGCGGACTTGGAAGAAGACAAGCCAGGTCTTGCTGACGAAGTCGCACTCGGTGTTACCTATAACCAAATCGACGACTATCTCGAAGGCAAAACCATCGACCCTCAAGCCCAAACCATTATCGAAGGATGGTGGAACAAAACAGCCCACAAACGCCATCTGCCAATCACGATTTTTGATGACTTTTGGAAATAAAATTATCCCCTGACGATAGGCAACCGTCAGGGGTTATCTTTTATCTACTCTCCAAATAATCCGCAATCGCTGCGACATCCTTGTCTCCTCGACCGGAAACATTGATAATAATGATTTTATCTTTATCTAGTTGTGGTGCTAATCGAATAGCTTCTGCAATCGCATGAGACGATTCAATGGCAGGAAGAATTCCTTCTGTACGACTTAAGGTCAGAAGTGCATTAACAGCCTCATCATCTGTTGCTGCGACATAATGAACACGACCAGTTTCCTTATAGTGAGCATGTTCTGGCCCAACGCCTGGATAGTCCAAGCCTGCTGAAATGGAATAAACAGGTGCAACTCCACCATTTTCATCAAAGAGGGAGATTGTCTTCATACCGTCAACCACACCAACTGTTCCCTTAGTCATGGTCGCTGCATGCAGTTCGGTATCAACACCTTTACCAGCTGCTTCTACACCGATAAGCTTGACTGACTCATCTGGTAAATATTGAGAAAATGCACCAATGGCATTGGAACCGCCACCCACACAGGCAATAACGTAGTCTGGCAAACGACCTTCTTTTTCTAAAATCTGACGGCGAGATTCTAGACTAATAATCTTTTGAAACTCATGGACAATCGTCGGATAAGGATGAGGACCGACTGCTGATCCCAAAACATAGAAGGCATCCAAATCAGCCATCCAAGCACCGAATGCCGCATCAACTGCCTCTTTCAAGGTTTGCGTTCCATCCGTTACAGCATGAACACGCGCCCCCATCATCTCCATTCGAAAAACATTGAGTCGTTGGCGTTTGACATCTTCAGCTCCCATATAGACATCACAGCCCAAACCAAATCGTGCCGCAACAGCAGCCGTCGCAACCCCATGTTGACCAGCACCAGTTTCTGCAATCACTCGAGTTTTCCCCATTCTTTTTGCCAATAGAATTTGCCCCAGCACATTGTTTAACTTATGAGAACCTAAGTGATTCAAATCTTCCCGTTTGAGATAGATTTTCGCTCCACCAAGCTCCTTGGTCAATGATTCCGCAAAATACAATGGCGTTTCACGACCAGCATAATCTTTCAGATAAGCTTGGTATTCCGCCAAAAATTCTGGATCATTGCGGTACTGTTCAAACGTTTCCTCCAACTGATCCAACAAAACCTGAATTTGCTCCGGTACAAAACTACCACCAAACTGTCCAAAATAACCTTTTTCTGTCATATAATTCCCTCTTTCAACATTCGCTACAAGAGACCAATAAGGTCAAGAGTTTAATCCTTCTTTACTTATCCTTAATTGCTACGCCATCGTTTCATCTTGATTACCTCGTAATTTCTATCATTGTCAAAGTAGATTGCTTTTAGACAAGGAACGGAGACGCAAACACAACTCAATGCTTCCTCGTTTTCAAGCATTGACTTCAAACAGTCCAGTGGACTGTTTGAAGTAGGCAAGCCAATCGCGACAAAATATAAAAGCAATCTACACAGACAATAAAAAAGCCCACGCAGGAAAAATAACCTGCGAGGGCGTCAATGGACACGGTGCCACCTCACTTATGGACTCGACTAGAAAAGTCCATAACTTTTTCTCCTCTAACAAGGAGGCGCACGATAAGGGGTGCGGACCGAATTCTCATTGTTTCGAATTCATCGAACCAAACTCGCTTTACTAAACCAGACAATCCATAAAATGGATACGAATGCTTGTTTGGCATCAGCCCATTTCATAAACCTCTATCATCTATTCACACCAACCATAGACTCTCTAAAGACAAAGTGTTTATTACTTTTTCTGATTACTTGTAATTATACGTTACAAAATCGAAATGGTCAAGTAATTTTTAGAAATTTTCTAAACAATTCGAAAATTCAGTTTCCATTCAGTTTCCATTGTCTGAATCCATTAAAAACTAACAAAAAGCCACTCTGCTTAAGTGACTTTCTAAAAAAACTGTACTCACAAGCGAAGCGCTTATATCAAAGATAGTTTTAACTAGTCAAGGTCATTTTTAAGGGAATACTGACTGTATTTCAAAAAATTAACGATGTGTAGCTTAAACAATAGCCTTAGATGGACATTCTGAACCTGTGACGATAGGTTCTAAGACTCCTTTTTGGAAAGGATTATCCCTCTCTTTATCAATGAATAGGTAAAATAGGCTAGTATTCCCCCCATTGTATTGGTCCATAAATCATCGATTTCAAAGACGCGTTGGGCATCAATCAGCAAATCCAGTAGTAATTGTGTGCATTCAATAAAAAGGCTGATACAAAAACTATAACGAATCACCGCTCGAAGGCTCCGCCATTCTTCCCTAAGAAACAAAAGAAGAAAAACCAGAGGGAAAAGTAGAAAAATATTAGTGATGTTTTGCAAGAAAATCCATCCTAGGTCCGCCAAACTATCTACCTTGTCCCCGTTGACGATGCTGTTGAAAGGCGTTGGTAAAAGATAGAGACGGCCGATTTGAATAATTCCTGGGGTCGAGAAATCCTTATACTGTGGGTACCAAGTCTGAGGTAGAAAACAAAGTAAAACAATAGCCAGAGCATAGGCTCCAGCTAAGGTCTTACAAATCTGTCTTCCTAGCTTGGTCAAGTTTCCATCTGCTTGGAAGAATTTTCTCATGCTCGAATACCTGCCTTTGCTTTTGCGGCTGCAATACGAGCACGTGCTTTTTCACGGTCCTTTTTGAGGGTATTGGAACGCAATTGACCACAAGCCGCATCGATATCTGTACCATGTTCCTGGCGAACAACGCAGTTGACCCCGTTTTTCTTCAAGACATCAAAGAAAGCCAAGGTCCGTTCTCTAGTTGAACGGCTGTACTGGTCATGCTCACTTACAGGGTTGTAGGGAATCAAGTTGATATAAGACAATTTTCGGATGTTCTTGGTCAAATCAGCCAATTCCTGCGCCTGTTCCACTCCATCATTGACCTCATTGAGCATGATATACTCAAAAGTCACACGGCGGTTGGTCACCTTGATATAGTCCTCAATCGCTTCAAACAAGACTTCGATTGGATAGCGACGGTTGATGCGCATGATGCTGGAACGAAGGTCGTTATTTGGCGCGTGAAGAGATACTGCCAAGTTAACCTGAACTCCCTCGCGGGCAAAATCACGGATTTTCGGTGCCAAACCAGATGTTGACACTGTGATATGACGAGCACCAATTGCCAAGCCCTTATCGTCATTGACCACACGCAAGAAGGTCATAACATTGTCATAGTTATCAAGCGGCTCACCAATCCCCATGACAACGATATGGCTAACACGCTCATTCTGGTTGCGCTCATCTAGGTATTTTTGCACCAACATAATCTGAGCTACAATCTCACCGCTGGTCAAGTCCCGTTGCTTCGGAATCAATCCAGATGCACAGAAGGTACAACCGATATTACAGCCAACTTGTGTCGTTACACAGACAGAAAGACCATAATGCTGGTGCATGAGAACTGTCTCAATCAACATGCCATCTGGCAGTTCAAAGAGGTATTTGATAGTACCGTCCTTAGACTCCTGTACAATCCGTTGTTTGAGCGGGTTAACTACAAAATTCTCTTCCAACTTTTCAATCAAAGATTTTGGCAAGTTGGTCATTTCCGCAAAGGATTGAACACGAGAACGGTAAAGCCATTCCCAAATTTGAGTGGCACGGAACTTCTTCTCTCCGTTTTCTAAAATCCAATCAACCAGATTGGCTTGACTAAATGCATAAATTGATGGTTTCATATTTCTCCCTATTTCTGGCGGATAACAAAGTTACGCTTCACTTCATTCATCTCACGCTTGCTCTGCTTACGCTCACGTTTTTGAGAACGCTCCGTTTGACTCGCCTTAACACCAGCATTCTTCATAGTAAAATGACGTTGTTCCGACTGTTTGTTCTGCTGCTTCCCTTTTTTCTGACGGTCATTGCGATTATTTTTGTTTTCTTTTGGCGCAATAGGCTCCGTCCGCTGTTGATTTCTGTTACGATTGCGAGAACGACTCCGCTTCCGACGAGGTTTATCCTCCTCCTCAGCAGGCAAGTCTTGTGGATTCGGATTGGCTAGGACGAAATAAGCACAACCAAAATTACAATACTCCGTCAAATAGTCGTCCAAGCGGCTGATTTTTAAGTCTGATTTAACATTTTTATCGTCTGTATAGAATCCCCTTAATCTCAGCTGCTCATTGCCCCAATCTCCCACGATATAATCAAACTTGAGCATGAGTTGTGAAAAACGTTGACCAAAAATCGTCTGGTCAAAAGCATTCTTGTAATCTTCCAAAAGGTCCAATTCAATATTTTCAGATACAACCTTATCTCCGACACGAGCAAAACTCGGACCAGGGTATTTATTATAGTTATACATTTCAGGTGAAATTTCTTTTTTCATTTGTCCTCCTATCTTATAAAATCTTCATACGTAAAAATTATTTGATTAATAATCTATCTGGTCAGAATCTAAATTCTCACACTTAACCTTATCATTATAACACGATTTATCTGGAAATTCTTCTACTTTACCATTTAGGAGAAATTTCTGACAATTATAATATTATTCTCTAACAAAAAAGGACGATTTACTCGCCCTTTGTTTTCTTCAAATAATCAATAGCCTCTTGAACCGTTTTCACAGGAACTACCTCAATATCCAATCCTGCTTTCTCCGCAGCTTCCTTAGCTTCTTCATAGTTAGTTTTAGCCTTTGGATCTTCCTTCAAAACTTCCACATCAACTGGATTGTTTGGTACGAAAAAGATACTTGCACCTGACTTAGCTGCCGAAATAACCTTCTTATCAGCCCCACCAATGTCACCTACTTTTCCATCCTGCTCGATAGTCCCCGTACCAGCAATAATTCGACCATCACGTAAGTCAGGCTCTGCGAGTTGAGTATAGATGGCAAGTGTAAACATCAGACCAGCACTTGGACCACCAATATCTCCCGTTTGAAAATCAATCGGAATCGAACTTTGAACCTCTGTATGATCTACGAGAGTGATGCCGATTCCGTTTTTGCCATTAGACAATTTGATAATCTTACCGTCCGCAGATTTCTCCTGGCCAGCGCTAATATAACCAACTGTTACATCACTTCCTAGTTCCAAGCCACTCACATATTTAATCAAATCAGGAGAAGACTCAAATGTTTTTCCATTGATACTCACAACAGTATCGGCAATATTAAGAACTTTTTTAAAGGTCGAATCATCCGCCAAGGCAAGTACATAGACACCAAAGAAATCAAGATTGACTTCTTTTCCTGCCAAGGTCAAACCTTGATACTTTGCCATATTTTGCGATGTCTCCATGTAAAACTGTGCTATACGGAAATACTCTTCATTGTCGGCTCCTCCTGTCATCTCTTCAGAGGAGCGAACTGTCGTATAGGGATCAAACTGAGCAGCGAATAGTTGTAAAGCTGTAGCTTGTTGGACTGATACATAGGTGAAGTTGTAAGAGCCATCCTCTTGGTCTATTTGATTGTTCACCGTTAGTACCTGACGAATATCGGCAGCTCCACCTGGACTTTCCAGATAATAAGGCAGACGAACAAAAACGGCAAACCAAATCAAAAGAGTTCCTAAAACAATAGACGCAATTAGGGTTAACTTCCTATTTTTCTTCATTCTTTCTAATCTCCTCACTAACAATTTCTGGAACATAAGGGCCTATGTCCTGTTTGAAATACAGCAATTCTCGAACCTGGCTGGATGATACGAACTTAAGCTCTGGCTTGGCGATTAAATAAATAGTTTCCAAATCTGGCGCCAACTGACGATTGTAAAAATCAAAACTTGACTCGTATTCCAAATCGGTCGCATTACGCAATCCTCGGACCAAATGTGTTACTCCATAGCGCTTAGCTACATCGACTACCAATTCATTTTCAGACAGAACGACCTCGATATTCTCCATTCCTACAAAAAGCTTCTCCAAAATGGCTTTTCTCTCCAAGCCCGTCAAGAGTCCTGCCTTTTTAGGATTGGTAAAAACTCCCACATATAATTTATCAAATAGTCCACTCGCTCGTTCAATTAAGTCCAAGTGTCCATTGGTAATGGGGTCAAATGAGCCCGTAAACAATCCAATCTTATCTGACATATACTGTTACCTTACTAATTCCGTAGAGTTTCTCTTTCCATATCCCCAGCTCTGCTATTTCTTCCGGAAGAGAGACCGCCTTATCCGTTTCGCAGACTACCATAACATCATCTGCTAGTAAGTCACGGCGACAAAGTTCTGTTATCACATCTTCAATTTCCTGCTCTGCATAAGGAGGGTCCAAGAATACCAGGTCGAAAGGACCTTCCACACTGTTCAAAGCCTGTCTAGCTTCCATTGCTAGAAGCTGAAATTTATCTGCTTCCTTAGTCATTGCAATATTTTCACGGATAATGGCTTGTGCTCGTCGATCTCGCTCAACCAGAACTGCTGACTCCATGCCACGAGATATAGCCTCGATAGATAAACCACCACTGCCGGCGTACAAGTCAAGAACTCTACCACCCTCAAAATAGGGACCAATCATATTAAACATGGCTCCACGGACCTTATCCGATGTCGGTCTGGTTGTTTTTCCATCTAACGTTTTCAGTGGTCTTCCACCATAGCTTCCCGATACAATTCTCATAAGGTATATTATAGCAAAAAATGAAGCTCGTTGCTGAAACCAAGTGCACTTCCTGCTTTCCTTTTTGCACCAACTTTTTCAACCTTCCGCCAAATACACTCTCAACCGCTATAGCAGGAAATCATTCTCGCGCTATGCAACAAAATGATAAAAATAAAAAGCAAGGAAATTCTGTTTTACGCGAAATTCCTCACTCTTATCGTATGTATTTAAACTAGATCGTTACAAGAAAAAATTAGTGTTAAAATACAAATAGCTATTTTTTCCAGTATGCTAATACGCCATAAAGAACCAGTAGCTAAAAAGCCTACGGATTATCTGGTGAACTCTCGTCAGCTGTTGGAACTGTTTCCACTGACTCAACCAGGCTAGTTGTTGAATCTGTCGTTTCCGCCGGTGTTTCAGAAACTGTTGAAGTTTCTACCACAGGTGCTCCTTCACTAGTCGGAGGGACTGAAGTACTTGTACTAGTTGACGCCACGCTGCTTGTATACTGGCTTGTTGAACTCACACTTTGGTTTCCATATATATTTTGATTAGGTACTACATAAGATTCTTGTGAGGTCTCACTAGCTTCAGCAAGGTCCGTTGACTGACTGGTCCCTGTTTCAGATATTTTTTTCTCATCAGCTACTTTTTGGGCTGCTTCCGCCCTGACCAACTCCGCTTTTAGCTTAGCCTGTGTTTGAGCATCTGTCTGCTGTCCTACTTGCTCTTTTACTTGGTCAATCCGTTTCTGTAATGCTGCTTTTTTAGTCGCATCCGTAACCTTGTTTACTGCAGATTGTGCCTCTGCAAGTTTCTCTTCAGTATGTGTTCCTTCTAATACAATGACAGCATTCTCAGCATCCTGAAATACTGTATCAACCGTTTTTTTCTGATTGGGCGCTTGCTGTACTGTCTTTGTATCACTTGTTTCACTTTGAGCATTTTTATACCAACTAGCGCCTAAGCTAATCAATAAAATAAGTCCCATAAAAGAAATAATGCCAATTTCTGCCAATGACAACTTTTCAAATTTCTTTTCCATATTTTTGCCCTTATCCGTCTTATTGCATAAGAAAATACTCTAGCCTACTGACAATGTTACTTAGTCGTTTTTACCTTACCATTCCATCCATTTAGACCATAGCTTAAAATATAGATTTCGTTAAAGCCCTGTTTCTTCAGATGAAGGGCTGCAGGCGTTACCAACTGACCACGATCATTCTCATAGATCAAGACAGGTCTGTCCTTACGCAAAGCAGCTGTAGACTGGCGTAATTGCTGGTAAGGAATATTTCTCGCACCTAAGATATGCTTACGATTAAACTCACTCGGATCTCGCAGGTCAATCAACTGACCTCCGTGTATCTTTTCTGCAAATTCTGCATTATCAATCACCGTCGCCGCACGGCGCAATCTCCAGTAATTAAAACCCATCCAGGCTCCCAATACTGCCAAAAATACTAAAAATACCCAAAATGTTTCCATCACTCATTCTCCCTTGATTTCTGATACTCTAATTCCAAACGATGTTCACGCCTCAAAACAAGCTCTGCTTCCATATATTCCAACCGATCTAAGACACCTGCCTGATAGATTCTATTTAATTCTATCTGCATCATTTCAATATCGTAGAGACGGTTGCCCATATAGACAATTATACCAAACCGTTTGAGTAATTGTTGCACATCATAAAGTCTTTTCATAAAAAAATTGTAGCAGAATTTTAGGTGTTTTTCAATATAAAAAATCAGTTGGAATTTATGAAATGCTTAAAAAGGATTGGATAAATCACCAATATAATCCAATTCTAATATAGGCATTCAGTTTGCTTTTATACTCGCTCCAACTATCTGGGAGATAGTTGGAGACTGGGGATAAAGTGAACGATGTTCACGTCAAAAGCTGCAGGCATAACTGAAGTTAGGCAAAGTGAGTTCAAATAATGATAAAATTATTTGAAGTTGGAAATAAGGAAACGAAGTTTCCCCATTCGCCGAAGTAATAAAAGATAAACTGAGTGTCTATATCATAACCAACCCTTTTCCTGTGCCACCTTAACAGCAGCCGTGCGGTTTTCAGCTCCCAGCTTGGCCAAGATAGAGGTCATGTAGTTGCGGACCGTCCCGTCAGACAGATAGAGCTGGCTGGCAATTTCCTTATTGGACAATCCATTCGCCACCAATTTAAGTAGGTGACATTCTTGTTCCGTCAAGGGACTGCGTTGGGTCAGGAGAATATCCATTAGCTCTGGCGAGTACTCCTTCCGCCCCGCCAAGACCGTTTCAATGGTCCGCATAAGGTCCGAAATGGAGCGCTCTTTGAGCACATAGGCATCTACATCAGCCTTGACCGCTCGCTCAAAATAGCCTGGTCGCTTGAAGGTAGTCATGATGACAACCTTGACGGGCAGGGATTTCTCACGCACCCATTCCAGGACATCCAGCCCCGTCTTCTCAGGCATTTCAATATCTAAGAGTAGCACATCTACTGGCTCTTTTTCCAAAAGAACAATGGCCTGACTGCCATTTTCTGCCTGTAAAACAGCCTCAACCGCATCTTGAAAGGCCAAGAGCTGACAGAGGGCGTCCCGCAGCATAGCCTGGTCTTCTGCGACTAAGATTCTCATTCTACCACCTCCTCAAGCGGAATTCGTATGGACAGGCGGGTAGGCTGTGCCAGAGAAAGAAATTCCAAACTCCCCTGCACCGTCACCAGTCTATCCTTTATGGTATGCAATTCTTGACCTGTCAACTGGGCAAAGCCCACACCATTGTCTTCGTAGTACAAGACTAATTCTTGCTGGTCTTCTTCAACTATCAAACGGCACTTACTAGCCTGGCTGTGTTTGAGCAGGTTATTGCCCAACTCTCTCAACACCATGGCCAGTTTGTTCTGGACAGGCAAGCTGAGCTGCTCTGCTATTTCCCCACCCAAAACAACCAAATCCACTCCTGCCAAATCCAACATCTGCTGCAAAATCTGGAGTTCCTCTGCCACGGTGTGCTGCTTGAGGGACTGGACAATCTGGCGGACATCCTGCATGGAGTCCTTGGCTAAGGTCTGGAGCTCCTGCACTTCCTTCTTGGCCTGGTCAATCTGGTCGTGGTCCAAAAGAGTCTTGACCAGCTCCGCCTTGACGGACAGCATAGCAAAGACATGGCCCAGGGTGTCGTGCAAGTCCTGACCGATGCGGTTGCGTTCGTTCTCAGCAAGCAGGAGGTTAATGGAAGCATTTTGCTCCTGAATCCGTTGCTGGAGGGCTTCCCGCTTGGTTTCAATCCAGCTGAAAATCAGCAAGGCCAGGCCGAAAAAGTGAATGATGAGTGCAAAGGCCCGCATCTCAAAGGGGACTGGTCCAAAGAGAGCCCAGAGGATAATGACCAGCAACAAAATCCCATAGGACACCGTTCGATAGGTCGGCCGAGTTTCCTTATAATACCAGCTCAGCATATTGGATAGGTTGAAGATGAAGAGTGAAAATTGCAGATTGCACCAAAAACTCATGACGGCGATATAGCCAATCAGGTAAAACCAGCCCAGCATGGAATAGAGCTTGTGGTCCGTGTAAAAGAGAGAACAATAGACCAAGGCAAAGAGAATGGTTGCTAGAATAACCGCCGTCGGATTTGGACTATACTGGGCGTAATAAAGTGGAAAATAGAGAAAGACCATGCCCACGAAGAACATGAGTGGTATCTTTCTTTTCTCAAAAATCATGGGTCACCTCACTGCTGTTCAGATTTTCTATGAATAGCCAGAGCAATTCCTAAGAAAATTATGGCATATCCTAGGACAATTAGCAAGGATTTCCAGAGAAAAACTCCCTCTTGGGCATAGGTGGTCACCAGCTGATTAACATGGTAGCTGGGCATAAGTTTGCAAATTCGCTGTACCCAGTCAGGAAAGAGGGAGACAGGCATCCAAGAGCCACCCATGATAGCCAGAACAAAGTAGAGCAAGTTGGCCACCACCGACATGGTTTGTTCCGACTGGATTTGCACCAAAAGTAAGCCAATGGCTAGAAATACGATAGAAGTTACTAAAAGCAAGAGAGCCGAAATTCCCCATTCTTGAGCTGTCATCTCAACTCCCTTGACTAAGCCACCCACCGCAAAGACAATGGCAATGGAAGACACAAAGCAGAGCAAGACCCGCACGAGTTTGGACAGATAATATTGCCAGATTGGTAGGGGAGAATGCTGGATAAAGGTTAACCAACTATTGTTTCTATCTTCCGCCAACATCATGGGAAAGGTAAAGAGGGCAAAGCCCGACATGGAAAAACCTGTCATGGTCAGCATATAGGACTGGATAAAGGCTTTTTGCGTGGTCGCATCATCAAACTGAACCGTTGATGAAAAAATCAGGAAAAAGATAAGAGGCATCCCGATTGACAGGAGAAAAACTCCCAAACTTCTAGATAATTTGACAGCTTCTACTTTCACCAATGCTTTCATGATTCTCCCTCCCTTGTCTTGTCAAATAGACTGTTGAGCAGGGTCTTGTTCTGCACCTCTAAGTCTGAAATCCGACAGCCTGCTTCCTGCAAATTCGCCCAAACCTGCTCAATAGCTCGGGTCTTGAAGCTGACCGTGTCCTGCTTATAGCTGATGTCGTCAATCGCATCTAAGCCCTCCACCACCGTCGCAAAGCGGATTGGCAGTGCTACTTCTTTTTCCTGCTCCTCACTCCGCATGGCAAATGGCGTCGTATCCCGCAAGAGCCTACCCTGGTGCAAGACCAAAATCCGCTCCGCCGTATGCTCCACTTCCTCGATGTAGTGGCTGGTATAAAAAATGGTCACACCCTTTTCCTTCAAGTCATGTACAATCTCCCAAAAACGCTGACGGGTCGACGTATCCATGCCCGCCGTTGGCTCGTCCAAAAAGAGCAACTTGGGCTTGCCAATCAGGCAAATGACAACGGCCAAGAGCCGCTTCTGACCACCCGATAGCTTGCCTGCCAGCTGATTTTTTTGCTCTGGGGAAAAGCGGAGCAGGCTGTCGATTTCCACATCTGTCAGACTGTCCTTGTAGATAGCTTGAAAAAAGCGGAGCAATTCCTTGACCTTCAAGTCCGTTGGAATAGCATTTTCTTGAGGTAAAACTGCTACTGTTTCTTTATTGGGCCGAGCCTGCGGAGCCAGACCGTCCAACAAAACCTTCCCTTTCGTCGCCTTTCTATCGCCCAACAAACAGGACATGAGCGTTGTCTTCCCAGCCCCGTTGGGACCAATCAAGGCCACACATTCCCCAGACTGTATCTCAAAGGAAATATCAGACAAAATGGTCCGTCCTTTGATGATTTTTTCTAGTGCTTCTACTTCTATCATCTTGCTACCTCCTACTTCTTGAACATCTTACATAGACAGTATATCTCGAAAAAGGAAGTCACACTAGAAGCCTTTGTCATGGACTGATATGACAAATGTCATATTATACTCAATGAAAATCAAAAGCAGCCTAGGAAACGAAGTTGAAGATAGAACTCTGTTACTATCTTGTTTCAAGGTAACAGGCTGAAAAGCTCCACCGGAGCTTTTCACTCATCAAGGCTCTTGACAACGGATAATGTTGATTTTCGAAGAGTATTAAATAATACAGCAAAAAAGAGTCCTACTGGGGACCCTTCATCTATTTACAACTTAGGCGCTTGACCAAGTTCTGCCTGCAACATCCAAATATGTTTTTCAATACTAGCCTTAGCCACATTGAAAATGTCGTTGGTTACGCTGTCACCTTCTTCATCACTGACATCAAATCCCTTTTGGAAAAGAGCAGCCAGATAGCGGAACACCTCTACCACACGCGCCAATTGCTCTTCAATCGTTACAGTGTAATCACCAGGAACTTCCTTGAGCTGACTATTTTCACTAAACTCTTTAAGGGTAGAAAATGGTGCCCCACCTAAGGTGATTAAACGCTCACTCATCTCATCCAAATAGCCATCAATTTCTTCCATATATTCATCCATCTTTGGATGCCAAATCATAAAGCCACGACCACGCATATACCAATGAACTTGATGGAGGATAGAATGGGCTACTGATAAATCGGCCACCGCTTGATTCAAAACAGCCTTAGAATCAGCCAGTGATGGACGCGGGCTGAAAGACGCAATTTCTGCTGGAGATTGATAATATTTTTGTTTCATCATATATCACCCTTTCTTTTATTTATAATTATTATAAATAAAAGAAGAAAAAATTGCAAGAATTATCCCTCATCCTCCTCTGACCTATTGATAAACAAATCCCTTGCTATATTAACTTATATACGTTAGACTAGTAAGTAAGAATAGTATGTGATTTTCTTTTTAGAAAATCATCGCCCCATATGTGTATATCAAGGAGGGATTTTATGTCAGAAGAAAAATTTGACGCAAAACTAGAACAGCTATCTGGCTCTGCAAAAGAGGTAATTGGTAAGCTGACCGGCGACAAGGAAATCGAAGTTGAAGGACTTGTTGAGAAAGGAATTGGCAAAGCAAAAGAGCTAGTCGAAGATGCAAAAGATGGGCTTGAAGGTGCCATTAACGGCATCAGAAATGCTTTCGACAAAGAAGAGAAATAAACAAAGAGTTCAATATAGGTAGGATTGCTCGTGCACTGTTTGATAATGAACATTACACTCAATTTGGTCTTTTACCTGTAGCCCGAACAAAAATATGCAGAGAGGGGAACTCAGACATTTACCTGTCGAGTCTGCCTTCTCTTTTCTTATGCCACGAAGGGAGAATCTATGAAAAAAATCGTTTTTGTCTGTCTTGGAAATATTTGTCGTAGCCCTATGGCTGAATTTGTCATGAAAGATTTGACAAATCAATTTCATATTGAAAGCCGTGCTACTTCAAACTGGGAACATGGTAATCCTATCTACCCTGGAACTCAGAAAATTTTCCAAAAGCACAATATTCCCTATGACCAAAATAAATCATCACAGCAAATGAGCCAGACAGATTTCGAAACATTTGATGTCATCATTGGTATGGACAGCAATAATGTCCGAGATTTACAGAAAATGGCACCAGCACATGCCCAAAATAAGATTTTTCAATTCGCAGAAAAATCCGTACCAGACCCTTGGTATACTGGAGATTTTGACGAAACCTACGAAATGGTAAAGAAAGGTTGCCAAGACTGGTTGGACAGGTTACAGTCATTTGACCAAGAATAAGATTTTTTATGTAATATTTTTGTAATATTTGTAAAAAAATGGTAAACTATTTCTGACTGAACTGATAATTTCTTACTGTATCCTAGAAAGAACTGATTAGCATCGGTCAAATCCTATGAAAGAGTAAAACGATGAAAGAGTTCAAATTACCTAGTATAAAATGGCATAATATAACAAGTCATTTCACCCGTCCAAAACTTGAAATCCTCTCCCTTATTATCATCCTCATCTGTGCCCTCTCTGTATTTACAGGGCGAATTGCCAGCAAGCAAGCCATGACTTTCAATAATGGCGCCCTGCAGTACAACGGTTATGTGGTTGCAAATAAAATGAATGGTCAAGGAAAATTGACATTTGATAATGGAGATGTCTACGAAGGACAATTTACAAATGGAATTTTCCACGGTCAAGGAACCTACACATCTGCAAGTGGGTGGGTTTATACCGGGCAATTTAAAAACGGCTATGCCGATGGAAAAGGAAAATTGACCACCGAAGGACAAGCTACCTACGAAGGAACTTTTAAACAGGGGATTTATCAATATGAAAATTAAATGGTTATCCGTTATACGTGTGATTGGATTAGTCTTTGTCCTACTCTATCATTTCTTTATCAAATATTTCCCAGGTGGCTTTGTAGGGGTTGACCTCTTCTTTACCCTGTCTGGATATTTGACAACCGCCCTTTTGATTGATGAGTTTGCAAAACATAAAAAAATAGATATTGTCAGCTTTTTCAGAAGAAGGTTCTATCGGATTATCCCCCCTCTGGTTTTAACGATTCTTTTGGTTCTTCCACTTGCTCTGCTTGTCCGCAATGATTTCATTGCCAATATCGGCAATCAGATAGCCGCTGCGCTCGGATTCATGACAAACTTCTTTGAAATTCTATCTGGTGGTAGTTACGAGAATCAATTTTCACCTCATCTATTTGTTCATACTTGGACCCTAGCCATAGAAGTTCAGTATTACCTTGTCTGGGCTGGTTTAGTTTGGTATCTGACTCGCATCTCAAAAAGTGTGGGGCAACTACGTGGATCAATTTTTCTAACATCTATAAGCCTCTTCTCGCTAAGTTTTTTAGCAATGTCTATCTCAAGTTTCTTTGTGGATAATTTCTCAACCATTTACTACTCGAGCTTTACCCATACCTTCCCATTCTTCCTCGGAAGCATTCTCGCAACCATCGCTGGTATCGGAAATACAACAACTGCCTTCCAGCAACAAGTGAATACATTGAGTATCAAACAAGCTATAGGTCTGTTTCTTGGAGGACTAGGAGTAGAACTTCTTCTTCTCTTTACTCTTCAATTCAGTTCCATCTGGACCTATCTAATTGGTTTTCTTCTATCCAGTTTAGCTACAGTAACTATGATTTTTGCTGCTCGGGTACTTCACGAGAAAACCGAAGATATCAAAGAACCTGCAATTATCCTCTTCTTTGCAAGTATTTCTTATGGTATCTACCTCTTCCATTGGCCCTTGCTCATTATCTTTACACAATTGACAAATGCCTCTATCGCTGCGGGATTATCCTTTGTTTTTTCTACTATCCTATCAACTATTTCCTTCTATATTCTAGAACCATATATTGCTGGTAAAGTAGGAAGTTTGTTTGGATTACCAATGGACTTGAAACCCTATAAAAAATGGCTTCTTAGCAGCTCTGCTTGCTTGACTGCAATTAGCTTAGGTATCTGTCTGTTTGCACCAAAATTAGGAAGTTTTGAACAAGAGAGCATGGTTAGCAATCTTTATCAAGCTCAGACCCAACTAAATACAACACGATCTGCTGCTGAAAACGCTAAAGCTACTAGTTTTGAAATTCAAAAAGGAGTTATCATCTTTGGCGATTCTGTTACTGTTCGCGCAAGTTCTGCCATACAGACCGCGCTACCAGATGCACAGATTGATGGAACTGTCAGCCGAAATCTCTCTGAAATTGCTAAATTGATAAGTCTTTATCAGCAAAATAATAGTTTGAAAGAGACTGTAGTTGTAGCCCTAGGTACAAATACTACGGATAATTATCAGGAACTACTAGACCAACTAGTCAAAGATTTTCCTAAAGGACGTCGCCTTATTTTTGTCACTCCTTACGATGGAAACTTCACTCCGAGCGAATCCATTTCCTATCAAACAGGTCAATACGAAAAAGAATTGGCTGAAAAATATGATTACATTTCCATTGCAGACTGGTATCAAGTTGCAAAGGATAATCCACCAATTTGGTACAATACCGACCTTGTTCATTTCAATCTTGAAAGTAATGGAGGCGAAGTCTTCGCCCAAACGATAAAAAATGCTGTCGAAGCCGTTGCTGATGGCCCAATCAAAAACTAGATTTATACATCATCATCCTCTGAGAATTTCTCGGAGGATTTTTGCACTATTTTCCGATAAGTCCAGCGCGAACTCTAAGAAATTGCGCTGTGCCTAAGCTCAGTCTCAATAAATCTTGTGAAATAAGCCACTTCTGCAAAGGACCGCAAATTAAAACTCCTACCTTTTACAGTAGGAGTTGGTGTCAAATTGACTATTTTTGCTTACTTTGGAAACGCCATTCAAAGCGTTTCTGATCGTAAAATGGATACATCATTTGTAAAAGAGTGACGGCAAGTAGCCAACCGCCGATAATATCTGTCGGATAGTGAACCCCAATATAGATACGGGATACAGCTACCAGGATAGCAAGTAGAATCAACACGGCTTGTAGCACCAATCTAGCTATGCCTTTCTTCATCCTCTGGTGAACAATAATAACAACTGCTCCTGCAATCATCATAGTTGATGCAGTATGCCAGCTAGGAAATGAGTAACCGATGGTATCAATCAACCATTCAATACTTGGACGCGGACGTTGGTAGACATATTTCAGGGCTGTGGATGCCACACCCATCGCCGCAAAACTAGCAAGTAGGAAATAAGCTTCTATCTTCCATTTTTTATAGTAGTAAAAGATAGCAGCTAGAACCAAGGTAATAGCTAAAATAATAACTGTATTTCCTAAAACAGTAATAGAGGTCCAAAATTGACTGGCTCCACTTGGTAAATTTCCACGAATGGCAGACTGGACAGTCGAGTCAAAACCTGCTAGGGTAGTAGGATAAAATTTTACTACATAGCCCAATATCACAAAGGCCAGAGCAAAAAAAGATGCGTTTCGTAAATGGATTTGTTTATTCTTCATACAATATAGTTTACCTTATAAAGGTTAAACTTTCTTTAAAATAGGTTGGGCTGCTTTGTAACAGATATAAAATATTGCTGAAAGCACAATCCCTTGTAAAAGATTAAAAGGAAGCACCATCATCAAAAGATAGTTAGTCAGACCCAAGATTTCTTTAATATCAAAGTTTGCAAAGGCTGCATAGACAGGCACCGCATAAACGTAATTTAATACCAGCATCACTGCTGTCGAACCAATTGTTGCAACAGCGGCTGCTTTTAAATAATTTTTTATCGCTTGGTCATTTTTCCAGAAATAAGCTACTGCTAAAATGAAAACTGACATAGCTGCAATATTCATCGGTAAGCCAATAATTGTCGATGGTCCCTGATTATTTAAAATCAGTTTGAGAAAAGTTCGTACCAAAAGGATAGCAAAACTAGACTTCATATCTAGAATAAGCAGACCAAATAAAATCGGTACGAGAGAAAAATCCACTTCCAAGAAACTGGCTGTTGGAATCAGCGGAAATTTCAAGTACATGAGCAGAAAGGATACTGCTGAGAGAATGGCGATAATCGTCATTTTGCGTGTGTTTGTCATAAGGTTCCTCCAATTTTTGAAAATTGAAGAAGCGTGGAAGAGTAGGCAAAAAGCCTCCACTTCGTCTTCTCCCATCCAGACTTTACTGTCGGTTGTGGAATTGCACCACATCAGCTTTCGCTCGCAGACTACCAACGGACTATTTTGTTCTAATACTGCGTTAGCTCATCTCGACATACATTCAGTATAGTCTTCGATTCGCTGCCTAGTCTTAAAATAAGATAGCCACGTTTTACACTGCCGGTCGGGAATTGCACCCTGCCCTGAAGACTATTTCATCATACCAAAAAAGCCTTGCATTTGCAAGAGCTTGGTAAGTTTTCACTATTTTAACTTGTCCCCCTCATAGGTGTGAACCAAATCTAGACCAGCAAACTGTTGCTGCCGAAGAGCCTCATATACAATCATACACGCTGTATTAGAGACATTAAGACTACGCACATGTTCATCGTTCATTGGAATACGGATAGCTTTCTCTGGATGTTCACGCATAAAATCTTCTGGCAAGCCCTTATCTTCACGGCCAAATAAGAAATAATGAATGTTCCCATCATCATAGTCTTCATCCGAATAGGTTTTATCAGCAAATTTAGATACTAAGTGAACACGTCCTTGTTTGCTGGCATAATCCATAAATTCTGCTAAATTGTCATAAAAGCGAACATCTAACTTATCCCAATAATCTAGTCCTGCACGTTTCATCTTACGGTCATCAATTGGAAATCCCATAGGCTTAATGATATGGAGAGGACTATTGGTTGCAGCACAAGTTCGAGCAATATTGCCTGTATTCTGTGGAATCTGTGGTTCAAATAAGACAATGTGGTTTTTGGCTGTTTCTTCTATATACTCTAATGTTTCAATATTCATAAGGACCTCTCTGGTGACATTTCACTAAATACGAATACCCTTCGAAAATCAAATCCAAACCATGTCAGCTTCATTTTGCCGTATACCATGCTTGTTTTCTAGTTTCTTTTTTTGATTTTCATTGAGTAAAAAGACTCGATTGTCTCCTATGGCAAGAAAGACAAAAAAATAGCCACACTGCCCGGAGTCAAGCTCAGCAAACAGCATGGTGAATGATGATTCATTCACTTAACTCACAACAGGTTTGAGTTAAATCAATGAAATCGTGATACTATTGTAGCTTAAAGAAGGCTGAAAATCAAGAGTTTTGCCCCATTTTTTTCAAATTTTCATAGAAAATGAAAAAGGAGAGCAAATAAACTCCCCTTTCTTACATTTATTCTGCTGCAATCCCTTTTTCCGCAGTCAACTCAAGATTTTCATGGCCTGATTTACTGTCCGAACCGATATAAACGTCGTAATATTTAACGCGTTTGTTAACGGCAGTAATACTTTCACGTTCAAAGGTTGGAATTGCAAAGGCTTGTTCGAATGCATATTCTTGCCAAGCTTTGTAATTTTCAATATTTTTCTGTTCGTCAAATGACTCAGCAGAGGTAATTTTATTTAAAAGTGCTGTGTTTTCATCTGAAACGAAGCGAGTATAGTTGTACATCGCTTCAGGTCCCCACAATGATGTCGGGTCTGGATCTAGGCCAGCAATCCAAGCAGCAAGATAGACGTCAATCCCCTCATCATCGGCAGCAATTGATTCATAGAAAGTATTGTACTCAATGGTTCTTCCTGTATAGAGTTCCACATTCAAACCAATTTCTTTCCACCATGTAAGGTATTGCTGTACCATGGTTTCTTGCGTTTCGGTTGATTTCTGTGCTGCAACACTGATGGTAAGTGGTTTTCCATCAGCATCTTCACGCATACCGTCTCCATCAACATCTTTATATCCTGCCTCATCGAGAAGTTTCTTAGCCTTTTCAGGATCATAACTATAGCCAGCTAGTTCTGAATCGTGAACATCTCCAAAGAAAGAGATAATTAGTGAGTTTGTCGGGTGATACAAGCCGTTATATAATTTCTCTCCAATCACCGCATTGTCCAACGCATATCCCATTGCTTGACGCAATTTAACATTATTCATCTTAGCATTAGGATTGGTCACATTTTTACCGCTGGTCTCATCGTACTTACCAAGATTGAAGCCAATATAATTGTAAATACCATCCAGACTACCTAGCAAAGTAATATTTGATAAGTCCTTATAAGATTCGTACTGGTCTGTTGGCATATCAGCAATATCATAATTGCCTGCTCTCATTTCTGCAACAATCGTATCTGGTGAAACAATATCAATCCTGTAACTATCTAGCTTAACTTTCCCTTTAAAGTAGTACTCATTTGGTACATAGGTCACCGACTCGCCATTGACAATTTCCTTGACCTTATAAGGGCCCATACCGACAACTTTTGCCGTACGAGAATACTCACTTGATTCCCAATCTTTGACTGCAATGTCTTTAAAAATGTGTTTCGGCATGACTAAATAAGGTACTCCCCCACCAGCATACATCATGGATGGAGACATGTCTTTCACTGAGAGAACTACCGTATAGTCATCAACCTTCTTAACGCCTGAAATTTCACTTGCTGTTCCAGCCTGAAATTCTTCAAAACCAATGATATTTGTATAGGTAGTGTCTGCACGAACCCCTGTATAGTCTGGACTAGCTAGTTGTTCGATTGTGAAAATATAATCATCGATGGTGAAGCCTTGCCCATCGGACCACTTATAGTCCTTGCCTGTCAAACTAACGGTAACTGTCTTTGCGTCTACATCAAACTCTGCCTTAGCAAGACCTGAATCGTCTAACTTACGAGCTGAATCATATCCAAACATAGAAATATCAACCATGTCTGCAAAGGTTGAGTCTACCGCCGTTTGCGATAATTCATCAATTAAGATACCGGTCGAAGGTGCCGAAGCTACCAAGGCATATTTGAGACTCCCGCCTTCGATAGTTTGTCCTTCGTTTGTCACTTCTGAGTTAAATGTCAGAGCAACATCGCTCGTCTTTTCTTTAGTTTGACAAGCTGTTAACGCTGCAATAGAAAGCAGACCGATACCAGTTAAAGCGATGTTTTTCATTCTTTTCATATCTCTACCCCATTTATTTATTTTGAATAGTATAGCACGATTTAGCATAAATATGCAACTATCTGACCAACAATATTCGCCTTTGAGTACTCTCACTTTCTTCCATTCTAACTAAAAATGATCAGGTATGAAGGTCAAGGCAAACTCCCCTCATACCTACTGCTTCTTAGTTTTTAATGATAATCCACTAAGCCCAAGACTCAATGAACTCGGATAAGTATAGTATAGTCTTGTCGGTAACAAAAAGGAGAGTCATTTGGTTTATCTTTGATTACTTTGTTAAATGGCAGACTGTACTTCACGATTGCTACCTAGTATCGTAAGTACAATGTTCAGCCTTCAGAGGCTCCCAAACCTTTTGAGAGAGTACTAAAGGCAACCTAAAAACCTATATTTATACAGAACAAAAAGTAGGTTGCCCTACTTCTGCCTATTTCTTTTCAGACTAAACCTGTCCGGCACAGGATCTTCCCCACCTTCCACAAAGGGATGACAGCGACCAATTCGAGCCAACCCCATCAAAAAGCCCTTGAGTCCATGTTTTTGTAAGGCCTCGATCATATAAGCCGAACAAGTCGGACGGTAACGACAAGAGGGGGGAAAAAGAGGAGAAATAAATTTCTGATAGAATCGGACCAAGCCGATCAAGAGTCTAGTCATTATTTTTTAACTGGCTTAGTAACAGCCAGGGTATGTAGCTTACTGATGTCTTTCTTGTTGAGCTTGCGGTATTCTCCTGGACGTAGGCCGGTCAAGTCAAGATTACCAAAGCGAGTACGAGACAGCTTATCTACCTGCAAGCCGACAGCCTCAAACATCTTCTTAACCTGGTGGTTTCGACCTTCATGGATTGTTAATTCTACAACTGAGCGGTTCTTAACAGGGTCCACCTTGATAATCTCATACACCGCAGGCTTGGTCTTTTTGCCATCAATGACAACACCACGGGTCAAGGGACGCAAGACTTCCTTGTTGGCAACCCCTTTGACACGCGCCAAGTAAACCTTATCAATCTCGTTACGTGGGTGAATCATCTCATCTGTAAAATCACCGTCATTGGTCAAAATCAAAACCCCAGATGTATCCCAGTCCAAACGACCAACAGGATAAATCCGCTCCTTAACTGTTGGCAACAAGTCCACAACCGTCTTTCTTCCCTTGTCGTCTGACACACTAGAAATAACACCTCGTGGTTTATTGAGGAGATAGTAGACCTTCTCTTCGTTATAAATTGGTTGTCCCTCAACCTCTACCTTATCACCCGATTTGATAACTGTCCCTAGCTCACGAACAACCTGACCATTTACAGTAACTAGTCCTTGTTTGATTAGTTCTTCTGCCTTACGACGACTGGCAACTCCAGCATGGGCAATGTATTTATTAATTCTCATTTTCTAACTCATTTCTTTCTACGAATAGCTCTGTTTCTTCTTGAATCAAATCTATTTCAGACACATCAGGCAATTCTTCTAGACTATTAATTCCCATGTAATCCAGGAAATAATCCGTCGTCACATAGAGATTTGGTCTACCAAGAACCTCTTTCTTACCGTTCTCACGAATGAGGTCAAAGGCCTGCAACTTACTGATGGCACCGCTGGAATTGACCCCACGAATATCATCAACTTCAATCCGAGTAATGGGTTGCTTATAGGCTACGATTGATAAGGTTTCCAAAAGAGCCCGTGACATAGTCTGATTGATTGGTGTTTTGGCATAGATTCGCAAAAGATTTGCATATTCTTTTTTAGTAACCAACTTGTAGCGGTTGGAGGATTCTAAGATGGCTAAGCCTGAGGCTTTGTCTGCCATATATTTCTCACTAAGTTTCTCTAACTGCTGGCTGACAGCTGTCGGCTGCATTTCCAACATCTCTGCCAAATTTCGTAACGTCAAGCCATCCTCACCTGCCACAAAGAGCAGGACTTCGATTTCAGCTAAGCGATTCATCTTCACTCCTTACTAGATAAATATCTCCAAAAGTCTCTGTCTGTTCCAAGACGATTTCATGAACCTTGACCAATTCCAAAGTCGCAAGGAAGATCGTAATCATTTCATTGACATCTTGACTTTCTTGAAAAAGCTGACGGAGTTCAAGGCGTGGACCAGTCTCGAAACGACTGCGAACAAAGTCCATCATGTCTTCGATTTTATATTCATCACGGGCAATGGTCGTATGAGACTGACGGAGGCTTGCCTGTTTTTCAGCCATTACTTTAGAAAAAGCTAGGAAAATGTCAATGACGGTCTTATCCTTGGCTAATTGTACATCATCATAAATCAAATCTAATTTAGGTTTTGAAAAATAGTTCGCCCGTTCATCATGTTGCTCCCCTAATTTCTCACTAAGAAGCTTGAACTTGCGGTATTCTTCCAACTGGTCCAAGAGGTCCATTTCAGGATCATCTTCGGGATCAATTTGCTCAACAACCTTCGGTAATAACCGACGACTTTTGATGACCATCAATTGACTAGCCATGAGCATATATTCTCCCGCTACCTCTAAACGCATGGCTTGCAAGGTAGCAATGTAGGCTAAATATTGCTCGATAACCTCTGTAATCGGAACCTCGTAAATATCTACTTGATACTTGGACACCAGGTGTAGCAGGAGATCAAGTGGCCCTTCAAAATCTTTTAATTTTATATCCATTATCTAAATTTTTCCAAACTCATGCTTGTTTTCAGTCCCAACTGCTTGGCGATTTGGTCCAAGGATTTTCCTTCGTCTATCTGTTTTAGAATATACTGTTCTCGTAATTTTTGGGCTGTCCAATCAGGCTTGCCAATGGACTGGACAAATTCTGTCAGACGATTAAAGAACCATTGACGAGAATAGGTCTGTCCCTTCTTATCGAAGACATAGCTTCCAGACAGATGAGGCTCCATATAGGGTATCACTTCCTTGGGCAGACTGAGCACGCGCTTAGTCGTCCCTTTCTCAACTGTCAGAACTTGAAAATCCAGATTGACCTGCTGACTAGTCAGCTCTGCTATTTCACTAGGAGTCAGCCCTAGTAAGGCAATCAAAAGAGCAATCAGTTGCCCATCAAGCCAAGGACTTTCTTGAAAGAGGAGAGTTAAATCCTCACGCTCCAGCTTCTTTTTGACGCTGGCTGGACCTGACATCGTTTGCAATTTATAAAAACGATCCAGGAGATTATTTTCATAAAGAAAGTAGAGAAATTGATTGACCGCTGACATTTTTCTTTTCTGAGCAGCAGGTTTCAAGTCTAGAAGAGACTGCTGATAGACCAAAAGAGACTGTTGGCTAATCTCCCCCTTTGTTACTGTCACAAATTGCTGCAGGTCATAGGTATAGGACTTTTGGCTGTTGACACTGACCTTTTTGCTCTGGATAAAAGATTCAATCGCCTGCTTCATTTCTTGCCTTCTTTTGATGCTAGGGGGAAATTATGCAAGAGAGCATTGATTGCCTTTAAGATGGATTTTCGTGTAATGATTCCCATAAATTCTCTATTTTCCCCAAGAACGGGTAAGAAAGATTGATCTACTAGCTTGCGCATCACTTCTGTCAAATCATAATCCAGACCAACAGTCTCTTCATCTGTCTTTACAATCACAGAAATATCTCTGTTTAACTCATCATCCGATAGTTCATTTTCAGCTTGATATTTAATGATTTCCGTCAAGCCGATGGTGCCGAAGAAACGACCGTCTTCTGTTACCACAGGTACGCGTGAATAGGTCATGTGACTGAGTAACAGTTTCGCATGGTCAATATTATGCGTATCAATAATTACTGCCAATTTATCCGCTGGTGTCAAGAAAGTTTCTTCCTGGTCCAATAAAAAGGCTTCAAATTCTCTTGCAATCATCTTGAAATATCCTTTGTCAATGCTGGGTAAAGTTGGTGCTGTCGATTGTAGTAATCCACATGGAAGTGATCGTCATAGATGGTCACAAGAGCATAGAGACATTCTCTGACCAGACCACGAGGTTGACTAACGGAGCCAGGATTGAGGAAGAGGGTCTTGCCACGCACTTCGGCATCTGGCACATGTAAATGCCCATATAAACAAATGTCCGCATCCACTTCCTGGGCCCAATAATCCAACCGTTGCCAGCCGTAATTAATGCCATAAAGATGACCATGAGTCTGGGCGATAGTCACACCATCCAATTGAGTAATGAGCTGGTCAGGGTAACCACCAAAATAGTCGCAGTTCCCATTGACCACTTGAATGCCCTCCCAGAGACTATCTTGACTATCTAGCTCTGAATCGCCATTGTGAAAGATGGCATCGATCTTCCCAAGATAATGATGTTTAATATCCTCTACAATCTGTCTATCCCCATGAGAGTCGCTCATGACTAGGATTGTTTTGCTTGCTCCTGCCATACTGGAAATGCCTCCACTAATTTTTCTAGTGCTTGTGCACGGTGGGAAATCTTATTTTTTTCTTCTAGGGTCAATTCTGCCGAAGTCTTACCTGTTTCGCCTACGAGGAAAAGTGGATCATATCCAAACCCATTTTCCCCACGGAGTTCCATACCGATAAAGCCTTCCCAGTCCGCTTCGACCACCAAACTCTCACGATTTGGAGCAGCCATGACCAGAGTACAATGGAATTGTGCCGAACGATTTTTCAAGTCGAAGACCATGGCCAACTCGTGCAAGAGCTTGGCATTATTGAGCTCATCTGTGGCATCTGGACCTGAAAAACGTGCAGACCAAACTCCTGGTAAACCACCTAAAGCATCAACCTTCAAACCCGAATCATCTGCCAAGACCATCTTGCCTGTCAGCTCTGCTATGGTTTCAGCCTTGAGCCGTGCATTTTCCTCAAAGGTCATACCTGTTTCTGCTACATCTGGCAGGTCAGGATAATTGTTGAGGTTCTCGACCTGGTAGCCAAAACGCTCAAAAAACTTGCGAAATTCCTTGGTCTTACCTTCATTTTTAGTGGCAATCAAGATGGTATCTCCCACGCTTGCCAACCCCTTGTCTTGACCGAAGAAATCTGCCGTGCTAACCCCTGCTTGGGGCAGATGAACCAAGAGAAGCTTGTCATTTTCTGTTACCAGAATAGCTCCTTGGTGTTGAAGAACCTGCAAGTCACGACCTGTTTCTGTCTTGATGATTTCCACTATAAAGCGAAAAAGCTGGAAATCAGATTGTTTCCTTACGATTGTCACATCATAGCCCGAAAGAACATCATTATCAGTTGGAGGGTTTAGGCGAGTCAAAAGCCTATTGAGGTAAAAATGTTCTTCATCACTCACATTTCCAATACCAGCAATCGAGTTAAAACCCTCCCACTTTCCGATAAACCAATTGTGTTCATCTCTGTACTCGTAAATCTTGTCTGTCATAGTTCTACATGCTCCACATGAATATCAATGCCCATCCAGCTTTCAGCTATTTCTTTAAAAGCTGCCGGACTAGCTGTTGTGTAAAATCTGTGCTGAATATCCTTTTCGGTTCGGCTGCGGTTGATTTGAAAATAATTTAATAAAACAGAAATATCTCGCGCACACTCTGCACCACTATCGATCAACTTGACATCCTTGCCCATGGCATTCTGGATGATGGGGCGAAGCAGAGGATAATGGGTGCAGCCCAAAACCAAGGTGTCCACTTTCCCAACGAGTGGTCGAAGTGTCTCATAAACAACCTTTTTGGCAAGACTGGATTGGTGGCTATTGGACTCAACCAGAGGGGCAAACTTGGGACAGGCTAGACTGGCTACCTGCGTTTCTGGAGAAAGGGCCTGAATTTTTTCACGATAGATATCGGATTGAATAGTCATAGCCGTTCCTAAAACACCAACCTTACCAGTTTGCGTTGCCTTGATAGCTGCCGAAGCACCTGGTAAAATAACACCCAAAACAGGAATATCCAACTTTTCCTTGACTTCTTCCCAGGCTACCGCTGTTGCCGTATTGCAGGCAAAGACAATCATTTTTACATTTTTTGTCACAAGGAAATTAACCAACTGCCAAGTATATTCTCTGATTTGTTCTGCTGGACGAGGTCCATAAGGTGCCCGTGCCGAGTCCCCGATATAAACGATTTCTTCATGGGGAAGTTGGCGCATTAACTCACGCGCAACCGTTAATCCCCCCACACCTGAATCTAAAAAACCTATTGGTCGATTATCCATAATACTGAGAATAGCCAGAAAATCTGACTAGCCTTTCTTTTCTACTCAAAAAATGGGATCTGGGAATGAATATCCCAGTCCCAGTTTGATTATTTTTTCTTGCTTGCCACTTTTTGTTGGCTCTTGATTTGGCGAAGTACTTGTTGTACTTTTGCTTCGCTTGGTTTTTGACCCATTTGGCTCATCATCAAACGCAAAGCATTTTCATCCAAAACTGGCTTGTCAGCAATATAGTTTTCCACCTGTCTACGTGACAAGTAAATGCCCAAGGCTACACCACCTGCAAATGCCAATACAATAAGTAAAATTGCTAAACCTAAGTTCATTTGTCAATCTCCTGACTCTTCTAAAAATAATTCATTCGGAATTGCCCTGCGACAATCTCTTAATGAATCTATTATACCAAATTCAGCAGGCTTTTCCAAGACTTACCTGTCAAATTCAAAACCGTAAATGGTTGCGAAATAATCCTCTGGTGTTTCAGCACGACGAATCATCCGCGCTGTGCCATCTTCCTGTAAAAGAATTTCAGAGGAACGCAGACGACCGTTGTAGTTGTAGCCCATGGAGAAGCCGTGGGCCCCACTGTCATGAATGACCAAGGTGTCTCCTACTTCGGCCCGTGGTAATTCACGGTTGACCGCAAACTTGTCGTTGTTTTCACAGAGGGAACCTGCCACATCCACCACTTCGATTGGGGCATCTGAGCGCGTGATGTTGGTGATATGGTGGTAGGCACCATAGAAGGCTGGGCGCATGAGGTTGGCAGCTGATGCATCGACACCAATATAAGTCCGATAGGTTTCCTTACGATGAAGCACCTTTGTAATCAAGTGACCGTGTGGAGCCAACATAAAGCGTCCCAATTCCGTAAAGATTTTGACATGTCCCATACCTGCTGGCGTGAGAATTTCCTCATAGGCTTTACGAACCCCCTCACCAATGACAGCAATGTCATTCGGCTCTTGTTCAGGACGATAGTTGACACCAATCCCACCTGACAGGTTGATGAAGTCCAAGGTCACACCTGTTTCCTCACGGATTTCCAAGGCCAATTCAAAGAGTTGGCGAGCTAAGACAGGATAGTAATCATTGGTCACAGTATTTGAAGCCAGAAAGGCATGAATCCCAAACTCCTTGACACCAAGCTCTTTCAATTCCTTGTAGCCCTTCATGAGCTGGTCCTTGGTCATCCCAAATTTAGATTCTTCTGGATGGTCCATAATGTCCGTTCCCAGCGAGAAGACCCCACCTGGATTGTAACGCAGGCAGACCGTTTCTGGGATCCCAGCAACATTTTTTAAAAATTCAATATGCTCATAGGCATCAAGGTTAATGGTCGCCCCAACTTTTCTGGCATAGACAAATTCTTGCGCCTGGGTATCATTGGATGTGAACATGATGTCCTTAAAGCCCAATTTTTCACTCATCAGCACTTCTACATCTGTTGCACAGTCCACTCCACAGCCTTCTTCTTGAAGAATTTTTAAAATAGCTGGAGTTGGAGTCGCCTTGACCGCAAAATATTCCTTAAAGCCCTTGTTCCATGAAAAAGCTGCATTGAGGGCACGGGCCTTCTCACGAATGCCTTTTTCATCATACAAATGAAAAGGAGTCGGAAATTGCTCCGTAATGGTATCCAAAATTTCTTTACTAACAAATGGTGTCTTGGTCATGTCGCTACCTCATCAAATATTTTTCCTATTATATCACAAATATGTGAGGAACTGTAGCTTTCAACTCCACCAAATACTTGCAAAATAAATTATGAGCGCTATAATGTGAATATCATTAAAAAAAGGAGTAATATATGTCAACATTAGATTTTGATTTTACAGAACGCTTGTATGCCAACTATCTAGCTAATCCAAGCCTACAGGCAACCGAAAATGCCGTGAGCCACAACGGACTTTTGAAATCCTTAGAAACACGCCAAAGCGCCATCGACAATGACTATGTCTTTTCAATCGATTTGACCAAGGACGCTGTTTCAAACCAAAAGGCTTCTGGACGTTGCTGGATGTTTGCTGCATTAAACACCTTCCGCCACAAGCTCATCTCAGACTTCAAGTTGGAGAATTTTGAGCTATCACAGGCCCATACCTTCTTTTGGGATAAATATGAAAAGTCCAACTGGTTCCTCGAACAAATCATTGCTACAGCTGACCAAGAAATTGGTAGCCGTAAGGTAAAATTCTTATTGGATACCCCGCAACAAGATGGCGGTCAATGGGATATGGTTGTTGCCTTATTTGAAAAATATGGTGTGGTACCAAAATCCGTCTATCCAGAATCTATCTCATCCAGTGCCAGCCGTGAGCTCAATCAGTACCTTAACAAATTGCTCCGTCAAGATGCACAAATCTTGCGAGACCTCCTTGCCAAAGGAGCTTCATCAGAAGAAGTTCAAGTACAAAAAGAAAACTTACTTCAAGAAATCTTTAACTTCCTAGCCGTCAACCTTGGACTCCCTCCTCGCAGCTTTGATTTTGCATATAGAGATAAAGACAATGTCTATCACCGTGATACAAATGTGACACCTCAGGCATTCTATGAGAAATACGTTGGTTTGAAACTATCTGACTATGTCTCCATTATCAACGCTCCAACAACTGATAAACCTTACAATAAATCTTATACAGTCGAATTGTTGGGGAACGTCGTTGGCGCCCCTGCTGTCCGCTACCTCAATGTAGAAATGAACCGTTTTAAAGAACTGGCTATTGCCCAACTCAAAGCTGGCGAGTCTGTTTGGTTTGGTTCCGATGTCGGTCAAAGTAGCAACCGTCAAACTGGTATTATGGCAACCAACACCTACGACTTCTCTTCAGGTCTGGGTATCCATTTCCATCAAGACAAGGCTGGAAGATTAGACTACTCCGAAAGTTTGATGACCCACGCTATGGTCTTAACTGGTGTTGATTTAGACGACAATGAGCAACCTCTCAAATGGAAAGTAGAAAACTCTTGGGGTGACAAGGTTGGTGACAAGGGATACTTCGTCGCATCAGATAGCTGGATGGACGAGTATACTTATCAGATTGTTGTCCGAAAAGAATTCCTCACACCAGAAGAACTAGCAGCTTATCAAGCTCAACCACAAGTCCTTGCCCCATGGGATCCAATGGGAGCCCTAGCATAACAGACGACATATAAAAAAAGAGGGCACCCCTCTTTTTTTATATGTCATAATTAGTCTCTACTCAAACCACCAAAAATACGGAGTAAGTTGAGGAAGAGGTTGATGAAGTCAAGATAGAGCTGAAGCGCCATGGATACGACCCAACCTTGGCCAACATTACCACCAGTTTGTTCGAAAACATTGCGGATACGTTGGTTGTCATAAGCAATCAAACCTGAGAACACCAAAACAGAAATGATAGACATCATAAAGCTTAGACCTGAGCTACGAAGGAAGATATTAATAACACTTGCAATAATAATTCCCCATAGAGCTGCACGCAATGCCTGAGCCATACCAGAAAGATCCTTCTTCGTTGTCATCCCAATTACAGCCATGATAGCAAACATGAGAGCCGCTGACACGAAGGCGAGTACAACTGTTTCGCTGGTATAGAACATCAAAATCATGCTGATGGTAATACCATTTGTTACTGAGTAGGCAAGAAACATTGGTAGAGCCATTGGGCTATTTTTAGCTGCCATTGCTGAAGCAGAAACAACCAAGGCAATCTGACCAATCATAATCAGCATCATGATGATGGAACCTGCACTCAGCAGACTAAGCAATAAAGATTGAAAGACGGTCACAGCCAAGAAAGAAACTAGAGCTGATAGACCAATTCCCATGGCAACCACACCATAAATTTTACCGAAGAAACGGTTGAGGGCGGTATTATCCACCTGATTAATAATAAATGAATCGTTATTCATACTATTCTCCTTTAAATCATTTTATTGAAAACGAAAGACCTTACGATTTTTCCACTTGTGTTGTAAGGGCAGACTCCACTCTCTCACAGCCCAATACTTATCCACACATGTCACAATCCAGGATTCCTTGTAGCGAGGAGGAGCGATTGTCGCACCAAACATATGCTTCACAATGATGTCTTCTTCTAGTTTATTGAGTTGAATGAGTTTCTGAGCATTGCGTTTAGCAATTCTTGGATGAACCCAAGCATGGCTCTTGTTGAATTTGGTATTTCTCCAATCATAGAAGAATAAATCATGCAATAGACCACCACGAGCTGTTGACTTGGCATCCCAACCAAATTTTTTCGCAATCTTATAGCTTGTATAAGAGACATTGATGGAATGTTCCAAGCGCGTGGAGTAATAATGATGAGGGATTTTCCCCAATTTTTGCACCTTGGGTGTGGCAATCAAGTGCCCCACGTAATGCATGTATTCTTTATCTTGTTTATATGCAACCATTCGTTAACCTCGTTGGAATATTATACCACACTATAGTACACTTGGCTTAAATAAAGCTAAACAATAGAATGCCCGCCGCAATGGCTACATTGAGGCTTTCCGCCTGCCCTGGCATGGTAATATGGACAAGTTGATCCGCCTCATCGGCTACAAAAGTTGAAATTCCTTGACCTTCATTTCCCATGACCAAGGCAAAACTCGGATTTGGCGTAACTTCCTTATAGTCAACCGACTGACTAGAGAGGGTTGTTGCCAAGATTTCTATCTGATTGCTTTTTAAAGCAGAAAAAATAGCGGTCATCGGCATCCGATAAACTGGCAAGTGGAAATGACTCCCTTGCATGGAACGCAGAACTTTCATATTGTAAATATCTGCCGACTTATCCGATAGGAATACTCCATCAAAACCAGCTGCATCAGCTGTACGAATCATGGTACCAACATTTCCAGGGTCCTGCACATCCTCCAGAACCAAAAATTTCCCTGTTAAGACATCGGGTAAGGTCTGATTTGGTAAGGACAGTTGAGCTACTACCCCTTGCGGTGTCCGTGAGTCTGCCAAATCCTGCATAATATCTGAACTGACAACTGTTACATTGGATAAGCCAGCAACCCGATGAACATGTTCTTCTGATACCAAAATATGTTCAATAGGTACTTTGGCTGCCAAAGCCTCCTCCAACAAATGCCAACCTTCAATCAAATAAGAAGAAGTACGGTATTTTTTCTGTTGTAATTTCTTAACCTGCTTGACCAAATGATTGGCCTTTGAGCGAATGATCTCCATGAATGCCCCTTTTTCTTTTACTGCTCAGCAACTTCAATTTTCCAACGGCTAAATCAATTATCTTGATTTTTGAACAGTCTTACCCAACCATGATATAATAAAGTAAATGTCTTGTCAAAAGGAGAAACTTATGCGAAAGGTAAAAATGATTGCATCTGGTCGTGTGCAAGGAGTCGGCTTTCGTTGGTCTGTTCAATTTTTAGCTGTGGAAATAGGCGACATCTACGGCAGAGTTTGGAATAATGATGATGGAACTGTCACCATTTTAGCTCAGTCAGATAATGCTGAGAAACTTAGCCATTTTATCCATGAAATTCGGAAAGGGCCTTCTCGTATGGCCAAAGTCACCTATCTAGATGTCACCCTAGCCAACTTCGAAGACTATAAGGATTTTCAGGTGGCGTATAGATAAAACTTGTATATTTTGAACAAAAAAAGTAAAATAGAATGTATCTTGTAAAAAAAGGAATGTATCATTTTGAAAAAGAATAAACGAATTTTATTAACAGGTCTAGCCCTGTCTACGCTAGTATTTCTATCAGGATGTGTGCAGACAAAGAACGGTGTTCCTACTGGTGAAGGTTGGGTCTACAACTTCCTTGTTGCCCCAATGGGAAACCTGATTAAATTCTTCGCGGAAAACCAAGGACTCGGTTTCGGTGTTGCTATCATTATCGTGACATTGATTGTTCGTCTCTTCATCATGCCACTAGGTATTTACCAATCTTGGAAATCAACCTATCAGTCTGAGAAAATGAATTACCTCAAACCAATTTTAGGTCCAATCCAAGAACGCATGAAAAATGCAAGTTCCCAAGAAGAGCAATTGGCTGCCCAACAGGAATACTTTGCTGCTCAAAAACAATATGGTGTCAGCGTATTTGGTGGAATGGGCTGCCTTCCTATCTTGATTCAAATGCCATTCTTTACGGCACTCTTCTATGCAGCTCGTTACACGGAAGGAATCTCAGAAGCAACCTTCCTTGGCATTGATCTCGGTTCTGCAAGTCTCATTCTAACAGCTATTGCTGGTATCCTCTACTACGCTCAATCACTTCTGATGCAAGTCGGTATGGACGAAGAACAGAAGAAACAAATGAGAGCTGTGGCAATCATGAACCCATTGATGATTGTTATGTTCTCTTGGTCTTCACCTGCTGGTGTTACCCTCTACTGGGTAGTCGGTGGATTTATCGGTCTTATTCAACAAGCTCTTACAAACCTCATCTTGAAACCACGTATCCGTGCTAAGGTTGAAGAAGAATTTAAAAATAATCCTCCAAAACCATATAAATCAACTATCAAGGATGTAACTCCTAAAGCATCCGCTATCATCGAAGAAAAAACGTCGAAGAAATCAAACCGTAACGCCGGTAAACAACGTTCTAGATAAAAAATCGCAACCATCTGTTTCAGATGGTTGTTTTCTTATATAGTATGTTTAGTTTACTTGCTCCAACTATCTGGGAAATAGTTGGAGGTTGGAAATAGGGAGTGGGAAAGAGCTCAACCATTCATAGAAGAGTTCGTCAACAATTTTTCGTTTTAAGTTGTTGAGCTGAATCGAACTCTGTTCGCCTCAGTGCTCGTCGAAGAAATCAAAGATATACTAAAAGACTATACAAAAAAAAGAGAATCTTTCGACTCTCTCCACACCTTATTTCGTTTTTTCAACCTTCAAGATTTTTACATCATAGCTACCAGCAGGGGTTTCAATTGTTGCAATATCTCCTGTTTTTTTACCAATCAAAGCATGACCAATTGGGCTTTCATTTGAAATCTTGTTTGCAAAGGCATCTGCACCTGCAGCACCAACGATATGATAGACTTCTTCCTCGGTCTCACCAACTTCTTGAACAGTCACAGTCTTACCAATTGCCACTTCATCCGCAGCAACTGCATCACTGTTTACGATTTCAGCATAGCGAATTTTTGTTTCGATTGTTGAGATTTGACCTTCAACAAAAGCCTGTTCATCTTTAGCTGCTTCGTACTCAGAGTTTTCTGAAAGGTCTCCGTAAGAACGAGCAATTTTAATACGTTCAACAATTTCTGGTCGACGAACTAGCTTTAGTTCCTCTAGTTCTTTTTCTAGTTTTTCCTTTTCTTCCAAGGTCATTGGATATGTTTTTTCTGCCATTTGTCTTTCCTTTTCTTTTCTTTTATTTTTCATGAAAACAAAATTATGTGGAAAACCACATAATTTTGTTGTAAGAATTTACTCATTATTAAGATGTGCATTTACATACTTAGCAACGTTTTGGTTATGTTCATCAATATTATTTGTAAAGTAAACATTTCCAGTTGTAACATCTGCTACAAAGTAAAGATAGTCTGTCGTGTTGGCATTAATCACTGCCTCGATAGCCGAAAGGCTTGGACTATCCACTGGTCCAGGCATCAATCCTGGTGTCCAATAAATGTTGTATGGTGACTCAATTGATGTATCAATCGCTGCATCTTCTGCCAAAGTTGTTTCTTGACCAAGTTTACCCTGAGCATACAAGATGGCAATATTGGATTGTAGAGGCATTGCTGCATTCAAGCGGTTAAAGAAGACACTTGCAATGTTTCGACGATCTTCATCAGTAGAACCTTCTTTTTCAACCAAAGATGCCAAGGTAAGAACTTCATTTACAGTCAAATTCTTAGCAGCAATCGTTTCATAATATGGTTGTAAACGATTATCCATCGCGGCAATCATTTGCTCAACGAGCTCTTCGATAGTTGTTTCATCGCTGTATTCATAAACCGCTGGGAAGAGGTAACCTTCCAACTGATAAATAACTCCACTATCAGCAGCTGGTAAGCTGGCAAACAATTTTGGATAAGTAGCAACCATTCGATTAATAAAATCTTGGTTGGTCACAGTAGCCATAAATTGTTCTGTGGTAAATGGTGTTTTATCATTTTTATCTTCTGTCTTGGTATTATCTGTAATAGCCTGAGCAATTTGTGTCAGTGTATACCCTTCAACAATCAAAATCTTACCTGCGGCTTCTTTTTGAGCTGTCGGAGTGCCACTTTCTTGAAGTGCTTTGGCGATGTCATCCACAGACATATTTTGTTTTAAATTATAAAAACCACTTTGGAAATTATTATAGCTCTTAATTTTAGAGTAGTAATTAAAAATAGTAGCATTCTTAATCAACTTGTTATCAACTAAAATTTTACCAATTTCTAAAGTTGAAGACCCTTCTGGAATCTCTACCTGAATAGCTTCTGTAGCTTTGGTATTGACTGGTTCCAGACTAGATTTTACCCACATATAGCCAGTAAGACCTGTCACTAGAACCGCCACTACAATAATCGACATGATAACAGAGACAATGCGTTTAGCGGCTTTATCCTGTTTTTTACGACGTTGCTTGTTTGCTATGTGCGACGATGATCGTCTAGACTGTGTTGGTTGCATCTGCTCTTCTGTCGCTACAACTGGAGCTACTGCCTTCGTTGCAACAATTGTTTCTTCCAGTGAGATAACCTCTGTATCACCCGTTACAGCTGATACATCTTCCGTTGGAAATTCCAAAAATGTATCTTCCAAAGAAGACTTCTCTGAAAGGACAGGCTCAACTGGTTCGGAAACCAATGAGCTTGATGGAGCCTCATCAAATTCTACAGTATTAGCAGCTACAAGGTTTCGTAGCTCTTCCAAGTTCCGCTCCACCGTATCTTGAGGAACCGGACTTGAAATGACTTCTTTTTCAATCACAAAAGTCTCTGGAGTAGCCAAAGTTTCTGATGTTGGCTCTTCAATACTTTCCGTCATCACTTCTGATTCTTGCTGTTCTTCTGGCAAGTATGAATCAGGGAAGGCAATACCTTCTACTTTTACAATTTCAGTCTCTCTATGGGGGGCTTTTTCTTCGGCAAGACTAGGCTGGAGCTCGTTGATAACTTCATTACGCTTATCAACAAGAACATCCGCTGATTGTTCCGCCAAACGTTTCACCTTCAATTCTTCCAAATCTCGTAAAATTTGATCGCGGAAGCTTGAAGACTGCGTGTTTTTTTCATTCGTATCCTTTGTCACGCTGTTACTCCTTTCACACAGTTACTATACATTATATCTTAAAGGCTTATGAATTGCAAGAACTTCCCTTTCTACAAGGCTTTCCAGTACATATCACTCCACATTTGTCCTCCAAATTGTGACAAGGAGGGGCCAAAGTCTTCAAACTGATTCATTTCATAGTAGCCAATCAAATACTCCTTACAGGTCAGGGAAACTCCTTCAAATCCTCCTGCTAAAGCCACTTCTTTTATGGCTGCCAACAAAAGTGTCCCCACTCCCTGTCCCTTATAGGTAGCCGCTACGGATAGACTAGCAATAGCTAGGTGACTGCCTGTCGGCATGTCACTCTCTGTCAAGTAAAAAATATCGTCTGTAACAGTCTGCGAAACAGAAGGACAGGATAATAAATATCCTGCGATTTCCCCATCGTGTTCCATTATTAAACAGGTTTTACTCAAAGCATTCAGATAAATAGCAAGAACAGACTCAGCTATTTGTTCTTCTTTGGAAAAATTGGCATTTTCAATCAAAACAACTTGTTCTAAATCCGAAGGAGTAGCAAAACGAATTTCCATAATTTTCTCCCTTATATAGCGGAAAAACAGGGGCCATAGGCCTCCGTCTTTCTTTTTATTGGACGTTATTTGTAAGATTTGACAAGAGTCTTTCGAAGGAATATTCATAGGACTGAATATCACCAGCTCCCATAAATACATATACTGCATTGTCATGGTCTAAAAGTGGTGAAGTATTTTCAACTGTAACAAGTCCACCTTTTTTGTTGATTTTAGCCGCCAAATCTTCTACCTTAACCTGACCGTTGTCTGTTTCACGCGCTGATCCATAAATTTGAGCAAGGTAAACTGCATCTGCTCCATTCAACGCATCTGCGAACTCATCGAGAAGCGCAATGGTACGAGTGAATGTATGTGGTTGGAAGATGGCTACCAACTCCTTGCTAGGATACTTCTGACGTGCCGCATCAATAGTAGCAATGATTTCCGTTGGATGGTGAGCAAAGTCATCAATGATAACAGTATCATTAACAATCTTCTCCGTAAAACGACGTTTGACACCTCCAAATGTCTTCAAGTGTTCTGCAACCAGTTGCAAATCAAATCCAGCAATATAGAGATTGGCAATAACAGCTGTTGCATTCATCACATTATGCTTACCAAAGGTTGGAATTTGGAATTCTCCCAACTCTTCTTCACCATGGCGAACTTTGAATTGTGAGCCACTTGTAGAAGGCTTCAAGTCATAGGCAACAAAATCATTATTGTCTTCCAAGCCATAATAGTAGATTGGAGCATTTGCCGTGATACGACGAAGTTGCTCATCTTCACCAAAAACGAAGAGAGCTTTTTTTACTTGCTTCGCATAATCATTGAAAGCATTGAAAACATCCTCTAGACTAGTGAAATAATCTGGATGGTCAAAATCAATATTGGTAATGATGCTGTATTCAGGATGGTATGGGGCAAAGTGACGTTCGTATTCATCGGATTCGAACACAAAATACTGAGCATTTGCCGAACCGCGACCAGTACCATCACCAATCAGGAAGGAAGTATCTGTGATATTGCGCATAACATGTGCCAATAATCCCGTTGTAGAGGTCTTACCATGGGCACCAGCAACACCGAGGCTCGTAAAACCTTTCATAAATTCACCTAGAAATTCATGGTAACGTTTGTAGGTATAGCCCTGGGCATCAGCATAAGCGATTTCCACATTGTTATCTGGACGAAAAGCATTACCAGCAATCAATTCAACATCTGCTGTAATATTTTTCTCATCAAATGGTAAAATCTGAATCCCAGCTTGTTCAAGCCCGCGTTGTGTAAAGTAGTATTTCTCTACATCACTACCTTGAACCTTATGCCCCATTTGATGCAACATAAGAGCAAGTGCGCTCATACCTGATCCCTTAATTCCGATAAAATGATAGGTTTTTGTCATGTTATTCCTCTTCTATATGTGTCAAATTCAATTCTTGTGCCACTTGGCGATCTCGATGTTGTCTGCGCTCAGGATAATTGTAAACCTGACTCTTTCTTAAAAAGTCATACGAGTTTTTCTTTATAACCTGCTCCTGTTCTCTATCTTCTTTCTTCAAAGAATAGACAGCTGGCATATCAGCGAGAATATAGTCTGTCTGACGTAGGTTGTCCGCCAAACGTGTCAACCGACCTGCCTTAGATTCAGTTGTTGAAACGACAGGAGGTTTCACCACAACTTTAGCTGGTGCTGGTTTTTCATCTCTTAAGTAGGTTGCTGATCGTTTTTTCTTCAAGTCTTCTCTAGCCTGTTCACGAGCCAACTGCCCCTGTGTTTTCACTGGAGAAGGCTTCGTTTTAGTCAGTTGCTGAAGGCGTTCCTTGCGAGAATAATGGCTTGGCTTAGCTTCAAACAGAGGAGGCAGGAGCTCATCTTCCGTTTGTGCTACTGGTTTTGCCGACGCAACTCGCTGTGAATCGGTAGACCAGCTAAATTCCTTTTCTTGATAAGGTCCCCTGATATTGCTAATCAGGTCGCTCTCATCATATAAACTCATAATTGGATTTTCTCCAACTAGTACCTCATCATCTGCGACTAGTGGAAATCTTTTTTCATGTCTAATCATAAGTCATCCTTTCGAACCCTTATTATACCATACTTAGGCCTTATTTCCTAATTCTACGCTGAGCCAACTGATTCCATATCACTCAATCCCTAAAATCTCACGAATATCCTCAACCGTCAAATTCGCTCGGCTTTCATTGCCATCAAGGACTGTTTTGACAAGGTTCTTTTTATTTTCTTGTAATTCTTGAATCTTCTCTTCGATTGTCCCTCTAGTAATCAGGCGATAGCATTCAACCTTTTCAGTCTGCCCCATACGATGAGCCCGACTGATAGCCTGTGCTTCCACGGCAGGATTCCACCAAAGGTCGACTAGGATGACTGTGTCTGCACCTGTCAAATTCAAGCCAACGCCACCTGCTTTCAAGGAAATGAGAAAGGCATCTCGACTTCCTGCATTGAAGGCCTGTGTCATTTCTTGGCGTTGGTTAGCAGGTGTTGAACCAGTCAAAGTATAGGATGTCATCCCAATTTCTACCAGCTGTTCTTCTATTTTTTCCAGCATATTTCTGAATTGGGAGAATATCAAGACCCTGTGTTCACCTTCTTTTAGTTGCAAGAGTAATTCTTTCAAACTATTAAGTTTGCCACTCTCACCACTAAACTCTTCCATGAAAAGGCTAGGGGTATCGCAGATTTGACGTAAGCGAGTAATTCCTGATAGGATTTCTATCTTGCTACGATTGATTTGAGCATCATCTGCGCCAGCTATTTGAGTCCGCATTTGTTGAAGCTGGGCTAGGTAGATGGCTTTTTGTTCATCTGTTAGTTCATTAAGCACATTGACCTCTATCAAATCAGGCAATTCCTGAAGAACGTCTTCCTTATGACGTCTGAGAACGAAGGGTTGAATGGTCCGCGCAATGTCCTTGGCTGCTAATTTACCGAAGTCTTGTTTGCCTGGCAATAAACCTGGTAAGACAATTTGGAAAATGGACCAGAGTTCCGTCAAATGGTTTTCAATCGGAGTACCTGAGAGGGCAAAGCAATTCCCAACCTCAAACTCACGCAGGAGCTGTGCAATCTTAGATTGGGCATTTTTCATAACCTGCGCCTCATCTAAAATGAGGTAGTCAAAGCGTTCCTGTCTATAGAGTGCAACATCCTGTCTGAAGGATGGATAGGAGGTAACTAAGACTTGGTGACCATTGGCAATGATCTCTTCACGCTGGTCCTTGTTTCCATGGACAACAGCCACATCTAAACCTGGAGCAAACCGCTTGCACTCATCTAACCAGTTATAAATCAAGCTAGACGGTGCCAATATTAAAACTTTGGAATCTTTTGTCATCCGACTGGACAGAAAGGCGATAGTTTGCAAGGTCTTTCCAAGCCCCATGTCGTCAGCTAAAATTCCACCAAAACCATACGTATCCAGCATAGTCAACCACTTAAGCCCTGTCTGCTGATAATCCCTAAGCGACGTTGTTACTTCCACAGCAGGAAGCGGGAACAAATCTGGCTGAGCTAGATAGCTTGCCATTTCCTCAAATTCCTTGGAGAAACTGACTTGGTTGAATTGTGACAAGGATTGAGCCAATTGGTAACCAGCAAGAGCATGGACTTGTACCTGCCCCTCCTTACCATGACGGGCCCGCAGATAGATTAGGGTTTGACTGATTTTCTTGGTTTCCTCATCAAAAACAAATACCTTACCGCTCGGGCTAGTATAGTGATCCTCTTGATTCAGCAAGGCTGTAATCGCCTGATCGATTTCAGATTGTTCAATACCTGATAAGTCAAACGAAATATCCAAAAGTGATCCGTTACGCACAATTTCTAATTGAGGTTTGGCTTCAATATATAAAGCCTGGAGCCTTTCTGCTAGATGAACCTGCCCCATTTTTTGTAATATAGGCAATTGTTGTTGGAAAAATGGATAGAGATCCTGCTGACTAAGAGCCGCTCTCTGGGCATGATATGTCCCCCTAAAGCCAGCTAAACGAATAGCCTGATAGACCCTCTCCAAATGTT
Organism: Streptococcus suis; assembly: GCF_902702775.1. Classification (NCBI taxonomy): domain Bacteria; kingdom Bacillati; phylum Bacillota; class Bacilli; order Lactobacillales; family Streptococcaceae; genus Streptococcus; species Streptococcus suis. The sequence continues at coordinate 1,685,617 of NZ_LR738724.1, forward strand.
GGAAATGGCTGGCAAAAGGCAGGAGAGCCAAATCCTCTTCACTCCTTACCTGACGTCCATCAAAATCCAAAACCAATTGGAGTGATAAACTTTCATTTGCCTCCATCTGAATATGAAATTCTGGCTTGAAATCATGAATGATGAAGCGTTTAGGTGCCTTAACAGTCCCAATTGTCTGCAAATCTAGCAAGCTTAAAGCCAGACGATTTTGGTCAGGGAAATCCACCTGCACTTTTCTCAAACCTGATTCGGTTGGAACAAGTTCGGAAATTTGGTAAATCAGATGTTCTTGATGGCGATTGACACTATAAACCGTGCCATTTACTAAGAGATAGCGCCCATGAAAAAGTGGTCGGACTGTTTTTTCGTGAATAACCATTTCAATCATCTGCGTGTGAACGGTCACCTCAAAATGATAGAGCCCTTCCTCACCTGTCAACGGAAGAACCATCAAGGAGGAATAGGACTGCTGTTGATAGGAAAAGTTAAAATGTTCTAGCTGATTTAACAGCTCCAACCCCTCCTCAAAATAGGCTTGTGGCAGGCGAAAATGTCGTCCAAAATGAGTAAGAATATCCGAATCTATACCAACTTTCTCTGGTACCAAGGCCCAGAGAAAATCCAGGAGAGCCTGACTTGGTTCATCAAAATTTTCATAAGTAACTTGCTCATAATAATTTTTCCCTATTTGATAGTGACCATTGGCTTTCACAATGCGCAAAAAAGCTCCGATGTCCCGCACAATGTACGAACGTGTATCTGGCAAACGGGTAATTTTCAAGGTCCAATCTATCTGACGATCATAGGGCAATAAGCTCCCTTCAACTGATAACTGATACTTAAGCCCCAGTTCAGATTCTGGCCGCAAAATTTCATCTAAAAAGAGACCGCCAAAATAAGTCCGACGGACGGTTTCCTTATGTTGTTCACCATCTTCTTTCAAAGACTGCTTCATATCCTTGCCCGAGGCATCATTTTTTAAAAAATACTCCGTGGCAGCTAGGTGTTGACAGTAGCCCTTACTTTGAAATAACTGGCAACTACACTGTAAATCGCTATCTGCATCGCCGTAAGTGAAGCGCTCACCAGCAATATCCAGCACCATCTTTCCATTCTCACTATGAAGAACAGTCAGTTTCCCAGCCTCGTACAAATCAATTCCTTCTTGGCGAATCCGCCCTGGCATCATGCGACCCATTCTAACTCCTTTATCCTTCAACCAATCATCAGCTCTTCTGTAAAATATATCTAATACTCTTCGAAAATCAAAATTATCCGTTGTCAACTTGCCTTGATGAACTCCAGTTCTATCTTCGACTTCGTTTCCTAGGCTACTTTTGATTTTCATTGAGTATAAAATATTATCTTTTCATTATAGCATATTTTCAATTTGAATTGTTTAAATAGGTATCAAAAAAACACCAGCTGGTAAACTGATGTCTCTAATGAATAGCTAAATAATAAATCGTTGCCTGCCACATTTTCAAGATTGTTTTTCTGCTTTTCCAAAGCCAAAATAGAGCAAATAGCAGGAAAACAACTGCCACTACTACGTTAATCAAGCCTTTTCCACCCAAGAAAAACTTGAAAAAGAAGACGGTCACACAAGTAAGCAAGGCAAGGAGTAAGATATGAATCAGAACTCCCAACCAACCTAGCCAATAGCGAAGGCCAAAAGGAGGGTGTTTCTTTTCATCGAAGTCTGCTAGACCAGTCAAAAACTCAACCAAGGTTTCACCGATTATTTCCATATGGTCGGTCCCCCTATTTCATCTGCTGATAATACTTAGTCCGTCGAATTAAGGTTTTGATAGCCCTAGCCAGTAGAATCGTCAACACACTTGCTCCAAATACCAAGAAAAGAAAGATGCCAACCAAGAACCTGTCAAAATGGTTGAAAACCATGATGGATCCAGCTGCGTAGGTTACAAAATAAACCAAAAGAGTCACTAAAAATACCAATATACACGCAAAGACTCCAAACCAGTAACGAAGACCAAAGGGCTTGTACTGCTTATCTTCATAGTCTACTAGTAGAAGAACAGGAACTGTTAGAAATGCAAACAACATTAGAATGACATTGCCCGCTATCATGGAATCACCTCCTTTTTTTCATTGTAGCATTTTTTACATGGTATGCAAAGAAAAAAGAGGTTGCCCTCTTTTCATTTCTTACTTCCGTTTCCGTGCAATCAGATGAATCGGTGTTCCTTCAAAGACAAAGGCCTTGCGGATTTGATTTTCCAAGAAACGCATATAGGAGAAGTGCATGAGCTCTTCTTCGTTGACAAAAACCACAAAGGTCGGTGGCTTGGTCGCAACTTGAGTCGCGTAGAAAATCTTGAGACGTTTACCTTTATCAGTCGGTGTTGGATTGATAGCAATGGCATCCATGATGACATCGTTAAGCACAGCCGATGGAATACGGGTATTCTGGCTTTCACTGATAGCCTTGATCATCTCAGGCAACTTGTGCAAGCGTTGCTTGGTCAAGGCTGACACAAAGATAATCGGTGCATATGACAAATACTGGAATTGATCACGAATATCGTCTTCCCACTGCTTCATGGTGTGGTTGTCTTTTTCAAGCGTGTCCCACTTGTTGACTACGATAATCATTCCCTTACCAGCCTCATGGGCAAAACCGGCGATGCGTTTGTCATACTCACGAATACCCTCTTCAGCATTGATGACCATCAATATGACATCGGAACGTTCAATGGCACGCATGGCACGCATAACAGAGTATTTCTCTGTATTTTCATAGACCTTACCAGATTTGCGCATACCTGCGGTGTCAATCATGGTAAACTCTTGGCCTTCTGGGTCTGTAAAGTGCGTATCAATGGCATCACGAGTCGTTCCAGCAACAGGTGAGGCAATCACACGCTCTTCACCCAAAATGGCATTAATCAAGCTTGATTTACCAACGTTTGGACGACCAATCAAGCTGAACTTGATAATATCTGGATTTTCTTCTGCTTCTTGGACTGGAAGATTTTCAATGATAGCATCCAGGACATCCCCTGTTCCGATACCGTGTACAGAAGATACTGGATAAGGATCGCCAAGACCGAGTGAATAGAAATCGTAGATGTCATTACGCATTTCAGGGTTATCGACTTTATTAACAACCAAAATGACTGGTTTGTTGGTCTTATAAAGGATACGCGATACATACTCGTCCGCATCTGTCACACCTTCTTTGCCTGAAACGACAAAGACGATAACATCTGCTTCATCCATAGCAATCTCAGCCTGATGCTTGATTTGCTCCATGAAAGGAGCATCCACATCGTCAATACCACCTGTATCAATCAAGGAAAACTTACGGTTGAGCCACTCACCAGTAGCATAAATACGGTCGCGGGTCACACCTTCCACGTCTTCTACGATAGAAATACGTTCCCCCGCAATACGGTTAAATAGTGTTGATTTACCAACATTGGGACGTCCAACGATGGCGATAGTTGGTAGAGCCATAGCTCCTCCTCTTCTAGTTTACAATAATTTATTCTTTTCTAAGATAGACTTTGTTTCTGGTTGTTCAGCCTGACCAAACTGGGCAACCATACGCTCGGACCAGGTTTCTGTCTGACGGGCACCTGCATAGGCTGTCTGAACTTGGTCGTAGGCTTGGATTACTTCCACGCCTTGCTCCACATATTCTTCCTGAAAGACAATGGTTTCACTTGCCAAACGTGGTTTGACAGGATGGTTTTGGGCTGGTCGACCCAAGGCAATACAGAAAATGGGATAGGTATAATCTGGCAAGTTGAACAGCTCTGCTATTGCCAAGGCCTTATGGCGAATCATACCGATAAAGACGCCACCGTAACCTAAGCTTTCCGCTGCCAAGAGGGCGTTTTGCCCTGCTAGGCTCGCATCAACAGAAGAAATCAGGAGATTCTCTGTTCCTTTGGCATCAAAGTCTGAACCATGGAGTTGAGCCGCCTTGCTGGCACGATTATGGTCGCCCACAAAAACCAGAATAGCCTGAGCCTGTAAAATAGCTGGCTGAGGCACCAAATCATAGAGTGCTTGTTTTTTCTCCTCCAACTGCACCACAATGATGGAATAGGACTGGAAATTCTTCCAGCTAGACGCAGCTCGCCCAGCTGAAATAATAGCTTGCAAATGTTCCGCCTCAATAGGCTCCTCCGTAAAACGACGGACGGAAGTATGATTCAACATCAAGTCTATGGTTTCATTCATCGGCGGTTATTTCCTTTCAAATGCAAATCGCGAGCCAGATAGCGAATCCGCTCCATTACCCGTTTGGCCTGCCAGGTCTCATCACCAGACTTGCCAGAGGCGAAATGACGCTCCAAATCATCAAAGGAGAAATTGGAGGTAAAGAAGGTCGGTAGATTTTCCTGCATGCGGTATTGAAGAATGACCTGCAGGACATCGTCACGTACCCAAGGACTATGTTGCTCTGCTCCAATATCATCTAGCACCAATACCTGAGCCATCTTGATTTCATCAATTCGCTCCTTGACAGAACCATCTTTGATGGCATTTTTTATGTCTACCACAAAGGTTGGATAATGGAGCATGGTGGTTGATTGAAGATGTGTCTTGGACAAAAGATTGGCTAAATAAGCCATCAAATAACTTTTTCCAATACCGAAATTGCCATAGATGTAGAGCCCTTTTGGTTTTTCCTCAAATCGTTTGACAAAATCTGCAATAGCCTCATAAACCTCAACACGATTAATATCCGTAAAATCCAAGTCCTCAGCTGTAACTTTTTTGAGAGCCTGAGGCATATTGATGAGCTGGATACGATTCTTGATGGCTTCCAAACGACGGTATTCGACCAATTCTTCTGTCTCAAGATAGGAAACATCCGCATAGCCCTCATTCATGACTAAAACCGGTTGATAGCCTTTTGCAATATAGGATTCATCCTGCTTGACAAAGAGGTCACGCTGACTGATATATTCCAAAAACTTAGAAATGGAGAGGGTGATTTCCTGCTGGGTCAAACCTTCTTTTTTGATAAAAGCAGCGACTTCAGGATCACTCACTATCTCCTGATAGAGTTGCTGATAAGATTTTGGACTTGGATTGGTTGTTTGCGACAACCTGTCTTGAACTGATTTCATCAGCTACCTCCCTTACTTTCGTTTTCTAACATTCGTTTTCTAAGTGCTTCCATTCTTGCCTGAGCTTCAGGACTGTTATCCATGACAACCTCTTCCTTACTCCACTCAGGCACATTGCTTTTCTGTGGCTGGCTAGACTTGGTAACAACTTGCCCTGTCTTCAACTCTCTTAGGTAAAGAACAGCTGCCTCTGCACTGCCAATTCCCTTGTAGGAAAAATCATTGCCCAGCTTCATAGCGTATTTTTCATTCAGATTGGCTGAGTCCACCTTGTTAAAGGTATAGAGGACCAAGACATTGATAACTTCATCAAGCAGACCCAAATTTGCCAAATCCGTCAAGCATTTTCGTTCTGTTGCGGTCACTGCTGCCTTCCGTTGCTCCTTGATAAAGGACAAGAAGGTTAGGCTGGATTTTGATTTCGCTTCACGAACAATGGCTTGTTCTTGGGCAGTGAGGTTGGCGCTTTCTGTTGGCAATGACTGACGTGACTGCTGCAAGCGTTTGGTCGAGATCGTCTGTCCAATAGCTGTTGCTTTAGCCTGACGATAGGTTTCCAACCAGGTCCAGCCTGCCTGCTCTGCTATGTAACTAAGCGCAATAATATCCTCAGCTTCATCCTGAAAAAGAAGCTTATCTTTAGCCATTAATGCCTTAAAGGCAGACCAGTCAAAATCATGTTTCGGTTCAAAAACAACTGGAGCCTGCCCATCCATGGTAAAGACCTGAGAAAATGTTTTTGAGATATTCTGTTCCTGATTGGGTAGGTGAACAAGCAGATTCTCCATGCTTGACTCCCCAATCTTCCTCGCCAACAAGTTCTTATACAAGGGTTTCGCTAGAAAACTTCTTACGGTCAGAGGGGCTTGTAGCGCCAAACCTGTTAATTCATCTGCACGATAGAGTTCTAGGAGCCCCATGGCAGTCAGAACATCCAGAGCCTTCTCCAAACGATGCATCCCAAAATCCATGTGATTGAGAATGACAGTCCATTTGTAACGGCCTTGCCCTTGATCGGCAAAACTATAAAAGTAATAATAAAGCGCTAATGCATCAAAACCGATAATCGGCTGGTAGCATTGGCTAAGACTGACAATATCAGGTGTAAACGGGCTGATTTTTATATAGGCAAATAAATCATTTGGTTTCATCTTTTTTTCCCGGTTTTACCTTACTTCCTTTGGAAATCATCTGCTTAAGCAAATTTTCTAGCTCTCCAACATCTTTGAAAGAACGATAAACCGATGCAAAACGCACATAGGTGATTTCATCCAATTCGACCAATTCTTCCATTACCAAATTCCCAATGACATCGGATTCTATTTCACTATCACCTTGTGCTCGCACCTTCTGTTCAATCCGATTCACCACTTCATCAATATCATCGGTTGACACAGGGCGCTTTTGAGCAGAACGAATAATCCCATTGAAAATCTTTTCACGTGAAAACTGCTCTCTAGTCCCGTCTTTTTTCACAACGACTAGAGTTTTCTCTTCAATCCGTTCATAGGTGGTAAAACGTTGACCACATTGGTCGCAGGAACGACGACGACGGATGGTATTGCCATCTTCAGCCTGACGACTATCAATGACACTTGATTTCAAACTCTGACATTTTGGACAACGCATACTCTTTCTCCTACATAAACTTTATCACTTCAGTATAGCATAAAAATGACAAAAATAAAAGAAAGCGAGAATTACTCACTTTCTACCAATAATTCATCTTGCTTCTTCAATCGACTGGCAACCCATTCACGAACCAGGCGGTAGACAACCGCAAAAATTGGGGTAAAGAAGACCATACCAAGTAGGCCAAACAAATTACCACCAATCAAGGCTGCAGCCAGGGTAAATAGAGTCGGAAGACCAACTGATTGACCAACCACGCGCGGATAGATAACATTTCCTTCTATCAGCTGAATAATCTGGAAAAGGGCGATAGACCAGAGTGCCAAGAGCGGATTTTGCACCGCCACAAAGAGAGCACTAATCAAACATGCTGAAAAGGGACCGATATAAGGTACAAATGATAGGACCCCAGCCAAAATACCAGCCATGCTGGCATAAGGAATTCCTGAGAGCGAATAACTAACAAAGACAAGTATCCCAATGATACACGCTTCAACAATTTGACTCATCAAGAATCGGTCATAGGTATCAACAATAACTTCTCCAATATAGTTCACTACTCTGACAGCCTTCTCCGGCAAGGTAGCCTGCAAGAACTTTCTCGTCATCGCCTGCAAGTGTTCCTTGCTCCCTAAAATCGCTAGAGTGAAGAAGAAAGCCATTATCAACGTCATAGTGTTCGAAAAAATCCCCGTCACATTGGACACCAAGCCAGATAAAATCGGTGTGACCAAACTTGAAATAAGTGTTAAATTCTTCAACTGATCCAAAAAGCTGGCAATCTGGTCTCCGATTTGTCCCGACAAAAGACCATTTGATTCAAGAAAATTAGTTAGGGCATTTACCGATTTTGGAATGGCTGTGCTACTAACCGAAACCAGTTCTGAAACAGTCGTCACCAATGTAGGAAGAACAATCACCACCAGTCCTGTCACAATTAAAGCAAATCCAATTAATACTCCAACAATTGCCAAAGACCGCTTGGATTTCTTTAAAAAAGAAATTTTTTCAAACTGATCTTCTAATTTTTTCATGGGAACATTGAGAATAAAGGCAAAAATAGCTCCAATAAAAAGCGAGTTCATACTGCCTAATAATTGTTGAATAGCCCCATAAATACTAGACCAGTTGAGAACAGCTAACAATGTCGCTCCAGATAAGAGTATCAATATGACTTTTTCTTTAAATGATGTATTCATAACTTTTCCATTCTTACTTATTGGCTATTATTTTATCACACGCTTATAGAAAAAGAAAGAGGGAAAGCTTCCCTCCTCTCTACTCTAAATCAATCGCGCATGGCATATCCGACACCACGAACTGTTTTTATATATGAATCTTGATGTGGCAAATCCAGTTTACCACGTAGATAGCGAATATATACATCGACGACATTGGTCTCAGAAGCCGCTTCATATTTCCAAACACGCTCAAGAAGTTGTTCTCGACTAACAGGCTCTGGGCTATTCATTAAGGTCGCCAACAGATCATACTCTCGGCGGGTCAAATTAATCAATTCATCACCTCGAGTCACTGTTCGATTTTGAAAATCAACCTTCAAATCACGATAGGCCGCATGCATGTGAACCTGCTTACAGTTATTATCAATAAAATCACGACCACGAAAAATCGCAGAGATTTGCTCCACTAGATCACTGATGACAAAGGGCTTCACTACGTAGGAAACAGCATAAGAGAGGACTTCTTCCCCATATTGACTAACTTCTGTCGGCTCAACTACCACAATCATGACCGTGGCTGGTTTTATCGCTAACAGTTCTGTAGCCAATTCCTTGCTGGACATGTCTGAAAGCTGAAAACTCATCAGAATCAAGTCAAAATCCGTTTCATGTGCCAAGGACATAGCCTCTTTCCCTGTCGATGCATAATCAACAAGATAGTCTTTTTTCTGCAATTCCATGGAAACAAAATGCGAGAGATTGCGTTCTTTACCAGCAATCAAAATTTTCTTAGCCATTGTCCATCCTTTTCTATTCTTTCAAATGGTGTAGGAATCGTATTATGACTAGAAAGAAGGGCGCTTCCACGCCCATCTTTTCTATTTTGATTCGCTATACCAGTCGTAATGGAAGATTCCTTCTTTATCTTTACGGTTATAAGTGTGAGCACCAAAGTAGTCACGTTGTGCTTGAATCAAGTTCGCTGGCAAGTTTTCAGCACGATAGCTATCAAAGTAGGTAATAGCTGCTGAGAATGTTGGTACAGGAACTCCTGCTTGAACTGCCAAGGCAACAACATCACGAACTGCCTGTTGATACTTAGCTGTTACATCAAGGAAGTACTCATCCAAGAGCAAGTTTGCCAAGTCTTCATCACGTCCGTAGGCATCTGTGATTTTTTGCAAGAAGCGAGCGCGGATGATACAACCTGCACGCCAGATTTTTGCGATTTCACCAAATGGCAAGTTCCAGTTGTTTTCTTTTGATGCTACGCGCAACTGTGCAAAACCTTGTGCATAAGACATGATTTTTGAGAAGTACAATGCTTGACGAATTTTTTCTACCAATTCAGCCTTATCGCCTTCGTATGCAAACGGAGCTGGTTTTGGAAGAACCTTACTTGCTGCCACACGCTCATCTTTGTAGGTTGAGATATAACGAGCAAATACGGATTCTGTAATCAATGACAGTGGCACACCCAAGTCAAGTGATGATTGGCTTGTCCATTTACCAGTTCCCTTATTACCAGCCGCATCCAAAATGTAGTCAACGATTGGTCCATCTTGACCTTGGTCGTCTTTACGTTTCAAAATATCTGCTGTGATTTCAATCAAGTAGCTATCCAATTCGCCTTTGTTCCACTCGGTAAAGATGTCAGCCATTTCATCCACTGACAAACCGAGCAAGTGTTGCATGAGGTCATAAGACTCCGCAATCAATTGCATGTCGCCATACTCGATACCGTTGTGTACCATTTTTACGTAGTGACCAGCTCCATCTGGACCGATATAAGTCACACATGGTGCTCCATCTTCTGGTGCTTTTGCTGAAATTTCTTCCAAGACATCTGCCACCAATTCGTAAGCTTCTTTTTGACCACCAGGCATGATAGATGGACCTTCAAGGGCTCCTTTTTCACCACCAGATACACCTGTACCGATGAAGTTAATACCTGAGTTTGCCAATTCTTTTGAACGACGGATAGTGTCTTCGTAGAAAGTATTACCACCATCGATCAAGATGTCGCCTTCATCCAAGTGTGGCAAGAGCGCTTGAATGGTTGCATCTGTACCAGGACCAGCTTGAACCATAAGCATAATGCGACGTGGTTTTTCGATTGATGCCACAAAGCTTTCCACATCGTAACTTGGTACCAAGTTTTTACCTGGGTTGCTTGCAACAACATCTTCTGTTTTATCAGCAGAGCGGTTGTAAATGGCTACTGAATAGCCACGTGATTCAACGTTAAGCGCAAGGTTGCGGCCCATAACGGCCATCCCTACAACACCAAAATTTGCTTTAGTCATTTGTTTACTCCTCTAATTTGTATCTCTTTTATTATACACCGAAAGCTTAAAATTGACAAGAATTTTCAGATAATTTAACTATCTTGCCAATCTGAGTTAGTCCTCATCGCCAAATAACCCTTGTAATTGGGCAAAAGGACTATTGGCTTCTTTTTTCTCTTGAGCTTTTTGTTGAAAATCTTCCTCAGTCATTAAAGCCCAAGCTTGACCAGATGGTAGTTCCTGTCCAGCTTCTTCTTCAGGTGTCAAGACTTTGATTGGTATAGCCAATAAAATATTATCTGCTACACTCTCATCAAGAACAATGTGGTCATCTTCTACTACCAGTACCATATCCTCATCAATCAAATCTTGTTCTTTAAGAACTGCTTCATTGGCAACAAAGAGTTCATTGACGTTTTGGACCTCATGCAAAACAACTGGTTGCAGAGAACGACTGGATGCCAAGGTAATATCATAAGTCATCTGATAGTCCAAGAAAAAGAAACCTGATTCAAAACGGATATTTCCAGTGACTTGGACTGGCGACAAGCCTAGAACTTCACCATTTCGAGCTTGCAATTCTTCCTGTAAATCCAAGGTTTTATCAAAGGAGATTCCATCTGGATTTTTCTGAATATCGTAAATATGAAACATTGTATTCCCCTATTCAGCTAGTTCTGTAATGTAGTTATAGACTTCTTGTCCAGCAACTGCACCATTTCCAACTGCCGTTGCAATCTGACGAAGTTGATTTTGACGAATATCACCGATGGCATAGATGCCTGATTGAGTCGTCTCCATCTTTTCATTAGTGATAACCCAACCAGCTTCGTCTGTAATTCCTAGGTCTGCAACTGTATCAGTCATCGGATCCAGACCGACATAGATAAAGACACCACCGAAATCAAGTTCACTGACTTCTTCAGTTTTCACATTTTTGATAACCACGCTTTGTACACGTAAGTCATCCCCCTTGATTTCTTCGACTACGCTATCCCAGATGAAGTTAATTTTTTCATTGGCAAAGGCGCGATCTTGGATAACTTTTTGAGCACGAAGTTGGTCACGTCGATGAACAATCGTCACAGATTCCGCAAATTGTGTCAAGAAGAGCGCTTCTTCAACGGCAGAATCTCCACCACCGACAACCAAGAGTTTTTGTCCACGGAAGAAGGCACCGTCACAGACTGCACAATATGAGACACCACGGCTATTGTAAGTATCCTCACCTGGAATACCTAACAAACGGTGTTTTGCCCCCATGGCTAGAACGACTGTCTTTGTCTCCAAAACACCATCCTCAGTAATCACTTTCTTAATTTGTCCTTCTTCTTCGATACGGACTAGGGTGCCAAAAATATGGTCCACACCGAATTTTTCCAAGGGTTCAAACATCTTTTCAGCCAAGGCTGGACCTGAAATATGGTCATAGCCTGGATAGTTTTCAATTTCCGCGGTATTGTTCATCTGACCACCATAAATACCACGTTCCAAAAGAGCTACCTTTAAATTGCTACGCCCTGCATAAAGAGCTGCAGTCATCCCCGCAGGACCCGCACCAATTACAACTGTATCGTACATATACTTTTTCCTTCTACGCTTTAAACATTAATAAGATTCCCACTACTCCAAAGGCCGCAATGGGGATTGTCATCACATTAATCATCAACAAATCAAACAAGAAATCTTGTCGTTCTTGCAAGGTTTTATCCACACCCTTTGTCGCACGCCAGATAAACCAGACCAGACTAGAAGTGATAATCAACAAGGAAGCTATTAGCAATCCTTGTAAATAAAAACTTAGAATGTTTTGTAACATCTTTTTCCTCGATTACTTTAAAAGGTTTGACGCTTGGCTTTACGTTCTGCACGACCTTTTGCACGCGCTTCAACTCGCTTGGTCTTGCGACGTTTTTCATCAACAGCCCATTGAATTTTCTTCTTGTAGCCTGGTTTGACTTTTTTCTTTTTCTTCTTGACCAAGCCAATCATTTCCAAATCTAGTTTTTCACGAGATTTTTCACGGTTAGCACGGCGGTCACGGTCGTAGGTATCGACAAATTCGCCATTTTTCATTTCTTTTGGCAAGAATTTGATATTGAGTTTTTCTAGCTCTCGAATATCTGCATCATCGCTTGGCTGATAAAGGGTGATGGCAATGCCTGATAAACCATTACGACCTGTGCGCCCCACACGGTGAACAAAGAAGGAAAGGTCTTGCGGAATGGCATCATTGATGACATGGCTGACACCTTCAATGTCAATACCACGTGCTGCCAAGTCTGTCGCTACAATGTATTGATAATCCAAGTTCTTCACCTGGTTCATAATCCGCTTGCGTTCACGTGGAGGAATATCCCCATGAATCTTTGCAACGCGTAGACCATTCGCAGTCAAATAGCTATGCAATTCATCTGCACGTGTCTTGGTATTGACGAAAATCATGGCCAAATATGGTTGCATGAGCTTGGTTACTGCCAAGATTTGAGCATTACGGTCACGCCCCTTGGTTGAAATCAGCCAGTTTTCAATGGTATCTGAGATAACCGTATGAGTCTTGATTTGTTCCATAACTGGATTAGACAAATATTTTTTCAAAAACGGTTGGAGTTTCTGCGGAATGGTCGCTGAAAAGACCATAAATTGCAAGTCTTTTGGCAGGCTGCCAGCAATCTTATCAACTGTTTCTAAAAAGCCCATGTCCAAGGTCATATCTGCCTCATCAACCACAAAGGTTTTGGCTTTATGGATAGCAAGGTCACCTGATTTGACCAAATCATAGATACGCCCTGGTGTCCCAACAACAATGTGAGGCTGCCCAGCTTGAAGCTTGTCAATTTGACGGTTCTTATCCGTACCGCCAACATAATTGGTCACACGAACTTCGATGTCCGAATGACTAGCCAACTGGCGTGCCGCTTGATAAATCTGAGTAGCCAGTTCACGAGATGGGGCTGTAATAACAGCCTGAACTTGGTCCAATTCCTCATTTAATTTTTGGAAAATCGGAATCAAGAAGGTATGGGTCTTACCCGAACCTGTTTTTGATTCCCCTATCAAGTCTCGCCCTGACAAAACAACAGGAATCAATTTCTCCTGAACTTCTGTCGGCTGGACAAAGTTAATTTCTTTCAAAGCCTCCTGAATATAAGGCTTGAGTTTCATATCTGTAAATTTCATAGTTCCCTCTTTGGAAGCTGTATTCACAAGCAAAGTGCTTATATAAGAAATCATTTTCGCTAACAAAGTCATTTTACCGATTGTACTTTGAAAAAACTAACGATAAGTAGTTTGAAAACTAGTCCTATATGGAAACCTTGAACTGTGAATACAGATTCTTAATTATACTGCCTTCTATTATAGCACAAAAACAGCATTTCTGCTGTTTCTGACATTTTATAGATAAAGAATAGCTAGGGTAATCAAGCTCATGATGAGACCGACTGACCAGAGGAAAAAGTCAACTTTCCACTCGCTCCATTTTTCAGCTTTTCCGGTCAAACCTCCAAGCTCCAAATGGTGATGGAAAGGAGTCATACGGAAGATACGACGACCTTCTCCAAAGCGTTTTTTGGTGTATTTAAAATATGAAACCTGCAACATAACAGAGGACGTTTCAATGACATAGACCAGGCCGATAAGGAGGAGGGTCCATTCCTGACGGAGGGCAATTGAAATAGTTGCCAACATACCACCGAGAGCCAAGCTTCCCACATCCCCCATGAAAATCTTCGCTGGTTTACGGTTATAAACAAAGAAACCGAGCAAGCCACCAATCATGGTCACACAAACTAGAAGAATATCAAATTTTTGCTCATTGAAGGCGATGACAGAGTAAGCTAGAAGGCTGATAACAACTGAGATAGAAGCCAATCCATCAATACCATCTGTCAAATTAACTGCATTTGAAAAACCGACCAGCCAGAACAGAACAAATGGGAAATAGAGAACTCCCAAATGTATCATGTGACCAAATACATTCAATTCTCCGCCACCTGCTCCTCTTACGTGGACAAAGTAGAAGACAATACCTCCTAAAATTTGTAGAGCAAGCTTTTGTTTAGGATTAAGACCTTCATTTATTTTACGGAAAATTTTTAAAAAGTCATCCAAAAATCCTACTACACCATAAAGGGCAAGGATGAAGAGGATGGCAAGGACACCACCCGTCAACAGTTGAAAGGCCGTTGCAAACAACAAGCTGACAAGAATCGCAACAACGAGAAAAACGGTTCCCCCCATTGTTGGTGTGCCTGCCTTAAACTGATGTTGTTTCACATCTTCGTGCATCTGTTGCCCCTCGATGCGTTTGGCTTGATAAAATGTAATAAATCGTGGGATTAAGAGAACGGTTGCTAGAAAAGCGACCAATCCCGACATAAGTGCGAATTGCATGTTAGTCTCCTAAGGTTATTGTTATTTTCTTTGTTTTATTCAAAGCGGTACCGACCTCTACACTTTGGTCGACCACTTTTGAACCCGTTCCTTTATAGGTCACTTCGATACCAGTCCATTCAGCAAATATATCCATATTCTCTTTGGTGATTGCGTACAGGTCTGGCATTTCTTCGAATTTATTTGTCAAGAGTAGAACCTGTTGGTTGGCGATTACGTTACTTCCCTTTTCGACTGAAACTTTTTTAATTTCAGCACCGTTTCCAAGGATAACTGGTTGAACTAATTGACGGCGAAGTTCCTCAGCCGACTCGCCTGGTGCCTTACCAATGAGGTCCGGCAATTGATACTCTGTCTCATTAGCGACCTGTGCCAATGCTGGTGCAGGTGAATCCAGATTCAAATTGTCTTTCAACAGCATCGCTTCTTTCAATGTAGGACTGACAATGTCACGCCAAGACAGGACATTCAAAACTTCCGGTTGGCGAATGGTCACATACATGATAAATTCAGGATCCTCAGCAGGAATCATGGCTACTACAGAGTTGATGTAGGCACCTTTAATGTACCCTTGACCATCTTCGCTGGCAATTTCCGCCGTACCTGATTTAACTGCAATATCATAGCCATCAACTTGAATTGCTGGCCCCTGTAAGTCATGTGAGTAGAGCGTACCATAAACAGGGTCAGTACCGACATTAATCATATAGCGAAGTGTATCATCGGCAGCTTGTTCTGAAACTGGATTTCCCACTTCTTCTTTCGAAGAAACTCTAGCTGTATCTGTATTAGGATTATAAAGAGCTGAGATGAATTTAGGCTCTAGCATAATACCGTTATTCGCAATGGCGGTAAAACTACGAAGCATCTGTGCCTGGTTTGCAGAAATCCCCTGACCAAACGATGACATGGCGATAGAAACAATGTTATCCTCTGGTACCATTCCTGGTGCCTCGTCCCCCATACCAAAACGCGTTGGGTAGCCAAAGCGGAATTTAGCGAGGTAATTTAGCCATTTTTCATCTCCCATCTGTTGCTGCAATAAGGTCATCCCAACGTTACTGGATAGGGAGAAGCCTTGCGCATAATTGAGAGTCACAGCTGAATAACCTGCATTGAGGGTCCAGTCATTGATTTTCGCGTCTGCGATAACGTACTCATTATTGGTATAATAGGCATTTGGGTCAAAGGTTCCATTATCGATAGCTGACGCTACTGTTAGCACCTTCATTGTTGAACCAGGCTCAAAGGCCTCTTGGTATAAGAGTGATCGCTCTAGCAGTCCTTCTTGTCCCAGACCTTCTTTGGTATCTGAATCATAGCTTGGCCTTTGGGTCGTCGCCAGTATTTCACCCGTCTTGGCTGAAACCAAAGTTGCATTCGCATATCGCCCTTTGGCGTTATCAAAGAAGGTATTCATATTGGTTTCAAGAGAACGTTGCAGATCGGCTGAAATGGTCGTATAGACATCCTGCCCATTTACTGTCTCTGTTTCAACCTTTTCTGTCCCAGGTAGGACACGGCCTTGGCTATCTTTCTCGTAGATAACCTTTCCGTCTTGACCAGCTAGAATATCATTCAGATAATATTCCAAACCACTCACACCCTGTAAACTATGACTACCATCCTTGTTTTCAACCGGATTAGCTAACCCGACAAAAATTGAAGAAAAATTTCCATTCGGATACATCCGTCCTGGACTAGCATTAAAGGCAATCCCTTCAATACCTGCCGCCTTCATCTCTTCTTGGATTGAAGACATCGTACTATAGGAGATATTCTTACCTAACGTCCCAAAGTATACCTGCTTCAGTTCAGGTTGATTCAGCTGCTCCATAACATAAGCCGTCTCCATTCCGAGATGCTTTTTAAAGATTTCTGCTACTTTGCTGAACTGAGAAGACTGCACATACAAAACTTTTTTCAGTTCTGACACATATTCTGTGTCAATGATGGCATAGACTGTATAGGTCGTTGAATCTTCCGCAATAGGAATTCCTGTACGGTCGTATATCGTCCCCCGTTTAGCTTGAACGGTAACTTCACGCTGATGTACCGCATCAGCTCTCTCTGACAAGTTCACCCCCAATTTACTATCGGTACCGATAATATAGGCAAAGTTGATTAAAAAGAGAAAAAAGACGAAAACCGTCAAAAGAAGTAGGCTCTGTCCTACTCTTCGACGATTTTTTGACGGAACATATCGTTTTTTCAAGACATACCGCAAGAGTTTATTATTTCTTCTGGGCATTATTCGGCTACTCCAATATTGTCATTATTAAAAGTTAATCCAGCTTTTTCAGCAATTTCCATCAATCGAGCTGAACGTGTCAATTCATTGACAGCTTGCTTTGCATCGTTGATTTCAATCTGTTTTTGGCTAATATCTTGATTGACTTTGGCCATCCCAGATTGAAGTTGCAAAAGCCGCGTTTGCATAAAGATAATTCCTATCGCAAGGGCTAATCCAGATAATACGATGCTTGAATAGAAGGCTTTTTCTACACGTGTGAAAGTTCTAATTTTATCACCGATAACCCGCATAGTGGCTTCTCTACGTTTTTCTTGCAACATAGACTCTCTCCTATTTATGTACTTTCTTAGCTACACGCAGTTTAGCTGAATGCGCGCGATTATTTGCCTCTAATTCTTCTTGACTAGGTAAGATAGGCTTACGATTGACCAATTCAAGTGGCGCCTTCAAATCATCTGGAATAAACGGCAAACCTTTTGGAACATCAATCGTACTTGCTTCTTTGAAGAGTTGTTTGGTCAAACGATCTTCTAAAGAATGGAAAGTAATAACAGAAATCCGTCCCTCCAGAGCCAATAAGTCAATGGCCTGCTGGATAGATTCGTCTGCTGCTCCCAACTCATCGTTGACCTCAATCCGAATAGCTTGGAAAATCTGCTTAGCAGGATGCCCCTTCTTCTTAAGTTCCTTGGCTGGCTTGGCAGATTTGATCAGCTCTGCCAACTCAGTCGTTGTTTCAATCGGCTTGACCGCACGCGCCTGTTCAATCTTACGAGCAATCTGCTTGGAAAATTTGTCCTCACCGTATTTAAAGAAAATCCGTACCAAGTCGTGATAGTCATAGTTATTGACCACATCATAGGCTGTCAACTGACCATCTCGATTCATCCGCATATCAAGCGGTGCATCTTGTTTGTAAGAAAAGCCACGCTCCCGCTCATCCAACTGCGGACTAGATACTCCTAAATCATAACAAATCCCATCAATCTCTGTTACACCTAGCTCCGCCAAGCGAGTCTTGAGATTGCGGAAATTATCCCTGATAAAGGTCACTTGTCCCTTTTCAATGTAGGATGCCAAGCGAATATGGGCATGCTCAATAGCAGTCTGATCCTGATCAAAGGCATAAAGATGCCCCCCATCCGTCAACTGACTGAGCAGATACTCACTATGCCCTGCTCCCCCCAGCGTTGCATCTACATAAATTCCATTTGGTTTGATGTCTAACATATCGACTGTCTCATGCAAGAGAACAGTTGTGTGATTAAATTCCTTGATCATATCTTTTCTATTGTACCACAAATTAAAATAAAAAGTTGTTGCAAACTTTTTACAAAAAAAACTGTCAAATATAGTTGACAACTTATATGAACAGGTATATACTAACAGTAATGAAACATGTCACATATAGTTGACATCAACAGGGAGGTCTCCCTCATTTTTTTACAACCAACTGTCGCATATAATTGACATCGTGCCTAGAGGCTGGGTAAAAAGCCCAGCACCGCTTCTCAAAGTTAGTGTCAACATCTCAGCGCAGTGGTTGATTGGGTTTAACAGTCCAGTGGACTGTTAAAGGTTGGAGATAAGATTTGCGAAGCAAATCTCAGCAATTCGTGTTTTACACTCCAAATCTAACCTCTACGACTGATGCGAACTTTGTTCGCTCTATCTCCAACCTCCAAAGGTTCCTCGAACCTTTGGAGCTGTGCGGAGGTGGGAGTAAAATAGTCCAGTGGACTATTTTAGCCCGAACCTAAATGTTTGGAAGTGAGGGGAACTCTTCTATGAATGGTTGAGTTCTTCCCCACTCCTCTCTCTTTACAATAGAATGTCGTATATATTTTACATGAAAGGAGAACCCATGAACCGTGTCAAAGATTATCGCCTACTGCTAGGGATTTCCCAGCTGGATCTTGCCAAAGCCATCGGCGTATCCAGGCAAACCATCAACATGATTGAAAACAACAAGTACAACCCCTCGCTAGACCTTTGTATCAACCTAGCCAAAGCTTTACAGACTGACCTCAATAGTCTCTTTTGGAATGAATAGAAAGGAAAATATCATGAAAAAGAATATACGTCAAGCTCTTATCTCTACCCTTATTTTTATCCCGCTCTTTGTCCTCTTTCAGCTTTGGGGCAATAGCGGAGCAGAAATCTTGCACACCATCAGCCAAGCAAAATTTTGGCTACAATTGCTGATTGCTGGGACCATCTACTTCTTAGGCTTTGTTTACATCTTACCATTGTTCGATCAAAAATAAGGAGCTGCTTATGAAAAAAGAAACCTTTCAAGATAAATTAATCAAACGATTTTACGGTATCGCAGGGCCCTTGGATGAATTTCGCCAAAAAGAAGCCTTCCGACTAGGCAATACCTGCTTTATCCTGCTCTTTTGGGGCACCATGGCTCTTACCCTACTGGCACTCGCTCTATCCAAACGCTACCCAGAAGTCGTTGCCTATGGCTACCCCGTTACTCTGCTCCTAGCCTACCTATCTGCTAGTACCTACATCATGTTTAAACTCCGGCACAGTCAACTGGACAGTTTAGATGTAGAAGAACTGACTACCAAGGAACAAAAGAAATTCAAGGGAGCAAGTATCAAATTCGCCCTCTATTTCACCTGTGGTATGTATATCTGGAACACGGGATTTGATGCCTGGATGGAAGGACTCAATCCACTAGACCATTTATTTGACCTCCGAAAATTCCTTGCAGCCTGTCTAGTCGGTGTTTTCATGGGAATTTATATCGAAATCACTCTTCGTAAACGCATGAAAAAGGCAGAAAAACTAACTGTCAGCTCTGCTATTGCCAAAGAAGAACCCAAGTGGATCAAAAATATGATTAAACGTTTTTATGGTATCCGCGGTCCTTTAGACGAATACCGACGGGCCGAGGCTGATGCTATCGGCGGACAAGCCTTTATCTACTACTTCTACTTCCTAGCTCTTGGAAATGCCATCGCCTACTTCCTAGCCTACCGCTACCCTCTGGAGGTGGCTGCCTACTATCCAATGATCATTGCCTTCTTCAGTATTATCCTAATTGGTATCGTTAATATGCGTACTCTCCATGCTGACCTGCCTCAATATGACGTGGACGAACTGAGCCCTGAGGAAAGACAAGCCCGGCCCCTTAACCCACTTCTCTGGGGACTGGGAGTTGCCCTGCTATCTAGCCTCTTTGCTGGGCTGGCAGACCTCTTTAGCCTCCAGCTTCCCCTACTGGATTCCATCTTCCACGTAAAATCCCTCTTCTTCGGTGGCATGATGGGCCTCTTTGCCAGTCTAGCCCTGTCTGCCATTGCCTATCTGCAAAAACTGGAAGCAGATACTGCTAAGAAAAAATAAGGAGCTAACACCATGAATAAACCTTTTACACCTAAACAAACCTGTCACATTTTTGTCTTGTTTTATGGCCTCTTTTCTGCCTTCTTCATCTACTCTTATATGGTCAATGAGCCAATTAGCAGCGATTCGTTCTTGATTACGCTACCGACCATTCAGATCTTTAGATCCTATAAAACAACAGAGGAAAAACGCTACTTTCTCATTCAATCTGTCTTTGCACTGTTTGCCATGACCTTGACTTATTCTGTAGGCATTTGGCTAGGGCATGTCAAACCACTTGCCCTCATCCTTCCTGCTGGATTTGCTCTGGCTATTCTTTATCGGATTTATCTTAAAAAGGAGAAACCAGATAGACGTTGACAAACCGAAATTCATTTTCACTTTGATTGTTCTCTCCTATACAGCAATTTGTAGCATATATACATAGCTACCTGACAGGGGACAATCCATCAATCCTTTTCTTACTATTCACTATACTTCCAATTTTAAATAGTGACTGGCAAACTACCCGTCCAGAATCAAATGTTGTCCAAAAAGCTATCTATCTTTATCATAAACCGCTGCTCTGGTTTCTCTTTGCAGGTTTTGCCCTAACTTTCTCCATTGGATTTTTCGCTGGGAAAATACAACCACTTCATGCTAGATTTTGGGGAATGTTAGCCATCCTACTCTTCTCTAGATAATTGAAAAAGTAATCTGTATCCAACATTTTACAAAGTAGGATTTTTTCTATAAAATAGATTGTATATGACATTCAAATCCATTCTCAAACAACTCAAACTATTTGATTATATCTTAATCGGATTCACCCTAGTTTTATCCTTTCTTCCGGCAATTTTTACC
This sequence comes from Streptococcus suis, assembly GCF_902702775.1. NCBI lineage: Bacteria > Bacillati > Bacillota > Bacilli > Lactobacillales > Streptococcaceae > Streptococcus > Streptococcus suis. The sequence continues at coordinate 1,706,681 of NZ_LR738724.1, forward strand.
TATACACATCTGACAACAGATACAAATGAGGCAAAAACAATTGCCTATGTCCGCATCAATGGTGAGGTGGTCGACCAATTTGAATTATCAAAGGACACACCCCATCAAGAAAAGACCTACTATCCCAATGAAGGGCAATACAATATCATTGAAGTTGATGGCGAACGCATTCGTGTCAAGGAAGACAATAGCCCAGACCAAATTGCCGTTATGACCAGCTGGATTAGTCAGCCGGGCGAATTATCCGTCTGCCTGCCACATAACCTGTTGATTGAAATCAAATCCGTTGGCGGGGAAAGCACTGACGAAGAAGAACTCATTTTACCACTATAACAAAGAAGACACAGCCTGATGAACGACTGTGTCTTTCCTTTTTAGAAAATAAGGGCTAAAGCAAGTATCACCACATATAGCAGCGCAAAGAGTACAAAACTCTTTACTGCCTCGATAAAGGTTTCCCGTTTGACTTGCTTTTTCAAAAATGTTTCTAGACTCTTATAAGCAGGCCAAACACCGATTAAACCGATCAGTGCCCAGATTGGTAAGAATCCAGTCAGACAGTAGATTATCCACAGCAACCATGGTAAACTTGCCAAGACAAAATACAATTTAAGAGCATTTTTCTTGCCAATATAGTAAACCAGAGTATAACGATGGTTGCGAATATCTTCTTCTAAATCACAGGTATTGTTGGCCAACATGATATTGGCAATCAAGGTTACCAAAGGAAGGGACATAACAATAATGTCTATTATTTTTGTCCAAGAGAATTGCAAGGTCATCCACTGGCCACTCACTTGGCTGGTCAATAGCCCAGCTGGGTCTTGGATAAAGACTGCTAAGAAGAAAATCCCAAATCCCATGGTTACTCCAGAGAAAACCTCACCCAGTGGCATTCTCGAAAGCGGAATAGGTCCAAAGGTATAAAAGATACCAATGAGGAAACAGAGAGCTCCCATCGGTAGTAGGAGCCAACTGGTCCGCCATACAAGGAGCAATGAAACCAGTAGAGAAAAAATAAGCAGGGCAAGGACGATTCCAATCATCTGACGGAAATCTAGAGAGAATTTTCCAATCACATTGCTTTCCTGACGATAGGTTTCATCCTTGGCCTTGTGGTAGTCCATGCTATTGTTGATGGCAGTTGTACACATGTCAAAGCTAAGAACGGCAATAATGAACAAAAGTGTGTTGAGCCAGTTAAAGGTTTGATAGCGATAGATAGCCCAGAGGATTCCCAAGGTCATCGGAAAAACACTAGCTACCTTGGTCTTCATTTCAACAAATTCTAGAAATGCAGGCAAACTGAGCCCTTTAGTTGATTTATTCATTGACAAGATGATACTCCTCATTCGTTAATTCAAAGCTTTCTTTCAAGCCATCACTCAGATGAACGCCCTGCTCCTTATCGATGAAAACAGCTTCTACGCCGTCAATCTGATTGATAAAGTCAAGACCTTTTTCCACACCTAGTAAGAAGAGAGTTGTGGATAAGGCATCCCCTTGGATAGATGTTTTGGAAAAGACTGTCACACCTGAAATATCGTTTTCCACAGGATAGCCAGTTTTTGGATCCAGAATATGGTGATACTTGACACCGTCCACCTCTAAGTAGCGCTCGTAAATACCTGAGGTAACAACCGAGTCATGTGTCCCTGGCACAGAACCGACCGTTGATCCACGCACTTGGTCTGGGTCTTGAACTCCAACATTCCAACCATTTTGTGTAGTTGGCGAATCCCCCATAACCACCACATTCCCGCCTAGATTGATGATAGCTGTCGTAATCCCTTTGCTGGCAAACAATTCTCTAACCTTATCTGCAATGTAACCTTTGGAAATAGCTCCTAATTCTAGCGTCATTCCTTCTTTGATAAAGACGGTCTTCTTCTCCTTATCTAAAGTAATGTCTTTATAATTGATAAATGGCAGAGCAGCCTTGATTTCTTCATCACTGGGCTTACGAGCATCCTCATCTCCAATTTTCCACAGATTGCTCACAGCTCCAATGGAAATGTCAAATAGGCCCTGACTTTCATTACTCATGTCAATAGCTGTTTCAATTACTTCAAAGGTACGTTCATCCACCTTGACTGCTTCTTTTCCTGCTGCCTGATTGATACGGTAGACATCTGCCCCTTCCAAGTTTGTGGACAACAGACTTTCCATCTCCTTGATATAGGAGACAGCTTCATCCATCGCTTCTTCCTGATTTTCATGATAAATGCTCAACTGCACTACTGTGTGAAGTAAGCTTTCACTACGAGTCAACGGAGTTTTCATAACAGATAAACCTTCGTTTTGTTTACCACCACAGGCAACAAGCAAAACCATCAGTAGGCCCACGAACAATAGACTTGCAATTTTTTTCACTGATTTTACCTTCCCCAAAAAATAAGAAGACACAGTAGCCAAACAAGTGCGACTGTGTCTTTTCTGTATAGACTTAATTAGTCAAGTTTTACAGTTTCTGTTTTTCCTTCAGCAGCTGCTGCAAGAAGGGCTTCTGTACTCTTCTTGAAGTCTTCAGAAGTATGAGTTGCACCTGATACAACTTCAACAGCTGAGAGGTCTTGTTTCTCAACCAAAGCTGCATTGAGTTGTTCGATTGCTTCACCAGCAGAAACTCCAGCTTTATCTTTCATGTTTTTGTTGTACTCTTCATTTGCTGATTTAAGGCTTCCATCTTCAGCTTCATAGTCAAATTTTGACTCACTGATTTTTCCATCTTTAACAGTCAATGTGTGAACAATTTTGTAGCCATAATCGTCTTTGCCTGACTCAGCTTTATAAGTACCATCTTTCAATACTACTGTTTCGGTAGTTGAAGATGAAGTTGAAGTAGATTCTTGTTTAGAACCGCAAGCAGCAAGTGCAAATACAGCACCAAGAACTACCAAACTTTTCAACACAACTTTAGTTGTTTTCATAACAATACTCCTTTTGTTAAGTAAATAGTTTTATACTTATAATGATATACCTAATTAGAGAAAATGTCTAGTTATTTTTTAAAAATAATGACTAAAAACTATTGCCACCAAATTTTGCATAGACGCAGTCGATAACTGTGGTATTCTATCTACAAAATTCATCATTTTTTCCAAATAGCTAACAATCAGTTTCTCTGTTTTGGCAATAGCATGCGTTGCAAAAATCCTATCTGTAAGGATTTCCAACCCTTCTGCCGTAGGGGATTGAATATAGGCCCGCAATTGCTGCTGGATAGACTTGTCTTCTCGCATGGCAAAAAGTAGCGGTGCAGTATAGATACCGTTTTGAATATCTTGCAATCTAGGTTTTCCTGATTCTGCCACATCCAGCTGGTAGTCAATTAAGTCATCTCGTAGCTGAAAGGCCATGCCAAGTGCTTGCCCAGACCGAAAAGCCATGCTACTGTCTTTCCTAGATTGGCCTGGTACAAAGCTCCCCAACTGACAGGCAAGTCCAAATAGAAAAGCTGTTTTCCCTTGAATTTGCTTGAGATAGGCTTTCATAGTCATATTGGCATCAAATTGATTGAGTAGCTGAGATAATTCCCCTCGAAGAATTGTTTCCATCAGCTTATCATTGCCCAAATCCAAATCATCACGTGATACTTCTAGCAAACGAAGCCCTTTTCCAAATAGTCGACTTGAATAGGCAAGAAGATAATCACCCGTGTAGATAGCGATTCGATTAGAAAATTGTTGATGAGCCGCCGTGACTCCCCGCCGTTTATCCGCGCCATCAATCACATCGTCATGAATCAGAGTCGCCAGATGCAGGACTTCTAAATGGGCAGCAAAATATAGCTTTGAACGGCTAATCTTTCCTTCCGTCATTTGTGCAAAGAGCAGACAGAGGCCGGCACGCAGGTATTTCCCTGGCGCCTCTACATATTCAACAATCTTCGCTGTAACTGCTGGATGCAGGACCATCATCTCAGATAAGATGATGGATTTTACCTCTTCAAGTCCCCTCTCAATCTCAGGATAGGTATTCCAAATTTGATGTACCACTAACTTTCTATATTTCCTTTATTTTTTATCCTTGATACGGTAAATATGCTTCGGCTTTCCATAAATCTTCTTGTCTAGGAAACGACCCAACCATGGCATAATCCAGTAGTCTAGACCGAAGGCTCTACCCGCACCATTCATAAGAGAAATAGCTGCTGGGATGAACCAAATATTTACCCAGTAGAACATACCTGACAGGCTGAACATAACTACCAAAGCAACGGTTGCAGCAGATACAATCCATACAAAGGCACCAGCAATCAAAGCCAGACCAATACCGATTTCTGCTACTGTCATAAATTTTTGCATAAAGAGTGCTACTTCTTGGTTTGGCATCATAAATTCCATGATAGTAGCAAACCAATCAGGCATTTTGTCCAAAACAGCCATCGGTGCTTCACCATAGGCATAGCTCAAACCAAAAATTGGTTCAGCAGCTTCTGCCGCAGCAGTTGCCGCTTGTGAGGCACTTGAAACCGCCTCAGCAGCAGATGCACCAGATACTGGATCAGCTAACCAAGGGAATGGGAAGACAACTTGATCCCCAAACCATGATGTTGTTCCAAATAGACCAAAGGCTTTCTTGATACCTTCGTAGAGCCATACTGAACCATAAAGGACACGCATTGGCACAGACCAGAGAAGATTTCCTTTGCCTGAAGTATGACCTCCGAAAATGTTTCGCTTATTCTGAATGTCAAAGAATTCATGACGAACATAAGAACCCATGTAGAAGAAACTACGGATGGTAAAGAAGTAGAGTAGGTTTACCATGTGTTTGACAGCCATTGCCATAAAGCCTGACATGTGGTATTTGTCCATCAAGAAGGCTACACCGTAGCGTGATCCAATAGATACCATAAACCCATCATATTTACCTTTGTAGCTATGTTTTTCGCCACCCTTGATTGCTGCAATAATATTACTTGCCGCAGTATGGCCTGTCTGTTCAGCTGCTTGTACAATCTGTGGAGTTGGTTTCCCTTCTGATTCTTCAAAGTAAACCAAGTCACCAGCTACATAGACATTTTCCTTGCCTTTCGCTTCCATGAACTCATTGGCTACCAAACGACCTGCACGTGCTTTTTCAATACCAAATTCACTTGCGTCTGTATTGGCTTGAACACCAGCTGTCCAAATAGAGGTATAGGTAGGAATTTGACGACCTGATGAAAGTGTTAAGCTATCTTTTTGTACACTTGCTACACCATCGCCAAGAACCAATTCAACACCTTTTTTCTCAAGGTATTTGCGAGCCTTGACTTGCTCTTTTTCAGTAACCATAGCCAAGATATTTGGCGTTGCCTCAACAACCTTAAGTGAGAATTCTTTTGGATCCAACTTGAACTCACGCGCCAAAATTGGTACCCAGTCAATCAACTCACCGATCATCTCAATACCTGTGAAGCCAGCACCGATAACGGTAAAGGTTAAAAGAGCGCGACGTTTGGCTTCATCATGCTCACGCATGGCACGATAGCAAGCATCAATCATGTGGTCATGCAAACGTTCTGCTGCTTCGATAGACCAAAGTGTAAAACCGTGTTCTTTAACACCTTTCACACCAAAGTCATTAGCCTCACCACCCATTGCAAGGAGCAGGTAATCAAAATCCAAAGTTTGGTGTTCCGCAACTACTTGTTTCTTATCGTAGTCAATCTCAACAACCTTGTCTGTTACTAATTGAACCTTTGGATATTTTTTGAAGATACGTTGAAGGTCATACTTGATTGCATTGGCTTCTACACGCCCTGCCGCAACTTCATGCAACTCTGTCATATAGGTATGGAAAGAGTTCTTATCAATCAAGGTAACTGTTACATCTTGATCCTTTTTAAAGGTTTTTCCTAGCAATCGAGCTGCTGCAATCCCCGCATAACCAGCACCGACAATCACAATATTTTTCGTCACAATGTTTCCTCCTTGTGAAAATCAAAACAAATTACATGTTTTCATTATACCGCATTCCAAGATAGTTGACAAGCGAATTTCAATAATTAGTAATATACAACAAACAAAACTTGCCATAGTGAACAAAAACAAGTATGATAGTAAAATAGATAATCGACTAGAAAGAGTTTTTTCTCTACACCATGAATTCTAAACGTCAAACACTTAACTTTATTACGATGCTGGCAGCTCAGGCAGTTGTCATTTCTTTGATTGAACGACTCATCGCCCCCCCATTTGCTTTTGCTCCAGGTGCCAAGCTAGGACTGGGAAATTTGATTAGCTTAATTGCTATTTTTACCCTCCCTACAAAGGATAGCCTAAAGGTTGTCGCACTACGCTTGCTCATCTCAACCTTTCTGGGAGGCACCTTTTCAACCTTCCTCTATGGCTTTGCCGGAACTACTTTGAGCTATATAGGAATGCTCTCTGCCAAGCAGCTCGGTCCAAACCGTGTCAGTCCTATTGGAATTTCTATTCTGGGCGGGATGTTGCACAATCTTGGTCAGCTTCTTGTTTTTGCTACCATTGCCCGGTCTTTCTATGTACTAAACTACCTGCCAATCCTCGCTTTTACAGGAATTTTATCAGGCTTATTGGTCGGACTGGCTGCTACCTACCTCCTCCAAAAGGTCGGACCTTTACGTCACTATCATCAACAAGTCTTAGCAGAATGGAAATAAATCTCCCTAGGTCAACTAAGGAGATTCTTTTTATGGTCCGCACTACTTTTTCATTGCCCATAATAATTTCCCCATAATCCCGTTGTCACAAATAAAATGAGCCACCTAAGCCACCTCATATAAACACCACTTATAAAATCCATGGTAATAAAAAATAATGAAACTTTCAAGAAGAGAAAAAATCAGGTTCTTTGCGTGTTTTAGTCGTACATTTTCTTTCTTTTGTGCTACAATATCTTCATCTTTTATTTTTTGAGCAAAGGTAGAATTATGTCACCATTTAGGATCAAACTTTCCCCCAGTCAGCGAATCATTATCAGCTTCTTATTCGTGATTCTGACTGGATCAATTTTACTAAGTCTTCCCATCTCACAAATTAGCACCTCTACAGCAAGTTATTGGGATCATCTCTTCACATCTGTCTCCATGGTTTGTGTAACAGGGCTATTTACCAAAGCCGTTGCTGAAACCTATTCTACTTTTGGACAGATTATCTGTATGATGCTAATCCAAATTGGTGGTTTGAGCTTGATAGGATTCATCGGTCTCTTCGCTTTACGCGGTGGCCGTAAAATGAATTTCATCAATATGGCAACCTTACAAGAGGCTCTAAACCGATCTGACACAAAATATTTTCGTAGCTTCCTCAAATCAGCTTTTGGTTTTACCTTGGCGGTCGAAGCCTTTGGAGCCCTCTTACTTTCCTTCCATTTTGTACCTGAATTTGGATGGGCGAGAGGTTTATTCACCTCGATTTTCGTAGCTATTTCAGCCTTTTGTAATGCTGGTTTTGATAATTTTGGTGCAACTAGCATCATGCGCTATGTGGATAATCCTCTGATTAACCTAACATTAGCCAGTCTCATTATTATGGGAGGTCTTGGATTCTCGGTTTGGTTTGACCTTCAAACACAAATCGGGCAAAAACGTAGCCTACGAAAACTAGGGTTCCATACAAAGATTGTTCTAGGCCTAACAGCCATTATACTGACCCTCGGAACTCTGACAACCTTACTCACCGAATGGAACAACCCTTCTACTATCGGGCAACTATCATTTGGCCATAAATTATTAGCCAGCTTTTTCCAGACGGTCACCATGCGAACCGCTGGTTTTGCCAGTATCGACTACACGAAGGCTGAACCGATCACCCTCTTGCTCTATATCTTTCAGATGATGCTTGGCGGAGCCCCAGGTGGAACAGCCGGCGGTATTAAAATAACCGCCTTCCTAACCTTAGTGCTCTATGCTCGTAGCGAGATTCTCGGTCTCCCTCATACCAACTTTATGGGACGAACCATCGATAACCTCAGCATCCGCAAAGCTTTTGCGACATTCTCAGTCTTCCTTCTCATGTTCATCATAGGGCTCTTCGCACTTGCCCTAACAGATGACCGACAACCACTTCTATTTTTAATGTTCGAGGTCATGTCAGCACTAGCCACTGTAGGTGTTACGGCCAATCTGACTCCAAGTCTAACCATGGCCGGTCAAGCAGTCATTATGGCACTCATGTTCTTCGGCCGTATCGGTCCACTTTCTATTCTCGCAAGCCTTTCTGTTCGAAAATTATCTAAAACCGAAAGTCTTCAATACGCAAAATCATCTATGCTTGTCTAAAAGGAGAAATCATGCCAAACTATACTATCGGAATTCTCGGTCTGGGAGTTTTTGGTACTACCATTGCAAAAACATTACACAATTACGATTGCAATATCATTGCTATCGATAATCATGAGCAACGTATCAATCATCTAGAACCTATTCTCACGCGCGGTATTGTCGGAGACATCACCGATCGCTCGCTCCTACGTGCAGCAGGAATCGGTAACTGCGATGCTGTTGTTGTAGCTACTGGCGAAAACTTGGAATCCAGTGTTCTTGCTGTTATGCATAGCAAGGTCCTAGGCGTTCCTATGGTCATTGCCAAAGTCAAAGGAACAACTGCGAAAGAAGTCCTTCTTCGTGTTGGTGCCGACAAGGTTATTTCTCCCGAACGCGAAACTGGTATTTCCCTAGCAAAACAATTACTCCACCGCGACACAACCAGCCTCTTTGAGCTCGAAGGCAATGTTTCCATTGTCGAGTTTCACCCGCCAGTAAAATGGATTGGCAAAACACTCGGCGAATTAAAACTCCGCCAACATTATAAACTCAATATCATCGGTTACCGAAGTGGCGAAAATCAGGAATTAAACATCCAACTGACTCCTGACTATGTCTTCAAATCTGACGAACTCATCTTAGCAGTAACAGACCATAACACTGTCGATCATTTTGAAGAGCTGACAAATTAAATAACAAATTTACGCCCTATACTCCGTTTTCAGGAGAAATATTTTATCCCTAGAAAGCCTACTAGACTATCATTTATCTAGTGGGCTTATCATCTGTCAAAAGGAGACGTTATGAATGATTTAACCAAAGGAAAGCCGATTGCGGTCATCTTACAATTCGCTATTCCCTTGTTGATTGGATCTTTTTTTCAACTGGCCTATAATTTTGCTGATTCCATGATTGTGGGGCATACTTTGGGAAAGGATGCCTTTGCAAGTGTCGGTTCAACAGCCAGCCTGATTTTTTTAATCATCGGCTTTGCCCAAGGTGTCACCAATGGATTAACCATTATTTCTGCCCAACGCTTTGGAGCTGGCGACTTAGAGGGGCTTAAAAAATCGTTTGTCCACGGACTCTTCTACGCTTCCCTCATCAGCCTTTTACTAACAGTCTCAGCCTTAGCATTTTTGAAACCTATCTTGGTCTTAATGCAAACGCCTGTGAGTATCATTGACCACTCCCATGCCTTTCTAACGGCCATGTTTGGAGGATTGACTTTTACTATTTTTTATAATTTCCTATCTTCAGCCCTACGCAGTCTCGGAAACTCTAAAACACCTCTACTTGCTCTAATTATCGCTTGTTTTATCAATATTGGTCTGGATTTTTTCTTTATCTTAGTTATGAACTGGGGCGTTTTCGGAGCTGGCTTTGCAACTATCCTTGCCCAAGCCTGTTCGGTCCTCTTTCTTATTTTTTACATTATCCACAAGGTACCTCACTATCATATTGGACTAGCTGATTTAAAATTGGATAGGGATAATCTCAAGAAACATGCCCAGCTTGCTTTTCCAATAGGATTTCAAGCCAGTATTATCGCCATCGGAGCCATGACCTTGCAGTTTATGGTCAACCAACTAGGAACAGACGCCATCGCCGCCCAGGCCATTGCCCTTCGTACTGACCAGTTGGCTATGCTACCCATGGTTAATCTGGGCTTGGCTATCGCAACCTTTACTGCTCAGAACTACGGTGCCAAACTCTATGACCGTATTCGAGAAGGGGTGCGCCACTCATTACTCCTCAGCATTGTTTGGGCCATTGTATTTGCGGTCATTCTCATCTTGGGCAATCGTTTCTTTTCTGGTCTATTTCTACCAAATGCCAGTCAAACAGTGCTGGACTTGGCTCTTGTTTACTACATCATTAACGGCTCTTGTTACTGGATTGTTGCCTCCCTCTTTATTCTCCGTAGCTTTATTCAGGGACTTGGCAAGGGCTTTATCCCAACACTAGCAGGCTTTGGGGAATTGATTTTCCGAGCAGCAGTCGCCATCATCGGCATGCAGTATTTCGGTTTTTATGGGACCGCCGCCGCTAACCCCGCCGCCTGGATCGGCAGTATCATTGTCCTGATTCCAAGTTCCATCATCTTTATGAAAAAATTAAAAGCTGGACAAAGTATATAAAGAAAACGCTGGGCTCAAGCCCAGCACACTTCTCAGAGTTCGTGTCAACATCTCAGCGCAGTGGTTGATTGGCAGATTTGTTCGTGTTTCACACTCCAAATCTGACCTAATCAACTGTGCGGGGGTGTGAAGACGAACTCTTTTTTAGACTAGTCGAGTTCTTTCCCACTCCCAAAATAATATTTTCGTAGGAATTGGATATGAAGGAGATTCCAAAACGTAGCATAGCTGATCGCCACTACAAAAGCTATGCCATATTGCCAATTAAATTCCAGCACAAGGCTAACAAAAAGGATGATTCCAAGAAGGAACAATAACAAACTACTTGTCTTTTTCTTATCCCACTTAAAATAGGCTAACAAGGGTTGGTCAGGACAAGCTCGCACTTCCTTGAACTGTTTGAAACTAGCTCCAAGACTGGCTCCTGCCGCCCCTATAATTGCACCACAATAATAGTGAGGAAGGACGTAGACCGACAAATAAGCGACCGTAACATAGGCAAGCACCAACAAGGTGTACATCAGTTTTTTCATGACAAATCCTCCTAAAGAGTTTTTTTATACATTTATTTACGAATATGTTTTAACATATTATTGATGTCGGTCGCAAATATTTTACTATAATAGTTTACTTTCCAACTCAATCTCTGCTAAGAGTTTGCTATAATAATCCTGCTCATCAGCCAAAAGCGGGCTGTTGGGCAGCATTTTTTTAGCCTGAGCCAGAGATTTTTTCAAGGCTTTGCTATCTTTCGTAATTCGCTGGTGGTAGAGAGCCGCGATGACCTGGTAATTTCCCATAGGATACTTGAACAGAGCCTTGACCTGCTTGTCCTGCCCTAATGCTCTAGCCTCTTCCTCCAGGCCTTGCAAGAGATAGACTTCCAACAGTACAAGTTTTGCCAGCTTCACCATATAGTCATTATCCGATGCCACTATCAGTTTTTCCAAGCGTTCTTGGGCTTTTTGATACTCCCCTTTAAAAATCAGCACTTCCGTCCAGTTTAGATAGTGAATCTGTGGCAAATGACCAGGCAAGATTGGCAGGTTCATGACAAAATCACTTAAATTCGCTGCAGTTGGATCAACCATGATTTGAGAGGTGTGACTAAGCGCTTGATAAACCAAGCGGCTATACTCTGGATGAGTACACAATTCTTTTATCTTAGCACCATCCACCATACCCGAAGGATTGGCATTGAGGACAAACAAGGATAGATTGAGGAGAATTTGCGATAGAGGCAGACTCCAATGCCCTGTCAAGAATCCAATCAAAACAGAAACAAGGATGAGACTAAGATGGACAATCAAGCCACCTGCAAACATCAGAATCGCCCGAGGATCATCCTCATCTCTTTTGACTCCAATATACTGAGCAGCTGCCCCTTGCACAATCACCGTTTTCTTCCATTTCCATCCTTGGTCAGTCTTGACCAACAAGTGATTGCCCAAGCCAAGCGCTACCAAGTCAAAGCCTGTCAGCCAACCAAAGAAGGCATGACCTAGTTCGTGGAGAATAATGGTCAGGTAAAAACTACCTAGAAACCAGAGGTAACCTAATCCAAGGACTATCACCCCATGAAAGGCAAGGTTTTCTGGAAGAAGTTGAGCCATTCCATAGGTTGAGTACATGGCACTCGCAAAACCACAAAGAACTGAAATGCCTATGATCAACCAATTCCACACTTTATACATAGCAAACCTCCTTTTTAATAGTATATCAAAAAAAGACTAGAAAACCTAGTCTTTCCTTGTTTATTATCATTTATTCTTAGGAATTTGGATCATCCAAACTACGGCCATGCAAGCCCTTTTCACGTTGGACTTGACGGAGTTTCTCTGGCGTCACATCGTTACCGTCTTCATCAACCAGTTTAATCCCCTCAATATGATGACGGATTGCTCGACGATACCCCTCAATATATTCTTCCCTGAGCTGAGCCTGTTCAACTTTTTCCTCTGGTGTCAAGGTACCAGCTTTTTTCTTTTTAGCCAATTCATTGATCCGATCGATTTTTGCTTGTTCCATGTCTACCTCCTACTTACTATTCAAGAGATTGAAGACGGCCACTGCGGAAGCCTTATCCGCTAAGGCTTTCAAGAGGGCCAAGCGGTTGGCTTTGATTGCCGCATCATCTGCCATAACCATGGTATTGTCAAAGAAGGCCGCGATGACTGGGCTAAGAGCAAAGAGCTTGTCCAAGTTGCCCGCCATGTCTTCTGTCAACTCCAAGCCTGTCACTGCATCAGCAAGGGCTTTTTCCTGGTCGTTTTCGAAGAGGGCCTGGTCAATGACAGCCGCTTCCGCCTTTTCAGCCAAGTTGAAGACCCGTGACAAGTTTTCCACGGCTTCCTTGTAGTCAGCCTCTTTTGATTTTTGGAAAATAGCAGAGCTGGCTGCCAGTTGTAGTCTGACTACAAAGGTTGAGCTAGCAAGCACAGCCTCACGGATGTCTTTCGGAATCGCCTTATCCATCATCTTCTCCACACGGGCACGAATAAAGTCCATCACAGCTGGCTGGTTGTCATAGGTCAAGCTAGCAAAGTTCAAGCTGTAGAGCTCCGCAATCAACTGATCCAATGGAATTTCCCAACCAAATGCTTCCAAGATCCGCACGATACCCTGTGTCGCACGACGCAGAGCGTAAGGGTCGTTTGAGCCAGAAGGAATGAGACCTACTGAGAAGAAGGAGAGAAGGGTATCAAACTTGTCAGCCAGTGCCAAGACCGCACCGACCTTGCTCTCAGGTAATTCACCTTCTGCTGAGTTTGGCAAGTAATGTTCACGGATTGCCGTTGCCACCGCAGGTTTTTCCCCTGCAAGCAGGGCATACTTCTCACCCATGATCCCTTGTAATTCGTCAAACTCGCCGACCATACCTGTCAAGAGGTCAAACTTGTAGATGTCCGCCGCACGTGCCACATCCGATTTTTCATCCGCAGACAAACCTGCCAAGTCAGCCAGTTTTTCTGCGATGACTTTGGTGCGTTCCATATGCTCGTAAAGTGAGCCGATTTTCTCATGGAAGGTCACGACTTTGAGGCGTTCTACCAAGTCGGCAATCTTGAGTTTTTGGTCCTCACGCCAGAAGAACTCACCGTCTTCCAGACGAGCCACCAAAACTTTTTCATTTCCTTTGATGACATTATCAATATACTGGTCATTACCATTGCGGACGGAGATGAAGTTTGGCAAGAGTTTGCCAGCCTTATCACGCACCACGAAGTAACGTTGATGGTTTTTCATAGAAGTCACCAAGACTTCCTCTGGCACTTCCAAGTACTTGGTATCAAAGGAGCCCATAAAGGCAGTTGGGTACTCGACCAAGTTGAGAACTTCATTGAGTAGGTCCTCATCAATCTCAACGGTCACATTGTGTTTGTCCTCGATAGCCTTGATTTGCTCAACAATCATATTTTGACGCTCTGCGGGGTCTGTAATGACAAACTGTGCTCGCAAGTCAGCCTCGTAAGAATCTGCACTTGCAATCTCAGTTTCATTTCCAAGGAAACGATGACCACGGCTGATGCGAGCGGACGAAATGTCCAAGAAGTCCATATCCAATGCCTCGTCATCCAAGAGAACGGTCAAGGTGTGGACAGGGCGGATGTAGGCGAATTTGTTGGAAGCCCAGTTCATGCTGACAGGGAAGGTCATAGCCTTCAAGACCTCTGGAATACCCGCCAAGACGGCCTCAGCTGGCTGACCAGCTTCGTGTTTGGTCACATAGACATACTCTTCACCCTTAATCTCGCGGAATTCGATGTCCGCTGTCGTCAGGCCTTTGCCACGGACAAAGCCTTCTGCCGCCTTAGTGAAGTTTCCGTCTGCGTCCAAGGCAATCTTCTTAGCAGGACCCTTGAAATCTTCGGTCAAGTCAGTCTGCTGGTCCGCCAAACCAAGCACACGAACAGCCAAACGGCGTGGTGTTGAAAAGATATCAATGCTGTCAAAAGCCAAGCGATTGTCTGTCAAAAAGGTCGCCATGCGGTCACGCAACTGGTGCATGGCTGGGGTTACGATGTAGGCAGGAATTTCTTCCAAACCAAGTTCAATTAATAGTTTTTTCATACCTTCTTATTCTAACTTTCTGTAATTTTTACTCCTACACACTTAGATGTAATATGTTTTTCAGCACTCCACAATGGGACAATCTTCCCTTCAGAATCTCTAAAAGAGTTTAAAAGTCGTTCTGATGAATCAAGGAACTCAACTAGTGAAGAGTTAAATGAAATTGATAGGATTACTAATTTCATGTCATCGGACGAAGTCACCACCGATAGTAAAATATTATTGAATTTATCTTCCGGTAACAAGCCGCTGAGCAAATGACTCAGAATTGCACGTTTCATCCTCTTATTATGATATTCTTCAGGTTTAACAAGATAATCAATTTTAATTTCTTCATCTACCTTTAAACTTAAAGAAATTAAAATATCTGGTTCTTCATATTTCAAAGACATTATTCAACCTTTTCAGCTAACAATTCTACTCGCGTTGCTTCATCTAAAAGTGGGAAGCCGAGTTTCTTCCGCTCTGCCACAAAGGTTTTGGCAACGACACGGGCAAGGTTACGGATACGGGCAATGTAACCTGCACGCTCGGTTACAGACACTGCACCGCGTGCATCTAGTAGGTTAAAGGTATGAGAACATTTGAGCACATAGTCAAAGGCTGGGTGAACCAAGCCCTCTTCCAAAGCCCGCTCTGCTTCTTTTTCAAACTTAGTAAAGTTTTCAAGGAGCATATCCTGGTCCGATACTTCAAAGGAGTATTTTGAATGCTCATATTCTGGCTGGATAAAGATTTCACCATATTTAACGCCGTCTGCCCACTCGATGTCGTAAACGGAATCAACTTCTTGGATATAGGAAGCCAAACGCTCCAAACCATAGGTTACTTCGGCTGTGACTGGACCTGTCGCCAAACCACCAACTTGTTGGAAGTAGGTAAACTGCGTGATTTCCATACCGTCCAACCAAACTTCCCAGCCCAGACCTGCTGAACCTGTTGACGGGTTTTCCCAGTTGTCCTCAACGAAACGAATATCGTGCTCCAAAGGATTGATGCCCAAACGGTCCAAAGACTCCAAGTAGAGTTCTTGGATATTAGAAGGCGACGGTTTCATAACCACTTGGAATTGGTGGTGCTGATAGAGACGGTTTGGGTTTTCCCCGTAACGACCGTCCGCAGGACGACGACTTGGCTCCACATAAGCCGCATTCCACGGCTCAGGACCGATAGCACGCAAAAAAGTGTAGGGGCTCATGGTACCCGCACCCTTTTCCGTATCGTAAGCCTGCATGAGCAAGCAGCCCTGCTCATTCCAAAATTGTTGTAAGGTTAAAATGATTTCCTGAAATGTAAGTTTCTTTGACATATTTTTCCTTCTTTCTATTTATATTTCAAAATTGCTAGTTCTCCACACTCGGTATGGTTTCCACAAAAACAGCCTGCTCTGCCTTGTCCAGATAGGAACAGGTCATGGCTGCTAGGTCAATGACCCACTTGTAAATGCCTGCTTCTGCTGTTTCTTGGCAGAAGGTAGGGAAATCTGTTTGCCCAGCCTGATGATTGCGTAAGATAGTCACAAACTGGTCCAGATTGGCTTGGTCAGTAACAGGTATCGTTACTTGGTAGCCCTGCTTTTCCAGAGTTTGACCTGTCTGTGAGCGATAGATAACCTGGCCAGACTGGATATCCACAGTATTTTCCACCATACCCAAGCCCTTAAAATAGGCAATCAGTTTGGGAAAATCAGGCCCAGTAAACTGTTCATGACCTCGATTGATATTTTCTAAGGTGAACATTTGTCTCCTTTCTTTATAGTAGCTGTCTTTCACCTTGAGATGAAAAATAAGAAATACTCGGTCGGCAGACAAAAAGAACCACATTCTTTTCCCCTGTCAACAGACATAGGGGCGTTGAGAACGCGGTTCCACCCTAATTTATTACTTCATTTGTATGATTCTGATTGAGTCGGACATGGTCACGACTGGGAAAGCGCCAATTATTTCAAGACTGGCTTGGCTTTCACTCTCCCAAGCTCGCTAGACAGGCTTTTGAAACAACCTTCTTTCATGCTTAGTATTGTAGCAGAAAAATCAGCATTTGTCTAGAAAGACCACTATTTATCCGAACACAATCCCACTGACAAATCCTACAAGGCTATTGCAGGCGTATCGCAATCTAATAGATATTTTTCTGGTACTACTCCCAAGAATTTTTCTGCGTGTTGACTGATAAAATCAAGGGCATTTTCCAAATCTTCTACTCTATCAGAATTGACCAGCTCCATGACCAAGAAAGCATTCTTTGTCTCATCCGTAATCATGGTTCGCTCACCATCGCGCCAATTGAAACAGCGACAAACGGCTCCTTTATCATCCTTATAGCAAACTTCACCTGGTAGAGTTGGATTATTGTTTTCATCACCAATGAGATAGAATTCGTCTCCACCCTCAGTGATCGTTAGTTGGAGATCGCCTACAAATGTATCTAAATCTTCAGCACCACATGGAAGACCAAAACGTAAACTCGCCGCATTATAAATGTCCACTAAGGGCGAGATTGTCGAAACTGGACGGTCACTAGTTGAACGTTTCAAAAGGGCTTCGATACTAGAACGCGCGCCTTTTTTTGTTTTGAATTTTTGATAAGCTTGGCGATACGCTTGGATGACTTCATTTTCACTAAAAGTATCTTCTGTAAGAAATTTCTGGGCAATTTCATTACTTTCTTCCAGTAGTTTCACTAAATCTTCTGGTGATTCTGATGGCGTTTTATAATCTTTCAATAATAGAACTCCAATTTTTGCATCTGGAAATAGACTCCAAAAAGATGAATCAACAACAAATTGTGACATATTCTCACTCCTTTTATACAAAAATCAGCACCCTATGAACATCTTCTAAGACCTAACAACGTTCATAAAATGCTGTTGCATGACTACCCGGTGGCAGTGTTTATTTAATTAATTATATTGTATAAAAATGCTTTAAAAAAGTCAAGGACAATCCAACAATTGAAAAACACGGCTTCCTGTTAGCTATGACTAATCTTTCTCGTCAAGAAATCTCCAATAAACTGGATTACGAAGATGATAACTAAAATCAAAAGGGTTGCTAAAAAGGTCACATCATTATTATACCGTAGGTAGCCGTATGATAGCGCAACCTGTCCCAAACCACCTGCTCCGATAGCTCCTGCCATGGCAGTATAGCCGACCAAAGAAACCAGGGCAAAGGTCGTCACACGAATCAAGTCAGGCAGACCCTCACGCAGATAGACAAGGACAATATCCCAGAACGTCGCTCCTGAAGCCTGTGCGGCCTCAATGACACCACGGTCCAATTCTGACAAGACCACTTCAACCTGACGGGCAAAGAAGGGAAAGACTGAAAGGGCAAGCGGCACCAAGGCTGCCTCCGTACCAATCGTTTTCCCAACAATAATTTTTGTCAAAGGAGCAATGGCCGCCAACAAAATAATGAAAGGAATGGCACGGAAGATAGAAGCTACCTTATCCAAAATCCAGTAAACCGTCCTATTTTCAATGACACCGCGAGGACCAGTCAATACCAAGAACAAACCTGAAACCAAGCCCATAAAGCCACCAAAAGCAAAGGAAACAAAGGTCATATAGAGGGTCAAATTAAAATGTGTTAACCAACCTGTCTGACCATCCCAGCCCAATTTATAAATATCTGGAAAATTCGTTTGAATCCATTCTAACATCTAGTTTGCTCCTTTCAAAATCGTCACTTCCACACGCGCCTCCGTCACTGCCTCAATCGCACGGTGCAACTGACCAGGTTCACCTGATAAGATCACTACCATCTCACCAACTGGCGTATGGTCCAAAATCTCAATATTGCCATACAAAATATTGGCAGATACTTGATAGAATTTGTACAAATCATTGACAATTGCCGTATCCGTGTTGGAACCAGCATACTTGAGTTGCACTAAAATGCTATTCTCAGGCAAATTCTTAACAATATCCTGCTGGTAAATTTTCACCAAGGCCTCATCAATTCCTGTTGCTGTTTTGATGAAGTCCTGTGTCAATTCTTCTTTTGGATGAGAGAAGATTTCTAAAACGGAACCTTCTTCGATCAAGTGACCATCCTGCATAACAGCCACACGGTTACAAATATCTTTTACAATCTGCATTTCATGGGTAATCATAACAATGGTCAAGCCCAATTTTTCATTCAATTCCTGCAAAAGTGCCAAAATCTGCTTAGTCGTTTTCGGATCCAAGGCAGAAGTAGACTCATCAGAAATCAAGATTTTAGGGTCATTGGCCAAGGCACGGGCAATGGCAACACGTTGCTTTTGACCACCAGACAATTGAGCTGGATAGTTTTCAGCACGGTCAGAGAGCCCAACCAAGTCCAACAACTTAGCAACTTTTTCTTTCTTCTCTTCCTTGCTCAAACCCGAATGCTTAAGTGCAAAGGCGACGTTTTCTTCTGCCGTCATTTGAGCCATCAGATTGAAATGTTGGAAAATCATGCCGATTTCACGGCGTTTGCTCCGCAATTGAGCTGGGGTAAGTGTGACCTTTTCTCCCTCGTAAATTACATCCTCATCAATGGTAATCTTACCCGCAGACGGCACCTGCAATAAATTAATCACTCGAACAAGGGTAGATTTCCCTGCTCCAGAATACCCTACGATACCGTAAATATCCCCTTGATTGATATGGATGGTCACATCCTTTACCGCTTCGATCGTACGTTTTTTCTGCTGGAAAGTTACATCAATATTATCTAGCTTAATCATTTCCTTACTCATAACTTGCAATTAACTCCTCTACTAATTCAACATGGCTATAGTAGTCAGCGATGCTGACATTTTCATCACCAGCATGGTCGCGACTGTTGGCATTTCCTAGACCAAATCCTGCAATCGGCACACCTAGAGCATGAAAGACTGTATGCATGGGTCCTGTCCCCGGTGACGTCGGCAAGACAGCAACTCCTTCTGGTGTCAATTTTTTGGCCAATTCAATCACATTGACAATGGCAGGGTGCGACATATCACTTCGGTAGCTCATCTCTCCTAGAGTGAAGACAACCTCAACTTTGTCAAAACCATGTTTGTCCAAATGCTGTCGAATCTTATCTAATACATCATGCGGCTCCAACCCAGGTACCAGACGGACTTCCATCTTAGCAGAAGCCTGAGCTGGTATGATGGTCTTGACACCTTGACCAAGATAGCCAGTTGACAAGCCTTCAATGGTAATCGATGGCTCAAAATACAAACGCTTCAAAAACTCACGACGATCTTCTACCAAGGTTGGAAGGGTTAGTCCATAAATATCCGTCATAGACTGACTGGTAGCCAGTGCAAATTCTTCCACTAAGGCCAATTCACGCTCATTTGGCTCTTGAACCTGATCGTAAATGCCATCTACCAGAATTTGCCCATCTGCAGCCCGCATGGATTGAAGTGCTGATAATAAATACCAGCTTGCCGAATCAATGACACCTCCATAGGAAGAATGAATATCCAAGTCAGCTGATTTGACCTGAAGATCGAAGGTCACAATTCCTTTATTTCCCCCAGCAATTTCTAGCTGATGTAGGCTATTGCGATGCCCCTGCTCCCAGACAAGCAAATCAGCACCAATCAAGTGTTCCTTGTATTTTGAAAGGTATTTGTCCAAGTCGACAGAGGCTGACTCTTCTGCCCCCTCCATAATAAAGATGATATTAACAGGGAGCTGACCATCTTGTCTAGCCTGATATTTTTTCAGGGCAGATAAACGGGCTGTGATATGGCCCTTGTCATCGTCCACCCCACGACCATAGATATAGCCATCGGAAATGGTCAATTCGAAGGGGTTGCCCTTCTCCCAGACCTGATCGGCATCTGCAGGTACTGTATCATAATGATTGTAGAAAATCAATGTTTTCGCATCTGGCACCGAAGCCTTAAACGTTGACATGACAAATGGTGCGGCATAGCTGTCGTCTAAAACAACCTCTGCACCAGCATCTTCAAACATATCTTTCAAGTAAGTCGCCACATCCAACAAACCAATCTGCTGAGCAAAAATAGATTTCTTTGAAATCAAGACCTTCAACTTTTCAAAATAAGTTTGAATAATCGCATCATTTTCAAATGCTTGAACTTTACTATCTGCCATACTTTCTCCTCATACTCAATGAAAACCAATTAAATCTACTAACCAAAATCAAATATTCTCCCACATTTCTGACTTTGGTTAAGAGATTTTTCTTATCTCTATAAAAACAGATAGAGGGCTGAACAACACTGCCCAGTCCTCAACCTATTTACATTTTACCAAACTGGCTCATCCATACCGTCTGAAGTCTCTTCAATAACTTTTTTCACTTCATCCGTGTGGTAGGCTTCGATAATTTTCTTAATCGCTGCTGCTTGCTCTGATTTTTCCCAATCACTACGAGCTGCAATCAAGTTGTACCACTGTTTTGAATTTTCATCTTTTTGCTCTTTGTAAAGGGCATTTTTGTAATCCAAACCAGCTTCCAACACAAATGTGTTGTTTACAACTGCTGCATCAACTGAGCTAAGTGAGCTTGCTGTTTGACTTGCATCCAACTCAGTGATCTTCAAGTTTTTCTTGTTTTCAGTAATGTCAGCAATAGTTGCCAATTCTGTACCAGATACACCAACCTTGATCAAGCCAGCTGCTTGAAGAAGGTAAAGAGCACGACTTTCGTTTGTTGGGTCGTTTGGAACCGCAATTTCTGCACCATCTGGAATTTCTTCCACTTTAGTGTACTTGTTTTTTCCATCAGCTGTACCTGAGTAAAGACGGATTGGTGCGATATATGTATCCGCAATAGCAACCAAGTCTTCACCATTTTCTTGATTCCAGTTATTCAAGAAGTTGTAGTGCTGGAATGCGTTGATGTCTACTTCATTTTCAGCAACTGCCTTGTTTGGCTGTGAGTAGTCTGTAAATTGAGTGAATTCCAACTTCACTTCGTCCCCAAGAATTTTTTGAACTTTATCCCAACGAGCTTCTTCCGACTCACTCAAGCTCATCACACCTACTCGAACAGTTGTTGCAGATGAATCTGAACTTGAAGAAGAGTTACCACATGCAGCAAGTACACCTACTGATAAAGCAGCTGCTGCCAAACTAAACAATTTTTTTAATTTCATAAAATGATCTCCTTAAATTAGAACTGTATCTATCTTAACACAGAATTTTCTTTCTGACTAATTGACTTTTTTTATAGAAAGTTATAACTTTTCGTTATAACAAATACCCTTGCAATTATAAGCATTGATAATGAAAAGAGGGATACCCCTCTTAAAATATATCTACTAAATACTGAAACAGGTCTCGATGTTGCTTACAATCATTGTACAAAAATTCTGGATGCCATTGGATACCAAACAAAGCTTGGTTCCCCCTACTTTCATAAGCTTCTATCGTACCATCTCTAGGATCCAAACCTGTCGCCACCAGTCCTGGAGCCAATTCTTTGATTCGTTGCTGATGGAAGGAATTAATAGGGCTCCCTTGGGCAAACAGTTGACCGATTCGGCTTTTAGGTTTCACTTGTAAACGATGAGATGTCCCCGCAATACCATCTTGCCAATGATGAGCCACCTCTTGTTCCAAGCTTCCGCCTAGAGCAACATTCAACAACTGCATCCCTCGGCAGACTGCAAAAATTGGTTTTCCCTGACGAAGAGCTTCCTCAATCAAAGCCAATTCAAATTCATCCCGTTCCAAGAGGTAATCATTACTATCAATCAAGCGCTCTTGACCGTATAGACTTGGGTCTACATGCTGACCGCCTGATAAAATCAACTTATCAATCATGTTGATATAGTCCTTGGCTAAGTCAGGGGTTCCCATAGGAATAACCATCAGAACTACCTATAAACAATTGCTCGCAAACAAGAGTTTGCCTTTAGCAGTTTCATAGATAAAATCTATACCACACTTAGTAAAAAACTATACTGGAGCCAGCATAAAAAAGTCAAGCTTGATAAACAGGCGTTTTTTCAAGCTTTTATATAGAAGAAATATCAAAAAAGTAGCTCTCTTTCAATCTGTTATAGTCAAAAGTTATAACTCCCTCTAATTTTTTACAATTATACAAGAGTCGTTTTTTCTGTTAGGATAGGGGCATAGAAATATTTTGGAGGAAAAAACATGACTACTACTATTATCGGCTTCCCACGTATCGGAGAACACCGTGAGTTAAAATTTATCACTGAAAAATACTTTAGAAATGAAATTCCACAAGAAGAGCTTTTGGAAGCAGCTAAAGATCTACGTGCTAAGCACTGGAATATTGTTAAAGAAGCAGGCATTACTGAAATCCCAAGCAACGACTTCTCCCACTATGACAATGTTTTGGATGCAGCTGTTCTCTTCAACATCGTACCTAAAGCAGTACAGAACCTTGACTTGACTGACCTTGAAAAATACTTCGCTCTTGCACGTGGTTATCAAGGAGAAAAAGGGGACGTTCGTGCTAGACCGATGAAAAAATGGTTCAACACCAACTACCACTATATCGTTCCAGCTATTGAAAAAGATACAGAAATCAAACTAGCCGGTCATAAGATTTTCGATGAATTCCAAGAAGCAAAGAACTTGGGTATCACAACTCGTCCAGTTTTGATTGGTCCATTCACACTCTTACAATTAACTGATTTTGAAGAAGGTTTAACTGCTACTGATTTCGCTGATAGCTTAGTTACAGCCTACGGACAAGTCTTTGAGAAATTGGCAGAGCTTGGTGCTGAAAAAATCCAGCTGGACGAACCGAGCTTGGTCAAGGATTTGACTGCTGAAGAAAAAGCCCTTTTCCTACGTATCTACCAAACACTCTTGGCAGATAAGAAAGGTTTGCAAGTTCTCATCCAAACCTACTTCGGTGATGTTCGTGATATTTACACAGAATTGACCAGTCTACCAGTTGATGCCATCGGTCTTGACTTTGTAGAAGGTAAGAAAACTGCCGCACTTGTTGCAACTGGTTTCCCAGCTGACAAGACCCTCTACGCTGGTATCGTCAACGGTAAAAATATCTGGCGCAACAACTACGAAAAGAGCCTGGCTGTTTTGGATGCTATTCCAGCTGAAAATGTCGTTATAACAACTTCTTGCTCCCTTCTTCATGTACCTTTCACAACTGCTAATGAAGAATTTGAACCAGCTATCCTCAACCACTTTGCCTTTGCAGTTGAAAAACTGAGCGAATTGCGTGATTTGGATGCCATCCGCAACGGTCAAGGCGAAGTTGCTCTCACAGCTAACAAGGAACTCTTTGCCCTTGAGCGTGTTGGTCGTGATGCAGCCCTTGCAGACCGTCTTGCAGGACTGACAGACGCTGACTATACACGCCTACCAGTCTTTGCAGAGCGTGAAGCCATTCAACGCGAGAAGCTAAACTTACCACTTCTTCCAACAACAACGATTGGCTCTTTCCCTCAAACCAAGGAAGTCCGTAGCACACGCTTAGCTTTCCGTAAAGGAAATATCTCAGAAGAAGAATACGATGCATTTGTCAAAACTCAAACAGATGAGTGGATTGCATGGCAAGAAGAAGTTGACTTCGACGTCTTAGTTCACGGTGAGTTTGAACGAAACGACATGGTAGAATACTTCGGCGAAAACCTGTCTGGTTACCTCTTCAGTAAAAACGGTTGGGTACAATCCTACGGTATGCGTGGAGTTAAACCACCAATCATCTGGGGTGATGTAACACGCTTGAACCCAATTACTGTTAAATGGTCTAGCTATGCTCAAAGCCGTACCAACAAACCAGTCAAAGGTATGTTGACAGGTCCTGTAACCATCCTCAACTGGTCTTTCCCACGTGAAGACATTTCTATCAAGGAATCAACCCTTCAAATCGCCCTTGCGATTAAGGAAGAAGTTCTCGACCTTGAAGCAGCTGGAATTAAGATTATCCAAATCGACGAAGCAGCCCTTCGTGAAAAACTACCACTCCGTCGTAGCGACTGGTACAGCGAGTATCTTGATTGGGCAATCCCTGCCTTCCGTTTAGTACACTCAACTGTTGCACCAGATACACAAATTCACACTCACATGTGCTATAGCGAATTTACTGACATCATTCCTGCCATCGACAATATGGATGCGGACGTTATCTCCTTTGAAGCCAGCCGTTCAAATCTTGTTATTCTAGATGAACTCAAGGCTAAAAACTTCCAAACTCAGGTAGGTCCTGGTGTCTATGACATCCACTCTCCACGTGTCCCTGCCGTTGATGAAATTGCACACACAATCCAAGCCATCCTTGCTAAAGTACCGAAAGAAAAAGTTTGGATTAACCCAGACTGCGGACTCAAGACTCGTGGCGAATCAGAAACAAAAGCTAGTCTTATCCACTTGACTCAAGCAGCTAAGACAGCCAGAAAGGAACTCTAATTTATGATCGGTCAAACCCCAAGTCTCTCATTTGAAATTTTTCCTCCAAAACCAGCAGTAGGCAATGAAAAGATTATCCAAACTCTCGATGAGATGCAAGGTTTGGCCCCTCATTTTATCAGTGTTACATGCAGCAATAACAATTTGAACGTAGAAGAGACTACTGTCAAGTTGGCTAACCATGTTCGCAATGAATTGCATATTCCAACTATCGCACATTTGCCAGCTGCTTACTTGACAAAAGAAAAGGTCCGATCCGTTCTTCATTCTCTCGATGAAATTGGTGTGCATCAGATTTTAGCACTTCGTGGCGATATCATTGAAGGTCTTTCCCCTAAAGAGGACTTCCAGTATGCAACTGACTTGATTTCCTTTATCAAGGAAGAAGCTCCACATTTTGACATTATTGGAGCCTGTTATCCAGAAGTACATCCAGAATCACCAAATTCTGTCTCAGACATCAAAAATTTGAAAAAGAAAGTTGATGCCGGTTGCTCAACCTTGGTAACTCAACTCTTCTTCGATAACGAAGCATTTTATAACTTTCAGGAGAAATGTTCTCTAGCAGACATCGAAGTGCCTATTATCGCAGGTATTATGCCTATCATCAACAGGAATCAGGCACTTCGACTCTTGAAAACCTGTGAGAATATCCGCCTCCCTCGTAAATTCAAGGCCATCTTGGAAAAATACGAGCACAATCCTGAATCTCTTCGGGCAGCAGGTCTGGCCTATGCTGTAGATCAAATTGTTGACTTAGTGACCAATGATGTGGCTGGTATCCATCTCTACACTATGAACAATGCCGAAACGGCCCGCACCATCCATCAAGCAACTCATTCGCTATTCAAACATTATAGTTAGAAAACTCCCCTGAGCCCAAGCTCAGGGGTTATTCTATGCCCTGTGACTCCCAAAGACTACATGATAAATTTTTCACCCCATCATGACATTAATCCAGCAGATGTCTAGGTATGTGACATCTTGCTTACAATAACGAACAGCCATTTAAAATACAGTCACAAGGAGTAAAAATGACACTAAGAGGAGACAGAGAAGCGACGAAATAGAAAAATAGACTCCATCCGTTTTCAATTTACAATATTCAATACAGCATTATGCTGAATAAATCACATTGATTCCCATATATTTTAATCGTAAATAAAAAAACTGACCTTCAAATAAAGATCAGTTCAAGGATAATAAACAGATTACAAGATGGCTAGAATAATGAAATTCAGAATAAATAGAGCTGTGGCACCCCAAAGGATTGGATGAATTTCTTTAGCCTTACCTGTAGAAACTTTTACCAAGCAATAGAAGATAAAGGCTGCTGCAATACCGTAAGAGATAGAGAAGCAAAGCGCCATGAAGAAGGCCGCAAAGAAGGCTGGAAGAGCGTCTTCAAACTGGCTCCAATCCACATCTAGGAATGATGAAACCATCATGACACCGACGATAATCAAAGCTGGAGCAGTTGCCGCTGCTGGTACAATACCGATAAATGGCAAGATAAGAATTGAAAGAAGGAAGAGAACCGCTGTTGTAACAGCTGTCAGACCAGTACGACCACCTGCAGAGATACCTGCAGCCGATTCAACATATGTCGTTGTATTTGAAGTACCAAATAGTGCACCGATAGAGGTACCAATCGCATCTGCAAAGAGCGCCTTGTCCATCTTAGAGTTAAAACCTGTACCATTTTCGAGAGCTTTTTCATCTTCTTCTGAGAAAATACCAGTCTTACGACCTGTACCGATAAAGGTACCAAGTGTGTCAAAGGTATCTGACAAGCTGAATGCAAAGATAGTCATCAAAACAAGTGGTAGACGGCTTGAGTCTGCAAAGAGCGAAGATAAACCATCAAAAGCCGCTAGGAAAGTTGTACCAAGCTCCGCAAAGGCTGTACCGATATTGTTGTTTGCAAAATCGATTGTAGACAGATCCACAACACCTGCTGGAATTCCAGCTAAAGTCGTTGCAATAATACCAATCAAAATTGCTCCACGCACGTTCTTAATAACCAAAACAGCTGTCAAGAGGAGACCGAACACTGTCAAGAGAACACTTGGATCAGTAAAGGTTGAAATACCAGGTACGACACCACCACCAGCAAAAACTGAGAAAACACCGTTTGAGAATGTTTCTGCTGTTGCATCTGCCGGAGCAACACCATTTACAGTAATAATATCTGAACCAGATGTCAAGAAGGTGATTAAATTAGAGTTTTTAAAACCAAGATAGGCAACGAAAACCCCGATACCTCCACCGATGGCATGTTGTAAACTAACTGGAATCGCCTTGATAATACTCTTACGAACCTTTGTAACTGTGATAAAAACGTTAAACAAACCGCAGAGGAAAACCATTGCCAAAGCTTCTTGCCAAGTAAAACCAAGACCAATAACCACTGTATAAGTAAAGAAGGCATTCAACCCCATACCTGGTGCCAAGGCGTAAGGTACGTTAGCAAATAATCCCATAACAAGCGTTGAAACTGCACTGGCAATTATTGTAGCCAAGAAAACAGCCTGTGTTGGCATTCCAGCAACGCTTAACACACTAGGGTTAACAAACAAGATATATGACATGGCAAAGAAAGTCGTAAGTCCTGCCATAATTTCTGTAGAAACAGTCGTTCCATGTTCTTTCAATTTAAAAAATTGATCCATTTTTTCATTTCTCCTTTTAATTTACGAACGATAAAAACATTATAATCAAAAAACATTCCAATTTCAAGTTTTTTAATCTTGAAAACGTTATTTTATTAATTTACAACTCGGAATATTCGTAATTACCGAACATTACAAACTTGCAAAAAAATCTATATAAATTTACTTGCTTCTTTGCTTTTATTATCTCCTTTTGTTATACTGGAAATTATTAGTTCAAGATATGGTTACCTACAAGTACTATTCTTTGACACATAAAATAATTTCTCAGCAATCTAGCTACTAGCTAAACATTATTCACTATTAAAACTAGTATAACAACTCTAGAAAGGAATGCTATTAAATATGAAGAAAAAAATCATAGCTTTCGATTTGGACGGCACATTGCTCAATAATGATAGCCAATTATCTGATTATACCATCTCAACTATAAAGAAGGTCCGCCAAGCAGGACACACCGTTCTTATCGCCACAGGTCGCCCCTATCGAATGGCTGAAAAATTTTACCAACAACTAGAACTGGATACTCCAATGATTAATTTCAACGGTTCTTTAGTTCACATCCCTGGAAAGAAATGGCAATGGGAACAAAATATTTTAATCGACAAAAAATACCTACTCGAATTTCTAAAAGAAGAAGAAACATTCGAGGCAGATTTTATTGCTGGTGAATACAAGAATAAATTCTACATCACTCAAAAGAACTTAGATAAGATTGATCCTGCTCTGATGGGGGTTGAACAGATTACTCCAGATACACTCATCAAACCTGAATTAATCACTAGTGATCCTCATTCCATCCTTATGCAGACTCGTGCAACTGATAAGTATGAACTTGCAAAAGAAATGAATGCCTATTTCAAAGATGAATTAGAAATCAATACGTGGGGAGGACCATTAAATATCCTCGAAACTTGTGCAAAAGGTGTCAATAAGGCAACCGCTCTGAGCTATGTTCTTAACCTCTACCAAGCCACTCCTAGCGACTTAATTGCCTTCGGAGATGAGCACAACGATGTTGAGATGCTAGACCTAGCAGGAACAGCCTATGCCATGAAAAATTGTAGCGATACACTTCGTCCACATGCCGACAGATTGACAGCATTTGCTAATTTTGAAGATGGTGTCGCACGTGAACTAGAAAACCTATTTTTATAGGCATCAAAAACCTGATAAACTGTCAGGTTTTTGTCATATTCGTTGCATATTTTTATCACTTTTTTGAAACCAACTTATGAAAAATTTCGGAAATATTTTGCACTATTAACATAATTCCTCTTGACAAATACACTGAAAACGTTTTATAATAGACAAGTTCAAAAAATGTAAGCCTATTCATAGTTTTACATTTCAAAGGAACTAGAAAAAATTTAGGAGGATCAATAATGAGTATTGGAATCATTATTGCAAGTCATGGCGAATTTGCTGCTGGTATTCATCAGTCAGGTTCAATGATCTTTGGCGAACAAGAAAAAGTACAAGTTGTTACTTTTATGCCAAGTGAAGGTCCAGATGATTTATACGCTAAGCTAAATGCTGCCGTGGACGCATTCGATGCCGATGATGAAGTTTTGGTTTTGGCTGACCTTTGGAGTGGTTCACCATTCAACCAAGCAAGTCGCGTAGCTGGTGAAAATCCAGATCGTAAGTTTGCTATCATCACCGGTCTAAACTTGCCAATGCTTATCCAAGCTTACACAGAGCGTATGATTAACGCTGCTGCTGGCGTGGAAGAAGTTGCGGCAAACATTATCAAGGAAGCCAAAGATGGTATCAAAGTTCTTCCAGAAGAACTTCAACCAGCTGAAGCTACTCCTGTTGCCGATGCTGCTCCTGTTGCACTACAAGGTGCTATCCCTCCAGGTACTGTTATCGGTGATGGCAAGTTGAAAATCAACTTAGCCCGTATCGACACTCGTCTCTTGCACGGTCAAGTGGCGACTGGTTGGACTCCTGCTTCCAAAGCAGATCGTATCATCGTTGCATCAGATACAGTTGCCAAAGATGAATTGCGTAAACAACTCATCAAACAAGCTGCACCTGGTAACGTAAAAGCGAACGTTGTCCCAATCAAGAAATTGATTGAGGTTTCTAAAGACCCTCGATTCGGTAACACTCACGCCTTGATTCTTTTCGAAACTCCTCAAGAAGCTCTTGAAGCAATTGAAGGTGGTGTTGAAATCAAAGAATTGAACGTTGGTTCTATGGCTCACTCAACTGGTAAAACAATGGTTAACAACGTATTGTCAATGGACAAAGATGACGTTGCAACCTTTGAAAAATTGCGTGACCTTGGCGTTGAATTTGATGTGCGTAAAGTACCAAACGATTCGAAGAAAGACTTGTTTGAACTTATCAACAAGGCAAACGTTCAATAAATCGATCTGTTAGTATAGAAAGGATTACAACATGTCAGATATTACACTTATTTCTGCAATTCTCGTTGTCATCGTTGCCTTCTTCGCTGGTCTTGAAGGTATCCTTGACGAATTCCAATTCCATCAACCATTGGTAGCTTGTACCCTTATCGGTCTTGTGACTGGTAACTTGGCTGCAGGTGTTATGCTTGGTGGTTCTCTACAAATGATTGCACTTGGTTGGGCAAACATCGGTGCAGCTGTTGCTCCTGACGCTGCTCTTGCTTCTGTAGCTGCTGCAATCATCATGATCAAAGGTGGCGACTTCTCAACTGAAGGTATTGCCGTTGCAACAACAACTGCTATCCCTCTTGCCGTAGCTGGTCTTTTCCTTACAATGATCGTTCGTACTATCTCAGTCGGTCTTGTACACGGTGCTGACAACGCTGCTAAAGATGCAAACTTCGCTGCTGTAGAACGTTACCACTTGTTTGCTCTTCTCCTTCAAGGTTTGCGTATCGCAGTTCCTGCAGCTCTTCTTCTAGCAATTCCAGCTGAGGCAGTTCAAGCAGTTCTTGAGTCTATGCCAGCTTGGTTGTCAGGCGGTATGGCTGTCGGCGGTGGTATGGTTGTTGCCGTAGGTTACGCTATGGTTATCAACATGATGGCAACTCGTGAAGTATGGCCATTCTTCGCACTTGGTTTTGCCTTTGCTGCTATCAGCCAATTGACACTTATCGCACTTGGTGTTATCGGTGTTGCAATCGCGCTTATCTACCTCAACTTGTCAAAACAAGGCGGATCAGGTAACGGTGGTGCTTCATCTAACGACCCAATCGGCGACATCCTTGAAGACTACTAAGAGAAGGGAGATTCATCATGTCAGAAAAAATTCAACTTTCCGTAAGCGATCGTAAAAAAGTTTGGTGGCGTTCAACCTTCCTTCAAGGTTCATGGAACTATGAGCGTATGCAAAACTTAGGTTGGGCTTATGCAATGATCCCAGCTATCAAAAAACTTTACACTAAAAAAGAAGATCAAGCTGCTGCTCTTGAGCGCCACTTGGAATTCTTCAACACACACCCATACGTTGCTTCACCAATCCTTGGTGTAACTCTTGCCCTTGAAGAAGAGCGTGCTAATGGTGCTGAAATCGATGACACAGCTATCCAAGGTGTGAAAATCGGTATGATGGGACCTCTTGCTGGTATCGGTGACCCAGTCTTCTGGTTTACTGTTCGTCCAATCCTTGGTGCTCTTGGTGCTTCACTTGCACTATCTGGGAATATCATGGGACCAATCATCTTCTTCCTTGGTTGGAACGCAATCCGTATGGCCTTCCTATGGTATACACAAGAATTTGGTTACAAGGCTGGTAGCGAAATCACTAAAGACATGTCTGGTGGTATCCTTCAAGACATCACTAAAGGTGCTTCAATCCTTGGTATGTTCATCCTTGCCGTTCTTGTTCAACGTTGGGTATCTATCAACTTCACCGTTGACCTTCCTGCAAAACAATTGTCAGAAGGTGCTTACATCGTCTTCCCAGAAGGCACTGTAACTGGTACTGAACTTCAAGGTATCTTGGGTGACGCCCTTAGCGGACTTAGCCTTTACCCAACTCAAGCACAAACATTGCAAGGTCAGTTGAACAGCTTGATTCCTGGTTTGATGGGACTTCTCCTTACTTTCCTCTGCATGCACTTGCTTAAGAAGAAAGTAACACCAATCACAATGATTATCGGTCTCTTCATCGTAGGTATTCTTGCTCGTTTCTTCAACATTATGTAATCAAGGACCCCGCTCTTGCGGGGTTTTATGATATAATGAATATCTAGGAAGGGAGCACTATGGCACAATCACAAAATACAAACGTTGAACTACAAACCACAGGGGTTTCCTACATGGGCTTTGGTGGCAAGGTTGGTAAATTTCTAATTGGTGACAAGGCACTTGAATTCTACCCAGATAGCAACGTTGAACGCTATATCCAGATTCCTTGGTCAGAAATGACTAGCATTGGCGCAAACGTTTCTGGCAAAGCAATCAGCCGTCATTTTGAAATTTATACAGAGAAAAGTCGATTCTTGTTTGCATCTAAAGATTCTGGTAAGATTCTTAAAATTGCCCGCGAGCATATCGGCAATGAAAAAGTTGTGAAATTACCAACTCTTATGCAAACAATCGGCAGAAAAATTTCGAATCTATTTGCCAAAAAATAAAAATTCAAGTATAATAGTAGTAGAAACGGATAAGTAGCATCTGGCTCCTTCCAGAAAGTCTGCGGTCGCTGTGAGCAGATAGGAAAAAGTTGTGAAATTCTACCGTTATGAAATTATCAACATACAATCAAGTGCACAGAATGTGAAGCTGGATGGAACCGCGGTAAATATCGCTCCAGCATCTCTCATTCTGTGTTTTTTATTCTAAAGGAGACATCTATGCTAGATATCAAACGTATTCGTACAGATTTTGACGGAGTGGCTGCCAAATTAGCTACTCGTGGTGTGGTTGCCGAAACCTTGGCAAACATCAAGGAATTGGATGAAAAACGCCGTGAAATCTTGGTTACTGTAGAAGAATTAAAAGCTGAACGTAACACAGTTTCAGCAGAGATTGCCCAAGCAAAACGCAACAAGGAAAATGCTGATGACAAGATTGCTGCCATGCAAAAACTGTCTGCCGATGTAAAAAACTTGGATGCTGAACTCTTGGAAATTGATGAAAAACTAAATGCCATTCTTGCAGTTCTTCCAAATACGCCGCACGATTCTGTCCCTGTTGGTGCAGATGAAGAAGAGAACGTGGAAGTTCGTCGTTGGGGTACTCCACGTGAATTCACTTTCGAGCCAAAAGCTCACTGGGATTTGGGCGAAGACCTAGATATTCTGGACTGGGAACGTGGCGCAAAAGTAACTGGTGCACGCTTCCTCTTCTACAAGAACTTGGGTGCTCGCTTAGAACGTGCCCTCTACAACTTCATGTTGGACGAGCATATCGCAGAAGGCTACCAAGAAATCATCACGCCTTACATGGTCAACCACGACTCTATGTTTGGTACTGGTCAATATCCTAAGTTCAAGGAAGATACCTTTGAGTTGGCAGACACTAACTATGTCCTCATTCCAACTGCGGAGGTACCATTGACCAACTACTACCGCAACGAAATTTTGGAAGAAAAAGACCTACCAATCTACTTCACAGCTATGAGTCCATCTTTCCGTTCTGAAGCTGGTTCTGCTGGTCGTGACACCCGTGGTCTGATCCGCCTCCACCAATTCCACAAGGTTGAAATGGTCAAATTTGCCACACCAGAGCAGTCTTATGATGAATTGGAAAAAATGACCGCAAACGCAGAAAATATTCTCCAAAAACTAGGCTTGCCATACCGCGTTTTGGCCCTCTGTACAGGAGATATGGGCTTCTCAGCTGCTAAGACCTACGACTTGGAAGTCTGGATTCCTGCCCAAAATGCCTACCGTGAAATCTCAAGCTGTTCCAACACAGAAGATTTCCAAGCTCGCCGTGCCCAAATCCGCTACCGCGATGCTGCTGACGGTAAGGTTAAATTGCTCCACACCCTCAACGGTTCTGGTCTAGCGGTTGGTCGTACAGTGGCTGCCATCCTTGAAAACTACCAAAACGAAGATGGTTCTGTCACCATTCCAGAAGTTCTCCGTCCATACATGGGTGGGGTTGATGTGATTAAACCTTAGAGGTAAGGAATATGAAAAAGAAATGGTATAAGGACAAAAGTCGTGGTGAACTGGCTGGCGTTATCGCAGGTCTTTATGACTACTTTGACCTATATGAAAACTACGGTTGGAAATTAGAAAATGTTCGTTTAGTGGTCATTATATTAGCTATTGTAACCAACCTACCCTTTCTAACTGCCTACATCATTCTGGCTATACTTTTACCAGACAAGTCTGAACTCAACTAAAGCATGCAAAAGACGACTCCGAACGGAATCGTCTTTTCGTTTCCCTTATTGAAAATAGTAAAATGCCACTACCGCCCAGGCATTATTGATAAAATGCACTGCTATAGGATAGATGAGGTAATCTGTCTTGTAGTAGAGATAAGCCATTAAAAATCCTGGGCTAGCATAAATAATCCATGAACCCAAATCTGTTGGTCCATGCAGGAAAGCAAAAATCAAACCAGATACTACAATTCCTAGAATCTTATGCTTTTCAAATAACTTTTTGAATAGATAGCCTCTGAAATGACTGCCTGACAAGCTATTCTGACAAAGGCTAACCAAAAAGGAATCATCTGTAGCATCTTCTCAATGCCAATCTGATTAGCCGTATCTTCAATTCCTCGAAGGTCCATGATAGTATGCCCTAAGGCAGTAGAAAGACTAGTGAACAGTAAGGTGAGGGCAACCAGTCCAAGTCCCTTCCAAGTAAGGAATTTTCTATCCCAAATAGCAAGCCCTTTCCTTTCTGCCAACCAACACATAAAGACCATAATAGTAATAGAAGATAGACCTGCAGTCCATTGAGCGACTGGCGAGGTGGATTGTTGCAATATGAAAGTTGGAATGAGTTCAAGAAGCAATAATAGAAAGGCCTGCAATAAAATCCAGATTTTCCTACAAATCCATTCCAATCGTTGACTGAATGTTTCTAACATTTCCAACCTCCTAACCACTTCTCCATATAGACCATATCCATACCCTCCTGATCAAAAACTATAGATAATAGTAAGCCAAAAAGGCCCAAGCATTATTGATAAAATGAACTGCCATGGGATAGATGAGGTAATCCGTCTTATAATACAGGTACCCAAACAGGAAACCCGGAAGGGAATACAAAACCCAAGAACCCAAATCCGTTGGTCCATGTAAAAGGGCAAAAATCAAACCAGATACTACAATTCCCAACATCTTGTACTTTTCAAATAACTTCTTGAACAGATAACCTCTAACAATTATTTCTTCTGAAATAGCAGGTAGACATACAAAATTTATGAAGGCTAGCCAAGCTGGAATCTTCTGCAAAATCGTTTCAATATCAAGCTGATTGGCGGTATCCTCAATTCCTTGAAGCTCCATAATAAAATAACCCAGCTTTTTACTTAAATAAGCTATGGAAAATGTTAGTGCTACCAGCCCAAAGCCCTTCCAGGTCAGGAATTTTCTATCCCAAATGGCAAGCCCATTCTTCTCAGCTCGCCAGTACATAAAAACAATCAAAACCAGTGATACCAAACCTGCAGCCCATTGCGCGACTTGCGAGACAGAATTATCCAATATTAAATCCGGAATAACAGCAAGGACTAACAAGCCAAGCACTCTCACCAAAAGCCAAAGTTTTCGACCAAGCCATTTCAATCGTTGACTGAATGTTTCCATATCATTCTCCTACCCTAATTAAATAGTAAATAAGTATAGCTCGTCTGCTACAAAATTTATTATATTATTTAACAAGATTTTACAACGATAGTTTTCTTTTGTCAATAAAAACCAAGAAAAAATACTAGGTCTTCCTAGTATTTTCTAAAGCGTTGATAACGGTTTTCGAGCAGCTCATCAAGTGGCAATGCTTGTAGTTGAGCCAACTGGCTGAACAAGTTTTCCTTGATGTCAGACAAGACTTCCTTGGTCGCTCTGCCATTTTCCAAAACAACCCGATCAACCACTTGGAGTTTCTCCAACTCATAAGAAGTGATCTTCATCAGTTCTGCCGCTTCCATGGCCCGACTGCCGTCTTTCCAGAGTATTGATGCGAAACCTTCAGGGCTGAGGACGGCGTACATAGAGTTTTCCAGCATCCAGACCTGGTCTGCGACTGCTAGAGCAAGGGCTCCGCCAGAGCCTCCCTCGCCGATGATAATGGCGATAATAGGTACCTTGAGGTCGCTCATCTCCATTAGGTTTCGGGCAATGGCCTCGCCCTGTCCACGCTCCTCTGCACCGACGCCTGGATAAGCTCCTGCAGTATTAATAAATGTGACAACTGGGCGACCAAACTTCTCCGCCTGCTTCATGAGGCGAAGGGCCTTGCGGTAGCCTTCTGGGTGGGGCTGACCAAAGTTGCGTTTGAGGTTGTCCTGGAGGTTCTTCCCTTTTTGGATACCGATAACTGTCACTGGCTGACCTGCTAGAAAGCCGATGCCACCCACAACTGCTCTGTCATCACGGAAATTCCGATCGCCATGCAGTTCGATAAAGTCATCAAAGAATTGTGTGGCATAGTCCAAGGTCGTCAGGCGAGCCTGGTCACGTGCCAAACGGATCATACGTGCTACATCACTTGTCATCTGACACCTCCATGCATTCTCAACAAGCGACCAATGGTCGCAGGCAAGTCCTGACGTTTGACAATTGCATCAACAAAGCCATGTTCTTGTAAAAATTCAGCCTTCTGGAAATCATCTGGTAGATTTTCACGTACAGTTGACTCAATCACCCTGCGACCTGCAAAGCCAACTAAAGTCTGTGGCTCAGCCAGGATAATATCACCTTCCATGGCAAAACTAGCCGTCACACCTCCTGTTGTAGGGTCTGTCAAGACCGTCAGGTAAAAGAGGCCAGCATTGGAATGGCGTTTTACAGCTGCCGAAATCTTAGCCATTTGCATCAGGCTCATAATACCTTCCTGCATCCGAGCACCGCCAGAGGCGGTAAAGAGGACGACTGGCAATTTCTCTTCAGTAGCCAGTTCAAAGAGGCGGGTAATTTTCTCACCGACCACCGTTCCCATTGAAGCCATGATAAAGTGCGAATCCATGATTCCAAGGGCAACTGGTTGTCCGCTGATGGTCGCCTTTCCTGTCAAAACAGCCTCGTCCAAACCTGTCTTTTGACTGGTGGCTGCCAATTTTTCCAAATAATTAGGGAAGTCCAAGGGATTTTTGGTTTCAATCCCTGTAAACAATTCCTCGAACGAGCCTTTATCGACTGTCAATGCCAAGCGTTCCTGGGCTGTAATTCGAAAATTATAGGAACAGTGTTGACAGGTTTTCTCTAATCCCAAATCCTTTTTGTAGAGGATTTCCTTACAAGCTGGGCATTTGGAAAAGAGTTCATCTGGCACCTCTGGCTTTGCTTGAGGTGCTGACTCTATCCGCGAACGATTGGGGTTGATGCGGATATATTTGTCCTTTTTGCGAAAAAAAGCCATAGCATTCTCCTAGTTTACTTTTTTATCGTCATTTAGTTTTTCTTTTATTACTTCGACGTAAGAGGAAACTCCGTTTCCTTATTTCCAACTTCAAACACTCCACTGGATTGTTTGAACTCGCCTTGCCGTACTCCAGCTATGCCTACGGCTGTTGATGCGAACTTTGTTCGCTCTATTTCCAACCTCCAACTATCCACCAGATAGTTGGAGCGAGTACTAAAAGTAATCTAAAAGACTATAATTCTGCTTGATAGCGGGGTAAAAATTCTTCCATGAGGTAGGCGGTGTCGTAATCACCAGCCACCACTCGCTTGTCGGAAATTAAATCCAGCTGGAAGTCGGTATTGGTCACCACTCCGTCAATTTCCAATTCGTAGAGGGCTCGCTGCATCTTCATCAGAGCTTCAAAACGATTTTCCCCATGCACGATAACCTTGGCAATCATGGAATCGTAATAAGGCGGAATGGTGTAGCCTGGATAAACTGCCGAGTCCACACGCAGACCAACGCCACCACTTGGCAGGTAGAGATTGGAAATCTTACCTGGACTTGGGGCGAAGTTGAAGGCTGGATTTTCAGCATTGATCCGGCATTCAATAGCATGACCTGTAATCTTCACATCTTCTTGACGGACGCTGAGTTCCTGACCAGCCGCGATCTTGATTTGCTCCTTGACAATATCCACACCGGTGACAAACTCGGTAACTGGATGTTCCACCTGCACCCGTGTGTTCATTTCCATGAAGTAAAATTCGCCCTTGGCTTCATCCAATAGGAACTCAATGGTTCCTGCATTTTCATAGCCAACTGACTGGGCAGCCCGCACTGCTGCTTGACCGATACGATCCCGCATGGTCTGGCCAATAGCAATCGACGGAGCTTCTTCCAAGACTTTCTGGTTGTTGCGTTGAAGGGAACAGTCCCGTTCTCCCAGATGGATGACATGACCGTGCTGGTCTGCCAAAATCTGTACTTCGATGTGGCGGGCTGGATAGACGACACGCTCCATATACATGGCACCGTTGCCAAAAGCTGCCTTGGCTTCGCTGGAAGCTGATTCAAAGGCAGGCACTAGGTCTTCGGCTTTTTCCACCTTACGAATCCCCTTACCGCCACCACCTGCCGATGCCTTGAGCATGACAGGATAGCCAATCTTTTCAGCGATTGCAAGGGCTTCTTGGCTGGTCAAGACCTCACCGTCTGAGCCTGGAATGACAGGCACTTGAGCCTTAATCATCTCTGCCCGAGCATTGATTTTATCCCCCATGGTATCCATGACCGTTCCAGAAGGTCCGATGAACTTGATACCAACCTCTTCACAGAGGGTGGCGAATTTGGAGTTTTCACTCAAAAATCCAAAGCCGGGATGAATAGCCTGGGCACCTGTCACAACAGCCGCCGAGATGACCGACTGCATATTGAGATAGGAATCTGTCGAACGAGCAGGTCCGATACAGACAGCCTCATCTGCCAACATGGTGTGGAGGGCTTCCTTGTCAGCCTCTGAATAGACAGCCACCGTCGCAATCCCCAACTCCCTGGCCGCACGAATAATCCGCACCGCAATCTCACCACGATTGGCAATCAAAATCTTCTCAAACATGATGAATCCTATCTCCTTTTTAACATA
Source organism: Streptococcus suis (assembly GCF_902702775.1). Taxonomy (NCBI): domain Bacteria; kingdom Bacillati; phylum Bacillota; class Bacilli; order Lactobacillales; family Streptococcaceae; genus Streptococcus; species Streptococcus suis. The sequence continues at coordinate 1,745,275 of NZ_LR738724.1, forward strand.
GAATAATTGTTATAACAATCACAGTCCTTAACTAGTTTGAAAAATAAAGGACTGTTTCATACTCAATGAAAATCAAAATCAGGCTAGCTCCAAAGGTTTGGGAAACCTTTGGAGGTTGGAGATAGAGCGAACGAAGTTCGTTTCTCCAAGAGCAGATAGCCCCCTGCTACTTTCTTATTTTATCGTAGCAGGCTGTCAAGATCCACTGGAGCTTGACACTCATCAAATCAAGTCAACAACGGCTGAGTTTGATTTTCGAAGAGTATTATTTTCCAATAGCAAAAGTCAACATCCCCGACGCAGCCAGTTTTCCGTCCACCTCTGCCTTTGCCTCAACGACCGCAATGGTTCCACGGCGTTTGACAAATTTAGCAGTCATGATCAACTGGTCACCAGGTACAACTTGCTTCTTAAATTTAACCTTATCCATGCCGGCATAAAAAACCAGCTTGCCCTTGTTTTCTTCCTTGGACAACTCCAAGACACCTGCGGTTTGTGCCAAAGCCTCCATGATGAGAACACCTGGCATGACAGGATAGTCTGGGAAATGCCCGTTGAAGAAGGGCTCGTTAATGGTCACATTTTTGAGGGCGACAATCTCATCTTCCGATACTTCAAGGACACGATCGACCAAGAGCATTGGATAGCGATGAGGAAGAGCCTCTTTAATTTTCAAAATATCAATCATTTGATGCGTACCAATCCTTGTCCAAATTCTACAACGTCCTGGTTGGCCACCAAAATCTCTGTGACCACACCGTCACGGTCAGCAGGCACTTCGTTCATGACCTTCATGGCTTCGATAATCATGAGAGTCTGCCCTTTTTTGACCGTATCGCCAACTGCTACAAAGGCTGGCTTGTCAGGGGCTGGTGACAAATAAGCCACGCCGACCAAAGGACTTTCCACTACCGTACCTTCTGCCACAGAGCTTGCACCTGCTTCTACTGGAGCTGGTTCACTCGTTTCAACTGCTGGCACAGAGGCTGGGCTTGCAGGAGCTACTGGAACAAGCGGAGCTTCTACCGCTGGACTCGGAACCACTATCGCCTGCTGATTTTTACTGAAATGCAAGGTTTCCCCAGCATTGCTATATGAAAATTCTCGCAAACTTGACTGGTCAAACTGACTCATCAAATCCTTTATTTCTGTAATATTCACTTAAGCCTCCCAACGTTTGAAAGCAATCACCGAATTGTGACCTCCAAAGCCAAATGTATTTGAAATGGCATGGCGGATTTCTATATCACGCCCCTGTCCATAAATGACATCCGCTTCAATATCTTCAGATAATTCTGTCGTACCAGCTGTCTTTGGTGCGTAAGAATGACGCATAGCCTCAATGACAGCTGCCGCCTCAACTGCACCCGCCGCCCCCAACAAGTGCCCTGTGAAGGACTTGGTAGAAGAAACTGGCGTGTTCTTGCCGAAGACGGATACGATAGCTTGGCTTTCCCCTTTTTCATTAGCCGGTGTCGAAGTACCATGGGCATTGATATAATCAATATCAGCTGGCTCTAAACCTGCTTCTGAAATGGCCAACTTCATGGCCTTAATAGCACCCAGACCTTCTGGATGTGGAGAAGTCATGTGGTAAGCATCGCAAGTATTTCCATAACCGACGATTTCAGCCAAAATCGTCGCCCCACGCGCTTCTGCGTGTTCCAAACTTTCCAATACTAAAACCGCGGAACCCTCTCCCATGACAAAACCATTGCGGTCCTTGTCAAATGGAATAGACGCACGTTCTGGATCCTCAGTAGTCGACATAGCTGTCAAAGCTTGGAAACCACCGATTGCAAATGGAGTAATGGCTGCTTCTGCTCCACCTGCCAACATGACATCTTGGAAACCAAACTTGATTTCACGGAAGGCTTCTCCTAAGGCATCATTTGATGAAGCGCAGGCTGTGATGATACACTTGCAGACACCATTTGCACCGACCTGCATAGCAATATTTCCAGCCGCCATATTTGGCAAGGCCTTTGGAAGAGCCATGGGACGAATGCGTTTTGGACCTTTTTCGTTCATCCGAGCCACTTGCTCTTCAATTTCCAAAATACCACCAATACCTGTTGACAAGATAACGCCAAAACGGTCACTATCCACCGTCTCTGTATCCAGCTGTGCATTAGCAATCGCTTCTTTAGCTGCATAGAGTGCATAGAGCGAGTAATTATCGTAGCGATTTGTATCCTTTTTAACGAAATATTTGTCAAAAGGAAAATCTTTTAATTCCGCAGCATTATGGACCGAATATTCACTGGTATCAAACTTGGTAATCTTTCCGATCCCAATTTTCCCTGCTTTCAAACTATCCCAGAACTCCTCTGGCGTATTTCCGATTGGAGATGTCAGACCGTAGCCTGTTACTACTACACGATTTAATTTTGTCATTTTCAAACCTCTCTTAAAATAACACACAAAACAACATTGAATTTACAGTGCGTTATTGCAGTCTTTCAGTTTGCTTTTAGTACTACTAACAAAGTTCATTTCAACAAGCTGCAGACATCTTCAATAGTCCAGTGGACTATTGAAGATTGGAAATCGTACTTACGATAGTAAGTAACGCTCCGTTAGTACGGCAAAGCGAGTTCAAACAATCCAATAGATTGTTTGAAGCTGGAAATCTGGAAACGTAGTTTCCTCGCTCGTCGAAGTAATAAAAGATAAACTGGAAGACTGGATTACTGCATGGTCAAGCCGCCGTCAACAGCAATCACCTGTCCTGTTAGATATTCTTGCTTGGCAAGGAATACAGCAACATCAGCTACTTCTTTTGTCGCACCAAAGCGTTTCATAGGAATTTGTGCCGTCATAGCTTCTTTAATCTTGTCAGATAAAACATCTGTCATATCAGACTGGATAAAGCCCGGCGCAATCGCATTGACACGAACATTTCGCCCTGCAACCTCACGGGCAATGGCTTTAGTAAATCCAATCACACCTGCCTTAGAAGCAGAATAGTTGGCCTGTCCAGCATTTCCAATCAAGCCAGATACACTTGATAGATTGATAATAGCACCCTCACGAGCCTTTGTCATTGGTTTCAAAACAGCCTGCGTCATATTAAAAGTTCCAGTAAGATTTACCTTCAGAACCGTATCAAAATCCTCTTCTGTCATACGAAGAGCCATACCGTCTTTGGTAATCCCTGCATTATTGACCAAAATATCGACGCTACCGAGGGTTTCGATAGCTTCTGCCACCATTCGTTTGGCATCTTCCGCGCTCGAAATATCTCCTGAAATAGCGAGGACTTTCACACCGTAATCTGCAAAGCTATCCAGAATCTCTTGCCCTAATTGACTACGACCGTTCAGTACCACATTGGCACCAAGACTGGCAAACTTATGGGCAATGGCCAATCCGATTCCTCGACTTGAACCTGTTACAAAAACATTTTTATTTGTTAATTCCATGATTCCTCCTCATGATTTATTCAATACTATTTGTAGCCCCTCTATATCTTCAATTGCTACAACATGCGCCGTCTTATCGATTTTCTTGATAAATCCTGATAAGACTTTACCTGGACCGATTTCAATAAAGTTAGTCACGCCAGCTTCCTGCATGGTTGCGATTGACTCATAAAAACGGACTGGTTCCATCACTTGACGGGTCAAGAGGGACTTGATGTCCTCTTTTTTCATGACCTTGGCTTCCGTATTACCGACCAACTCTACTTGGAAGTCCGCAAATTCCACCTGCTCCAAGGCCAGGGCTAACTGGTCTGATGCTGGTTTTAAAAGAGCCGTGTGAAAGGGGCCAAATACATTGAGCGGAATCATCCGCTTGACACCTGCTTCCTTCAGCAATTCAACCGCCTCATCCACTGCAGCCACCTCGCCTCCGATGACGATTTGGGCTGGTGTGTTGTAGTTGGCTGGGGAAACAATCCCAGAGGTAACTGACGAACAGACTTCTTCAATCAGGTTGACATCTGTGTTGAGAACAGCAACCATCTTACCAGTCCCTGCTGGCGCAGCCGTTTCCATATATTTACCACGCTTAGCAATCAGGTCAATCGCATCTTCAAAGGCCAAAGCTCCCGATGCCACCAGAGCTGAATATTCTCCCAAGGATAGACCAGCTACCATATCAGGTTGTATTCCCTCTTCTTCCAACAGTCGAAAAATAGCCACAGAAGTAGTCAAAATAGCAGGCTGGGTATAGCGAGTCTGATGTAATTTATCCTCTTGATTGTCAATCAGGTCGCGAATGTCATACCCCAGAATCTGACTAGCCTGGTCAAACGTTTCTCTAACTATCGGGGAATATTCGTAAAGGTCGCGAGCCATCCCCACTGTCTGAGACCCTTGACCTGCAAAAAGAAAAGCTGTCTTTGTCATCCTATTCTCCAACCGAGGCCCAACGGCTTGCCTCTTCTTTAATCACTTTGGCTGCTCCATAATAGATGTCTTTCAAAATATCTTCACAAGATTCTTCTTTAGAAACCAGACCAGCAATTTGACCAGCCATCACGGAGCCATTTGTTACATCACCATCAACAACTGCATTGCGGAGTGCTCCTGCACCAAGTTCTTCAATAGCATCTGCCGAAATTTTACCTGCCAAGAAATCTTTCTCTGCAGCTGCATAAGCAGATGACAACTTATTCTTGATAGCTCTCACAGGATGTCCAACAATAGAAGCAGATACAGTTGTATCAATATCCTTAGCTTTTAAAACTTTTTCCTTATAAGCCTGATGGGCATTGGACTCTGTAGCTACTACAAAACGAGTTCCAACTTGCACCGCTTCTGCACCCAACATGAATGCTGCCGCTGCACCTGCACCATCTGCAATACCTCCAGCAGCAATAACAGGAATAGATACGGCTTCAACAACCTGACGAACCAAGGTCATGGTGGTCAATTTACCAATATGGCCTCCGGCTTCCATACCTTCAGCAATAACAGCATCTACCCCTAATTTTTCCATGCGTTTTGCAAGGGCTACACTCGGTACAACAGGAATAACTGTAATTCCTGCAGCATGGAGACGCTCCATATACTTCCCTGGATTTCCTGCTCCTGTAGTGACAACTTTCACACCTTCTTCGATGACCAAGTCAACAATGTCATCCGCAAAAGGAGACAAAAGCATGATATTGACACCGAAAGGCTTGTCCGTGATAGATTTAACCTTGTCAATATTTGCCTTGACCACCTCTTTGGGAGCATTTCCTCCACCGATGATTCCTAGACCACCTGCATTAGATACGGCACCAGCCAAATCTCCATCAGCTACCCAAGCCATACCACCTTGAAAAATTGGATACTTAATATCGAGCAATTCTGTTATTTTCGTCTTCATAATTCCCTCATCTTTTTTCTTGCTTACCTAATCATTTGAATATCAAATCATTAGGTAAACAAGTGAAGGGTTGCCCCCTCACTCAAAAAATAGTTTGATATTTCAATGTTTTGATTATCAAAGTATTTGACTTAAGAAAAATGCTCACCAGCACTTTTCTTAGCTATCCTCTTCCTTATATTATCTTTGAAATAAGGAGAGGAATACTATAGTCTTTCAGTTTGCTTTTAGTACTAGCTTTACCAGTCTAGGAATAGACTGGTAAAGGTCGGAAATAAAACAAACGAAGTTTGTGTCAATTGCTGTAGATAGCTTCAATAGTCCAGCGGACTATTGAAGGTTGGAAATCGTACTTACGATAGCAAGTAACATTCGTAGAGTACGGCATTGCGAGTTCAAATAAACAAAAGTTTATTTGAAGTTGGAAATAAGGAAACGAAGTTTCCTCATTCGTTGACGTAATAAAAGATAAACTGAATGACTATAATTATTTTGTTTTTTCTTCAACATAAGCAACCAAATCGCCTACAGTTGTCAAGCCTTCTTCAGTATCGATTTGAATATCGAAGGCATCTTCGATTTCAGAGATAACTTGGAAAAGATCCAATGAATCTGCATCTAAATCTTCAAATGTTGTTGTAAGGGTTACTTCTTCAGCATCCTTACCCAATTCTTCAACGATGATTTCCTGTACTTTTTCAAATACTGCCATGATATGTGTCTCCTTTTGGAAAATAAAATATTTTAATCTTGCCTAGGGCAAGGAATTAACTAAAGTTGTAAGAGTAGAGTTCCCCATGTGAGGCCTCCACCGAAACCAGCCATGAGAACAGTCTGGCTTCCATCCAATCGCAACATTCCGCTCTCTACACAGTCTGATAAGAGAATAGGAAGACTTGCTGCGCTGGTATTGCCATATTTATCCATATTTGCTGGAAATTTTTCACGCGCCACTCCCAATTTACGAGCCATCTTATCTAGGATACGTATATTGGCTTGGTGGAGCAAGAAATAATCAACGCAATCCACAGTCATATCAGCTTGTTCTAGCAGCTCTGCCATGGTTGCCGTAACATCCCTCGTAGCAAATTCAAATATAGCTCTGCCCTCCATTTGGATAAAGGGTTGTTGACGACTTTGTGTCGAGAATGGCGTCTCTTTCTGGTCTATCCCTGCTGTCAGACTAGCACCTCGACCGCCATCCGTTCGCAAGATTTCTGCTAAAAAGCTCGGTTGTTCGCACGCTTCCAGCAAAACTCCTCCAGCACCATCTCCAAATAAAACAGCCGTTGATCGATCCGACCAGTCGACAGACCTAGATAAGGTCTCTGCACCAATGACAAGCCCTCTCTTATAGACTCCTGAAGCAAGGAATTTTTCCGCTGTTGATAGCGCAAAAACAAATCCTGAACAAGCTGCAACGAGATCATAGGCGAAAGCCTTTTTCGCGCCAATTGCCGCTTGAACCATAGCTGCCGTAGATGGCATTGAAGCATCTGGAGTAATCGTTGCTACGATGATGAAGTCAATTTCACTAGCATCTAGCTGAGACTTTTCCAGTAATTTTCTAGCCACTTGACTAGCCAAATCACTCGTCATCTCTCCAGTAACAATGTGTCGTTGACCGATACCTGTACGGCTACGAATCCACTCATCACTGGTCTCCATTCGTTGAGCCAAATCATCGTTGGTCACAATCTTCTTCGGAAGATAGTGGGCCACCTGACTGATTTTAGCATGGTTTCTCATTTCAAATCCTCCAAGAAGTGATAGAGTTTCATGAGTCCTTTCTTCATTACCTGATACTCTGTTTCATCCATACCATCTGTAATCTGTTTTACCATTTCATTGTGAAATCGTTGATGCAAACGATAGACTAGTCGACCTTTTTTGGTCAGGTAGAGATGAACAACTCGCCGATCTTTGGTCGAACGAATACGCTCAACATATCCTTTTCTTTCCAAATTGTTCAAGCTAGTTGTAACAGTACCTAAGGTTACCATCAAAGTCCGAGCAACATCACTCGGAGTAGCTCCATCAATGCTTCCTATCACATCAATCGTGTGCATTTCCTTAATCGAAATATCATTGAATCGGCTACCACGCAGACTTGTTTCTTCAATCACCAACACATTGTTAAAAATGGCCGTTAGATATTCATTTACTTTTGGATCTTCCAAAACAGGCCTCCTTTACTTTGATAGTCAAAGTATAAACCATAAAACTTTGATTGTCAAACATTTTTTTACTAATTTAAAAATTAATCTCCCGTAAACACTGGTCTACGTCGTTCTGCATGCGCTCGAACTCCCTCTTTAAAATCCTCTTTATAGGCCAATGTTTCTTGCAAATCCAGCTCCAATCGGCGATAAGACTCCCAATCTTTAAATTGACTTTCCCATGTCAGTTGTTTGATTGCTGCATAAGAATTTACCGAGCCTCGCAAGAGTTTTTTTATGACCTGGGCAACCGTCTTTTCTAGTTTTTCTGGCTCTGCCAATTTATAAACAATCCCATATTCTAAAGCCTTATCCGCTGATAAGCCCTCCCCAGTCATCGCCAAGTGACTAGCACGATTAGCCCCAATAGCACGACTCAGTAGAAAGAGCCCCCCCGCATCCGGTGCAAGTCCAACACCTACAAAGGCTTGGATGAATTTTGTCTTGCTGGAGGCAATAACAAAATCAGCTGCCACTGCCATATTAGCCGCGGCTCCAGCCACTGCCCCATCTGTCACCATAATGACTACTTTAGACAATTTCTTCATCGCAAACGAAATATCATTCACCAGCTCTGCTATTTTTACCAAAGAAGCAATATCATCATCATCAACTGCACGCTTCATCTCAACTAAATCTCCACCAACGGAGAAAATGGAACCCTGTGCTTGAATTTGTAAAATTTTAACGGAGGCATCCCCTTCTGCAAGGCGGATTGCTTCTAAGATTTCTTCACACATAGGAATATTAAAACCATTTGCCACTTCCGGTCTGTTTAAAGTTAGAATCGCTACGGAATCAATTACTTCATAACGAATTGTTTGGTAGGCCATTCCCTTGCTCCTTTCAAAATAGTTTGATAATTAAAAGATTTGAATATCAAACTTCAAATTCTTGTTTTCCATTGTAACACAGTTTTTAAAATTGTCACTTTTTTTCTAGCAAGTAAAGTGTGACGTCCGAAAAAGATGGGGGCTATCATCGCAATATAAAATTTAGATATGCTAGAAAATAACGTGTCTAAGAACCTATATTCACACGAAAAGCGCCTTGGCTTTTTCAGTCATCAAGGTAGTTTTTGCGGGAAATACTGACTGTATTTTGAAAAAACAACCTCAATATGCAAATCTGAACTGTAAATTATAGGCTCTAAGTTTAATTTACAACTATCATTTTTCACGTTAATACTTTTGGAAGATTTAACTGGATTCTGAGCTAGAAATACCATTTTTCACGAGAACTAATACTTGGACTACAATATCATATTTCTTAAAATCGCAGTAAGTCAAAGGCCTCTTCAAGATTGTCTACCAATTTGTCTGCTTTCGATTGATCAATTCCATAATGCTGGTCTCGAATAGCCCAAACTGTCAAACCTGCTTTTTTAGCCGCTTCAATCCCCTTCGCACTATCTTCAAATACTAAAATGTCCGATTTAGCTACTCCTGTTGCACTAGCTGCTTTCATATAAACTGTGGGATCTGGTTTTGGGGCCTCACAATCCATCGCTGAGAAAACATGACTAAAGTGAGAGCGTATACCAGCATCTAGTAAAGCACGTTCGATTTCTGAACGGTCGGTATTTGAAGCCAAAACTACAGGAATACCTTGGATAGTTAGTCTCTCCAATACCGCTTTAACTTCAGGAAAAATCCTCTCTGCATAAGGGGTTGGTCGCTTTTCTTTATACACACGATATTCTTCTTCCAAGGCAGGGACATCCCAGTTATCATAATCATCCCCTAAAATCCGTTGCCAAATTTGACTAGCCCTTCCACCGACAAATATAGATGGATCCAAATGATCAACCGATAAACCTTTTGTCGCTAAAAAATCTGCTCGACGCTGAAAATAGAATGTTTCTGTATCAAAAAGTACACCATCCATGTCGAAAATAATTGCTTTTACCATACTCGCCTCCTATTACTTTAATTGTAACACAGTTGAAAGAAAAAAATGTTTTTCTGAAATTTTCATACTTGTCTCTTGTTCGTTTTTCGATAAAATTCTTGGCAAGATTTGTCTGAACATACTGACAATTTCATATCATTCTGCTATAATAGAAAAAAATATCCAAGGAGATGAGAATGAAAGTTATTAAATTTGGGGGAAGCTCACTTGCTTCAGCTGGACAGTTAGAAAAAGTTTTCAATATTGTTCAATCTGATTCAGAACGTCGCTTTGTTGTGGTGTCTGCACCTGGAAAACGCAATGCCGAGGATACTAAAGTTACTGATGCGTTGATTAAATATTATAAAGAATATGTTAACGGAAAAGATGTGACTGCCAGTCAAGAATGGATCATCAACCGTTATCAAGCAATGGTTGACGAACTTGGTTTCACAGCTAACAGCATGAAGAAAATCGCAGACAGCATCATCTCTTTGGCCAGCCTACCAATTGATGATAACGAATTCCTTTACGACGCGTTCTTAGCAGCTGGTGAAGATAATAATGCCAAATTGATTGCCGAATATTTTACCCACAGAGGATTGCCTGCACGCTATGTCCATCCTAAAAAAGCTGGTATTATTGTCAGCTCCGAACCAGGAAATGCTCGCATTTTGCCTTCAAGTTATGACAAAATCGAAGAGCTTCGTGATACAGATGAAGTACTCATTATCCCAGGATTCTTCGGTGTAACTGTTGATAACCAGATTTGTACCTTCTCACGAGGTGGATCGGATATTACAGGTTCCATCATTGCTGCCGGGGTCAAGGCTGACCTCTATGAAAACTTTACAGATGTCGATGGTATTTTTGCAGCCCATCCTGGCATCATTAAAAATCCACATTCAATTAAAGAATTGACCTATCGTGAAATGCGAGAATTAGCTTATGCAGGTTTCTCCGTCCTCCACGATGAAGCTCTCCTTCCTGCCTATCGCGGACGAATTCCATTGGTTATCAAAAACACCAATAACCCAACTCACCCTGGTACCCGAATTGTACACAAACATACCGAGCAAACAGTTCCTGTTGTCGGTATTGCTGCAGACGATGGTTTTGTCAGCATTAACTTGTCTAAATACTTGATGAACCGTGAAGTTGGTTTTGGTCGCAAAGTGTTGCAAATTCTCGAAGATCTCAATATTCGCTGGGAGCACATGCCGACCGGGATTGACGATTTATCCATCGTAGTCCGTGAGCGTGAATTGACTCCTATCAAGGAAGAAGAAATCCTTCGTCAACTCAATACGAAAATGGAAGTTGACAAGGCCGAAATCGAACATGGTTTATCTATTATCATGATTGTTGGTGAAAATATGAAGAGCCATGTCGGTGTAACAGCTACCGCTACCACTGCCCTCTCTAAACAAAATGTCAACTTGGCAATGATTTCACAGGGAGCCAGTGAAGTTTCTGTTATGTTCGTTGTCAAAACCGAAGAAAAGAAACGCGCTCTGCACGCACTCTATGAAGCTTTTTTTAACGAGCAATAATCACAACGAGGTCGGTCAGTTCCCACTTCATACTCTTTGAAAATCAAAACCAGACATTGTTGACTTGATTTGATGAGTGTCAAGCTCCATTGGAGCTAGTCTGATTTTAATTTTCATTGAGTAACAATTAAAATTTGAATAAACAAAAATAGCTTAGAATGAACGTTTCTGACGATGCAATTCTAAGCTATTTTTTTATTTTTTATACTCAATGAAAATCAAAAGTAGCCTAGGAAACGAAGTCGAAGATAGAACTGGAGTTCATCAAGGCAAGTTGACAACGGATAATTTTAATTTTCGAAGAGTATTAGACTTTTTGACCAGACTCATTATAGTCTTTTAGTTTACTTTTAGTACTCGCTCCAACTATCTGGGAGATAGTTGGAGACTGGGGACAAAGTGAACGATGTTCACATCAAAAGCCACAGGCATAACTCCATGCTTTCTTATTCTAGGTGACCAGCTGATGCACTTCGCTTTTTTGTTTTCAGGCTCAGGTACGAATATAGTCCGCTGGACTATTCGTATCCCCCAGATTGCTTGCAAAGCAAGTCACTTTTACAAAATCAGGCAAGGCGAGTTCAAACAATCCAGTGGAGTGTTTGAAGTTGGAAATATGGAAACGATATTTCCTCGATTGTCGAAGTAATAAAAGTCAACTAAATGACGATATTTGTATTATAGACAATCTCTAGGCAATACCTCTCTAATATTTTAGCCTTCTATCCTAGTGAAAGAGGCGGATTATCGTCACGTTTACTCAAAAATTCGAGGTAGGCGATCTGTCAAAAGACAAACCACCTCGTAATTTATAGTTCCGATGCGATCAGCCCACTCCTGAACAGAGATTGTTTTATCTCCATCTTGACCGATTAGGGTGACTTTTTGACCAAGTGGATAAGCATGAGGTAAACTAATGGTGATCTGGTCCATCGAAATACGCCCTACAATTTCACAGGCCTGCCCATCGACTAGGACTGATAAGCCTTGTAAGCTTCGTACAAGACCATCTGCATATCCTATCGGAACGGTCGCAATCCATTCTGAATCGGTACTGTGATAAGTAGCTCCGTAGCCAATTGTTGTGCCAGCTTCAACCTGCTTTACATGAACAATTTCAGATACGAGAGATAAGGCTGGTTGAACATCAAACGGGAGTTCTAGTACTCGTCCACTTGGATTAAGTCCATAAAGAATGTTTCCCAAACGAACCAGGTTAAATACTGTATCAGCATGCCAAATGCTTGTTGCTGAATTGCTGGCATGAATCCAGCGCGGAGTAATTGGTAGAACATCCAAAAATTCTTTAAAAACAGACAGTTGACTCTCGAAGTGCGCCTGATCAACCTCATCCGCAGTAGCAAAATGAGTATAGACTCCTTCGATGTCATACTCTAATTCTTCAAGGATAGCAATCGCTTGTAGCAAATCGGCTATTTTTCTAAAACCAATCCGCCCCATACCTGTATCCAGCTTAAGATGGACAGTTAGACCAGATAAATCAGCCTCTAAGTCTTTTGCATCTTGCAACCAGTCCAGACTAGCAACTGTCACACTGATATTGAGTTGATGAGCTACTGGTAAAAAACGTACAGGAACCACTCCTAAAATCAAGATAGGATGCTCGATACCTGCTTTACGTAACTCTAATGCTTCATCCAAATTCGAAACACAAAAACCAGCTGCTTGACTGGATAACTTTTTCGCTACCGCAACAGCTCCATGACCATAAGCATTCGCCTTAACAACAGCAAATGCTTCAGTCTTAGGGGGCAAGTTGGTCATTACTTGCTCGAAATTTTCCGCAATCGCATCTAAGTTAACCCGAATTTGCGTGGGTCGATGTTCACTTTCAATCATCTTTCTCCTCCAAAATCACACTAGCTTGTACAAAATTTCCTGAATGGCTAATGCTGAGCCAAATATTCCCATCAAAGGGACTCTTCGTCACATAGGGAACTCCTTTGCTGGTATTCAGAATTTCAATATCATGAAATCCTATCTTACCAATACCTGTCCCCAAGGCCTTGGTCAGCGCTTCTTTGGCTGACCAACGTCCAGCTAAATATTCTAGCTGACGGCGACCGGACAGACTTTGATACCGTTCAAATTCCTTCTCTGTGAGAATCTTTTTGGGAAACCCTTGGTGTTTGATTCTGGCACTGTCAATCGCCTCCATCTCCTGAAGGTCAATGCCATGTCCTACTATCATTAATCGGTCTCCTTTTGCATAGTCAGTTCATTTATTAAAATAAACAAACTGACTCTAGTGACTTGTCTAAAAACTGCAAAAGGACTGGACAGCCGTCCAGTCCACGCGTCATTCCTATTTACGGCCGTGACAATTTTTAAATTTCTTACCAGACTGGCATGGGCATGGATCGTTACGATCAACACCTTCAAAAGATACATTCTCCTGAATTGCATGCGATTGGTTCGGCATAATATTCTTAACAGCTGTCGTATGTGCTTCTTGACTTGTACGCTCACGCTCAATATTGTCATGAATTTGCGCCTTCATCATCAAGCGGGTTACTTCAAACTCGATAGCCCCAATCATATCGTTGAACATAGTAAATGCTTCTGATTGATATTCAACGATTGGATTGTTTTGAGCGTATCCACGAAGACTGACTGCATTGCGCAATTGATCCAAGGCATCAATATGGTCTGTCCATTTGTTATCCACAACACGAAGGATAAGAACTTTCTGGAATTCGCGTACACGTTCTTCATCGCGTAATTTTTTCACTTGCGAATCATAGACTCTCAAAGCACGTTCATAGAGCTCTTCGACAATCTCTTTCTGATTCATTGCTTCAAAAGTAGCTTTACTCAAGGTATCATCTTCAACGAGATTTGCATGCGCAAATTTGATAATTCCATCAATAGCTTCATCTTTCGAACCAAGGAAGTGACCCGCAACTTGGCGTTCAATCGTCCGTTTCATCATCGCTTTGATTTCAGGAGCCAAATCACGGTCAGCAGTAATAACATCCTGGCGTTGGCGATAGATGATTTCACGTTGCTCACGCATCACATCGTCATATTGAAGGACTTGTTTACGTGAGTCGTAGTTGTTCCCTTCCACACGCTTCTGAGCAGATTCAACTTGACGTGTCAACATTTTAGACTTGATGACGGACTCTTCTTCTGTTAGATTCATACGCTCCATAAATACTTTGATGCGTTCTGAACCAAAGCGTTTCATCAAGTCATCTTCGAGAGATAGATAGAATTGTGATTCACCTGGGTCACCTTGACGACCTGAACGTCCACGAAGCTGGTTATCAATACGACGACTTTCATGGCGCTCAGTACCAATAACACATAGCCCACCAAGTTCACGTACACCTGGACCTAACTTAATATCGGTACCGCGTCCCGCCATGTTGGTCGCAATAGTGACCGCACCACGCTGACCAGCATTCATGATAATCTGCGCTTCACGATAGTGGTTTTTAGCATTCAATACTTCGTGAGGGACACCTGCAGCTACCAATTTTTGAGAAATCAAATCAGAAGTTTCAACCGCAACTGTACCGACCAAGACAGGTTGCCCTTTCTCATAGCGTCTCTTCACATCAGCAATAACGGCATTAAATTTGTATTCTAGACTTGGATAGAGTAAATCTTCGTGGTCAACACGCGCGATTGGGCGGTTGGTTGGGATTGGTACGACACGGATGTTGTAGATTTCACGGAATTCTTCCTCTTCTGTTTTACCAGTACCCGTCATCCCTGATAATTTTTTATACATACGGAAAAGGTTTTGGTAGGTAATAGAGGCACTTGTCTTAGACTCGTTTTGAACCGGTACACCTTCCTTAGCTTCGATGGCTTGGTGAAGTCCATCAGAATAACGACGACCTTCCATCGTACGACCTGTAAATGGATCGATAATCATAACCTCTTGGTCTTCATTGACCAGATAGTCAATATCATAGGTCATAATGTAGTTGGCACGAAGTGCATTATCCAAGAAATGGGTAATGGCTACATTTTCAATATCGTAAAGGTTATCTAACTTGAAGAATTTCTCTGCTTTGTCAATACCTGAATCAGACAGTCCAATCGTTTTAGATGGAATGTCGATGATGTAATCTTCTGTTGTCAAAGATTTAACAAGATTATCTGCCAAGAAATACAACTGGTTTGTTTCCGAACCTTGTGCACCAGATACAATCAACGGCGTACGAGCTTCGTCAATCAAGATTGAATCAACTTCATCGACCAAGGCATAATTGAGAGGACGTTGAACCATGTCTTCTGCGCGAACAACCATATTGTCTCGGAGGTAGTCAAAACCAATCTCTGAGTTGGTCGAATAAGTAATATCGCAGTTATAGGCCTCACGTTTTTCCAAGGGTGATTTAGCAGCCAAGTTGATACCAACTGATAGACCAAGCCATGAATACAATTCACCCATTTCAGTCGCATCACGAGTAGAAAGATACTCGTTAACCGTCACTACGTGAACACCTTGACCAGACAAGGCATTCAAATAAACAGGCATCGTTGCAGTCAGAGTTTTACCTTCACCTGTACGCATTTCTGGAACGTCACCGTTGTGAAGAACGATTCCTCCCATAACCTGAACCTTGTAAGGATAGAGGCCCAATACACGACGAGCTCCTTCACGGACTACCGCATAAGCTTCGTACAAAAGATCGTCGAGGGATTCGCCGTTATTGTATCGCTCCTTAAATTCTGCTGTCTTAGCTTGCAACTGTTCATCAGTCAGCGCTTCCATTTCATCGGCATACGAGAAGACCTTGTCTGCCATTTTCTCAAGTTTTCTTAGCTCTCCCTTATCATTTTCAATGAGAGAACGAAGTACATTTGTTACCATATCATTCATCCTATTTTAATTTTAGTCAATAATATATTGTAGCAGAAAATTAGGCAATTTTCAAGGTTTGGCACCAGGATACACGGTATTCTTAGATAAAAACACAATAAAACAAACAAATCTGGAAAAATTTCTACACAGTAATATTACATTGCTAAAAAGAACATGATTAAGACACCAATTACTAAAATAAATTCCAGGATACCATCCTCTATCTCTAGTAAAAATATACCATTTAAAATTTTAAAAAAATATGCACTATTGCCCCAAAAATGTGAACGATTTGGCATTTTTTTCTTCGTACAAGTAGTATAATCTGATTGTACAAGTAAATATGTAAAAAGGAGAGGAAAATGTATACCAAGAAAATCGCCCTTAAACAACTAGCCATGTCTAGTACTACAGTAGCCATAGTGAGTAGCCTATGGGGAAGCCAGCCTCCTATAGTTTACGCAAACGATGCATCGACGGTATCTGTTCAATATCAATATATTGCACAAGATGAACTAACAAGTTCAGAGAAGGATTCTGTCTTATCTAAGCTGAAAACTGTCTCACCTTCCAAAGAAACAGCTACGGAGAATCAAACAATCTATCTCATCTACAAGACCGAACCTAAAAAAATATTTGGGATTCTTCCAGATACAGGGGAGACCGGGATCAATCTATTAACGATTGGAGGGGGACTTCTTCTAGTTCTAGGAATAAGTTTGGCTGGAAAAGGCAAAAAGAAAAGGATTATTTCGTCCATCCTTCTTCTGACCGCCACTGGTTCTATTCTACCTATCCAGAGCATCCAGGCTCTAGAAAGCAATTTACTTGCAGGCTACAATCAGGTTCATCAGCTAAAAGTCGGAGACCAACTTCCTGATCCAAGTAACATAAAGCAGTATCAGTATGTAGGCTATGTCACTGACAAGGACATAGGTCCGCAATCTACCGAAAATAAAGAGAGCTCTTCCACAACTGCATCATCTCAGCAGCAAGATAGTACCGATAGTGCTATAAACAATGAAACCTTGCTCTTCAATCTAAAAAAACTAGATCCAACAAGCGACAACCAGCAACTTAAAAAGGCTGCCAATAATATTGGCGCAGACCACAAATTGGCTAGTAGTAAAATGATCAGCCTTGTCCCCATGACCGACAATACCATTATTTCTGACATACAGGGAAAAGAAGAAAACATCAATACACTCCTAGCTCACTTTGAAGATGGCAGCACCTTATTTTTCCCGCTCCAATATACAGAAAGCAAAGATAAACGTGCTTACTACCAAGTAGCGGATTGGGGAGTTACTTATTCACCTTTCCAAACATTACAAGACTACTCTGACATTCTAGACAAGGTAGTTCCAAGCCTACAAGCGGTTGAATTTCGTTCTGAAAATATGTATACTGCTCTCTCCATTACAGAAAATCAAGAGCAGCAAATGGACCGTCTATATTTAGAAGAACCCTTTAACAAAGTTAAGACAAATATTCGCGACTATCTAAAAAAAGCGTTAATAAATGACGAGTCTGTTAAACTAGATGATCCAGAATCAGTCACACAAACCATTCGTACTATCGAAGAGAATAAAGAAATTATCTTACTCAGTTTAGCCTACCTCGATAGATGGTACGATATTGATTACGGAGAAATTAATAGCAAGGAATTAACAATGTTCCATACTGATTTCTTCGGAGGAGAAGCGGACTCACTAGATGCTCTCATAACTTTTGGACAAAATGACTACCAGAGTTATAGCCCACAAAGAAGTTATTTTTCCTATGCAGAGAACTTTGCATCTGTCACAGACAAGGCATCACTGACTGATTTCCTTGAAGCCTATCGAGAAATCTTTTTACCTGAAATGTCTGACAACGATTGGTTCAAACAAACGACAGATGCCTTTATCGTAGAGACTAAATCTACCGTTCTTAGCGATGAAGACAATAGCAGACTAAATGTCTATGAGCGATTAAAAGATCCTCAAATCCCTGAAGAAGTGATTACGCCTCGTATCCGCGATACCTATCCAAATATGTTACTACCGCTATTAACAACGAGCGAGGACAATGTTTACATCATTTCAAACCTATCAAATCTCATCTTTAGTTCCTACGATCGTTACATTGATCAATCTCTAAAACTAAGCAATCCCGAAGTCTATCAGGCCGAACTCTCCAAAATAAAAGAACAAATCCTGGCAGATGCCGAGTTGTATCGTGCTCATTACGACATGTGGTACCGTATCCTGCCTGATTATCATAAGCATACCTTACTCTACTTCCAGCCAGTATGGGGAGGACACGGCAATTACGTCTACGACGCTTCTTCTTACGCTTGGAAAGGTGTTTGGTATTCCGATACAGGCAAGCTCACTCCTGAATTTGTTGAGAAAATGCAAAATGACGCTACCGCTGAGACAACAGCTGCCATTCAAGAAGTTTTCGGTCCTTCTGGAACCTACTTCCTTCCTGAACTCACTTGGGCCGGTGCTTACGCTTGGAGACAGGAAGTCAACTTTGTCATCACCCCATTACTCGGAACAGATGGCGCCGTAACACTCACGCACGAGATGGTTCACGCATTTGATTATGATAAATTCTTACTCGGTCATAACCGAAGAGCTGGTATGCAACTTGAAGCATTTCCTGAAGGAATGTTACAAGCACCAGACCGTGTCGACTATCCAATCATCGGTTTTAATTCTCTATCTGATTATTCAGGTCATACTGGCACTCGCTACCACAATGTTAGTCCTGAACGCTTCCAAAATTCAGCAGATTTACAACAATATATGCAGGGCTTATTCGATCTCATCTACACATTAGAATACGCTGAAGGTACAGCTATTTTAAAACAAGATAAAGACACTCAACGCCAATGGTTTCACAAGTTAGAAACTAAAGAAAAACTCATCCCAGGTGCGGAAGAGTATGGACCTTACGGAGTAAACCTTAAACGCGATTTCACAGATGAAGAATGGAATAGCATCGAGCTAAAAACTGTTGATGACCTTGTTGATAATGATGTGACCGTCCGTCGTGAATCTGCCAATCGCATTGAGCGAGACCCTGATAATCCTGAAGAGGTGATGAACAACGGCTATCACAAACTAAGTCTCTTTGCTCCTATCTGGGCTACCGCAACAACCGAGCGTGTTCCTGGTGATCTTTCTTTTCGACGTACAGCATTTGAACTTCTAGCTGAAAAAGGATATGAAAACGGCATGGTACCTTACATGTCTAACCAATACAAACAAGCAGATAGCGATGTCGTTCCTGATTCACTCATCTTTGCCAATATTCTCCCTGAATACAATGGCGATTATAAGACTTTCAAGAAAGCGATGTACCAAGAACGCGTCCAAAAACTTGCTTTCCTAAAACCTGTTACCATCAACTATAATGGGCAGGAGCTCACGGTAGCAAACTATGAGCAATTGCAAGAATTGATGGATCAAGCTGTCCTAGCCGATATTGCTGCAGGTAATTTTACAACAGAAAATACGAAAGTTTCTGAATTAAAAGGATTGTTACACGATGCCTATCTAAAACTTACCGATGATTATAGAACTAGTATTTTTACAGAATAAAAAAAGTTAGGGATTATTTCTAGTCCCTAACTTTTTATGTTACTTTTCTGATACCTGTTTTGCCAAAGCAAAGTTCCCAAGAGTTGCAGAACCATTTTCAGCAACAGCTGGCGTTACGATATATTCTTTGACATCTGGTGTTGGGAGATAATCGTTCATCAAACCGACAAACTTCTCACGTACACGATTAAGCATGTGCTCTTGAGCCATAACTCCTCCACCAAATACAATTACTTGCGGACGATAAAGCAAGGTTGCCTGTACTGCTGCTTGAGCAATGTAGTAAGCCTGCACATCCCAAACGTCTGAATTTAACTCGATTAATTCACCACGAATACCTGTACGGCCTTCAAGAGAAGGACCTGCAGCTAAGCCTTCCAAACACCCATTGTGGAATGGACACATTCCTTTAAATTCATGTTTTACATCGTAAGGGTGTAGGGAAACGTAAGTATGACCCGCTTCGGTATGACCCAAGCCACCGATAAACTCACCATTCTGAATAGCACCTGCACCAATACCTGTACCGATTGTATAGTAAACTAAGCTCTTTACCCCTTTACGAACCAATGTTTCACCAAAAGCTGATGAATTCACATCTGTCGTGAAGTAGAATGGAATGTTAAATTCCTTAGCAATCAGACCAAGTAAATCAATATTTGACCAGTGTGGTTTTGGTGTCGAAGTGATATAACCATAAGTCTGTGAGTTTTGATCAATATCAATTGGACCGAAAGAACCTATCGCAATACCTGCCAAACGATCTTCATAGCGCTTGAAGAATTCAACCGTTCTCTCAATCGTTTCATAAGGAGTTGTCGTTGGAAATTGCGTTTTTTCAACAACTTGAAAGTTCTCATCGCCTACTGCACAAACAAACTTTGTACCACCAGCTTCTAAGCTACCATATAATTTTGTCATTTGATTGTCTCCAAAATTTTTATCACTTTTATTATAACATATAAGCAAACAGAAGAAAAAGGCTGAAAGCCTTTTTCCTGTTAATTATGTAGTAGAGTCATGCTCTACAAATCGATTTTATATAAGATTACTTAGCTACTTTCAAGAATTCTACACCGTGAGCGATTGTTCCCTCTGCAAGTGGAGATACTTCTGCAAAGTCAGCAGTGTTGGTTACAATGATCATAGTTGTATCATCAAGACCTGCTTCTGCAATCTTAGCTGCATCAAATTTAGCAATCGGAGTACCAGCTTTTACTTTATCGCCTGCTGCTACTAATTTTTCAAATCCGTTACCGTTCATTGATACAGTATCAATACCGATGTGAATTAAAAGTTCAGCACCAGACGCTGTTTTCAATCCGTAAGCATGGCCTGTTTCAAAAGCAATTGTTACTTCTGCATCTGCTGGAGCGTAAACAACACCCTCAGATGGTTTAACAGCCAAACCTTTACCCATAGCTCCTGATGAGAAGACTGGGTCATTAACATTTTCAAGGGCAACAACGTCACCTGAAAGTGGAGATACAAGAGTTTCTTCAGCTACAAGTCCTGTTTCTGCTTCTTCAAGCGTTTCAGCTGTTTCTTGTGCTGAAGTACTAGGCTTTTTTACTTCTTTCTCCTCATTTTCATAACCGAAGAGGTAAGTAAGAGCAAAACCAAGAGCAAATGATACAGCAACCATAAGGATGTATGGAAGAATTTGACCATTACCTGCGTAAAGTGTCAAACCTGGGATGATAGTAACACCCATACCTGTACCGGCAAGACCAAGAAGAGATGCTACAGCACCACCGATGGCACCCGCAACCAATGAAAGAAGGAATGGTTTGCGGAAACGCAAGTTAACACCGAAGATAGCTGGCTCAGTAATACCGAGGAAGGCAGAAAGAGCTGCTGGGAAAGCAAGAGCTTTCAATTTAGGATTTTTAGTTTTCACACCAACCGCTACTGTAGCAG
Organism: Streptococcus suis; assembly: GCF_902702775.1. Taxonomy (NCBI): domain Bacteria; kingdom Bacillati; phylum Bacillota; class Bacilli; order Lactobacillales; family Streptococcaceae; genus Streptococcus; species Streptococcus suis. Next base: position 1,766,615 of record NZ_LR738724.1, read on the forward strand.
CACCTTGTGCTGTCATAGCTGCAGTGATGATAGCGTTGAATGGGTTAGCACCAGTGTTTGCTACCAATTGAGCTTCCAAGAAGTTAAAGATATGGTGAACACCTGATACAACGATAACTTGGTGAACACCACCGATAAGGAGACCACCAAGACCCATTGGCAAGTTCAAGATAGCTTGTGTACCAGCCAAGATGTAGTTTTCAACCACGTGGAAGACTGGACCAATGACAAACAAGCCAAGAATAGACATTACAAACAAGGTCACGAATGGCGTTACCAAGAGGTCAAGAACTTCTGGAACAACCTTGCGGACAGCTTTTTCAAATTTAGCACCGATCAAACCGATGATGAAGGCTGGCAATACTGAACCTTGCAAACCTACAACTGGGATGAAACCGAAGAAAATAGTTGGTTTCACATCGCCACCTGATGCTACAACCCAAGCGTTTGGCAACTGACCCGCAATAAGCATCATACCAAGAACGATACCGATTGTTTGGTTACCACCGAATACACGGAAGGTTGACCATACAACCAAGGCTGGCAATACGATGAAGGCTGTATCTGTCAAGATTTGTGAGTAAACGTTCAAATCTTCTGGAAGAGTATAACCAAGAGCTCCAAGAAGACCACGAAGACCCATGAAAAGACCAGTTGCTACGATAGCAGGAATGATTGGAACGAATACGTCACCGAAAGTACGGATCGCACGTTGGAAAGCATTACCTTGTTTAGCAGCTTCAGCTTTTTGCTCACCAGTAGTCGCTGTTGGCAAACCAAGGGCAACCACTTCATCGTAGATTTTGTTTACTGTACCAGTACCAAAGATGATTTGGTATTGACCAGAGTTGAAGAAAGCACCTTGTACTTTTTCGATGTCTTCGACTGTATCCTTGTCGATTTTTCCTTCATCAACAACCATAACACGAAGGCGAGTCGCACAGTGGGCAACACTGCGTACGTTCTCACGTCCACCAAGGGCGTCAATGACTTTTTTTGCAATTTCTGTATTATTCATCTTGCAAAAATCTCCTTATTAAATATTTTTTATTTTTTGAAAGTGTTTTCAAACTTTCGATGGTTTTATTATATCACTTTTATAAAATATGTCAAACGTTTATCACATTTTTTTTTTGAATTTCTTAAAAACATTGTTAAAACTTGATTTTTTTTAAGAAAACGTTTACTATATTAATGAAAAACTAGAAAATTTGGAGAAAATTATGGCATTTACAACAGAGGAGCGTTACAGGGCTTATGCTGACTGGACACCCGAATATATTGAAAAAATAAAGAAGAATACAGAGAGTTCTCCTTGGAGGACAAATTTCCATATTGAAACACCACATGGACTGTTAAATGATCCAAATGGATTTTCTTATTTTAATGGAAAGTGGACGCTTTTTTACCAATACTTCCCATTCGGTGCTGCGCACGGATTGAAATCTTGGGTCCATACAGAATCAACGGATTTGGTCCATTTTGAAGAAACTGGTACGGTTATGTACCCAGATACACCACTTGATAGCCACGGTGCCTACTCTGGATCTGCCATGGAATTTGGCGACAAGCTCTTCCTCTTCTATACTGGAAATGTCCGCGATGAAAATTGGGTTCGCCATCCATACCAAATCGGTGCCTTAATGGATAAAGATGGTAAGATTGAAAAGATTGATAAAGTCTTGATTGAGCAACCAGAAGATACCACCGACCATTTCCGTGATCCACAAATTTTCAACTATAAAGGGCAATATTACGCTATCGTCGGTGGACAAAATTTGGATAAAAAGGGGATTGTCAAACTTTATAAAGCTGAAAATAACGACTACCTCAACTGGTCCTATGTTGGTGACCTAGATTTTGCCAATGACATGACCGCTTATATGATGGAATGCCCAAATATTGCGTTCGTCGGTGAGCAACCCATCCTTCTCTACTGTCCACAAGGCTTGGACAAAGAGGTATTGGACTATGGCAATATCTATCCAAATATGTACAAGATTGGTCAGAGTTTCGATCCTGAAACAGCAAGCATTGTCGAACCGAGCGAATTGATCAATCTGGACTATGGTTTTGAGTGCTATGCAACGCAGGCCTTTAATGCACCAGACGGTCGAACTCTATCTGTTAGCTGGTTGGCACTTCCAGATGTGGAATACCCAACCGATGCTTATGACTACCAAGGCTGTCTGTCATTAGTTAAAGAATTAACCATCAAGGACGGTAAGCTCTACCAATATCCAGTCGACGTGATTACCAGTCTTCGTAAAGAAGCTCAGCCATTTTCAGCCCAAAAAGAAACCAATAATGTTTACGAATTGGAACTTGATTTTTCAGCGGGCGCGAAGCATGAAATCGTATTGTTCGCAAATGAAGCAGAAAAAGGCTTGGTCTTGTCTGTGGACACTGAGCAAGGCCAGATTACATTGGACCGCGGCAACTGTGGTCAGCCATTCGCACTCGATTTCGGTACAAGTCGCTCTTGCGAGATTTCTCCAGGAGCTCTCACAGCCAATATCTTCATCGACAAATCTGTCTTTGAAATCTTTATCAATAAAGGAGAGAAAGTATTTTCTGGTCGTGTCTTCCCTGATGCGGATCAGTCTGGTATCGTCATTACGACTGGTAATCCGACCGGAACCTACTACCATTTAGATTATGGTCGCAAAACTAACTGATGTCGCACAGTTAGCTGGGGTTAGCCCAACAACTGTCTCCCGCGTTATCAATAAAAAAGGATACCTATCTGAAAAAACCATTCGCAATGTCGAAGAGGCTATGCGTGAACTGGGCTACAAACCTAATAATTTAGCTCGTAGTTTGCAAGGTAAATCTGCAAAATTAGTTGGTCTCATCTTCCCAACAATAAACAATATTTTTTATTCTGAATTGATTAGCCATCTAGAAAAAGAGCTTTTTGATCGAGGCTATAAAACCATTATTTGCAATAGCCAGCACGAGTCCGATAAGGAACGTGAGTATCTAGAAATGTTAGCAGCTAACCAAGTAGATGGGATTATCTCGGGCAGTCACAATCTCGGTATCCAAGACTACGACCGTGTCGTAGCTCCAATTATCGCTTTTGACCGCAACCTCTCTCCTTCCATTCCCATTGTCTCTTCCGATAATTTTGCTGGCGGGGTATTAGCTGCCCAAACCTTACAAAAAGCGGGATGTCACAATCCATTAATGATTACGGGGAACGATGATTCCAATTCACCTACCGGCCTTCGCCAAGTAGGTTTCACATCTATTTTGAACAAAGCCGAAGTTTTTCATATCTCCAGTGATTTCTCACCTGTGCGCAAGGAGATGGAAATCCGAGCCATTCTTGAAAAGCAAAAACCAGATGGTATCTTTGTATCTGGCGATGCAACGGCTATGCTGGTATGGAACGTCATTCGTTCCATGAAACTGTCTATTCCAGAGGATATTAAATTGATTGGTTATGATGGAACCAGTTTCATCGAAAACTACTACCCTCAACTGACAACTATCAAGCAACCATTAACCGAAATAGCTCGCCTGCTGGTTGAACTATTAGTTGATAAAATCGAAGGAAAAAAACTGACAAAAACAGACTATATCCTGCCGATTAGCCTACTAGCAGGAGCTAGTATATAAAAAAAGCTGTACCTAATAAAAATTAGGTGCAGCTTTTTTGTGATACATTCTCTTATTTCTCAAGTAAAAAAGAAGCTCATCAGGCTTCTTCTTTAATAAACTGGCTCAAAACTCCATTGACAAACTTAGCTGAAGATTCATCAGAAAATTCTTTAGCCAATTCAATAGCCTCGTTAACAGCAACGCGGTCTGGCGTTTCTTCGAAATGTAAGATTTCAAATAGGCCTAGTCGCATGATATTCTTGTCAATAAAGGTTAAACGGTCTAAGGTCCATCCTGCTTTTAATCGGCTAGATAACTCCTTATCCAAGTCATCACGATAGTCTGCTACACCATTGACAAGGTTAAGGAGAAAGAGCGGAATTTCAACTCCTTCTTGCTCTTCTTCTCTATCATAAAGATAAGAAAACTGAGCTGCCTGAACAGGTTCTTGACCAAATTCAAGTGATACGATTGCCTGCAAAGCACACTTACGCAGGGCATGTCTATTATTCTTCATCAAGGAAATCCTCTCCGAATAAATCTTTCAATGCTGGTTTTGGTGTTTTATCAGGAACAATGCCGCTGACATGGATATTAACCGCAGCCACTTGAACTTCTGCATAGTTGTAAACTGCTGTCTTGACTGCACGCTGGATGTCCATTGATACGGCAGGAACATTTACACCATATTCTAGATAGACGTAAATATCCGCAGTTACTTGACCTTCCTCGTCAGTTTCAAGATAAACACCTTTATTTAACGATGTTTTTGACCAACTGTCTGCTACACGCTTATTTTGAAGGGAATGCACTCCATCAACTTTCGCTGCAGCAATGCCTGTAATTACTTCAAGGACGCGAGGTGCGATAACAATCTCGCCTTGATATTCTGTTGTCATAGGCTCTCCTTTCTTAAGAGGAAACGATTAAGCACGTGATACGTAAGTTCCTTCAGCTGTGTTGATAACCAGTTTTTGACCTGCTTCGATAAAGTCTGGTACGTTGACTACAAGACCTGTTTCCATCGTAGCTGGTTTACCTGAACCTGTAACAGTCGCACCTTTGATAGACGGTTGTGTTTCTGCAACGACCAATTCAACAGTTGTTGGTACAGTAACACCGATCACTTCTGTTCCGTAGAACTGGATCTTCACATCGGAATTCTCCAAGATATAGAGCAATTCTTCTTTGATAGTCGCTACTGGAATTTCATACTGATCGTAAGTCTCAGTATTCATGAAATAAGCTGTGTCATCCATTTGGTAAAGGTACTGTGCTGGAACTGTTTCGATAATAGCTTGTTCAAATTTTTCATCTGGACGGTAAGTTGTATCGAAGGTTGAACCTGTACGTACATCACGCAATTTCATACGCATGATGGTGTTTCCTTTACCTGGTTTGTGGTGGCTTGCATCCAAAACTTTAATCAATTTACCTTCAGCTTCGAAGGTCATACCTGCTCTAAGTTTACTTGCTTCAATCATTGTATTGAATACCTCTTCAAATTTTATTTATTCGTTTTATTCTACCACAAACTGTCAAATTTCTCAAATGACAATCAATTCCTTGGGAGCTAATGTCAAGACTTCACAACCCTTTTCTGTAATCAATAGGTCATCTTCGATACGGACACCATATTTGTCATCCAAATAGATACCAGGCTCATCCGTCAAGACCATACCTGCCTTGATAGTCTCGTCAGATTTTCCAAAATACGGATATTCATGAATATCCAAACCAATTCCGTGCCCAATCCCGTGTGTAAAGTTGGCTCCGTAACCCGCCGCATTAATAATCTCACGAGGAATAGCGTCAAACTCGCGGTAGGTGACACCTTCCTTGGCCTGCTCAATCAAAGCCTTATTGGCACGCAAGACCACATCGTAAATCTCACGCTCTTGATCTGTCACATGACCGATATGGATGGTCCGTGTCATATCGCTGACATAATGCTGGTAATAGCAACCAAAATCCAGCGTCAAGGTCTCACCAGCTTGGATAACCTTTTCAGACGCTCTTCCATGAGGCATAGCAGAGCGGTAGCCAGATGCCACGATGAACTCAAATGATGCCCCTTCTGCACCGAGTTGACGCATGCGGTGGTCAAGGAAATGATTGACGTCCATCTCAGTCGTCTGACCTGGTTTGATAAAGTCAAGAACATCAATAAAAGCCTGATCCGAAATTTGACATGCACGGCGAATGGTCGCAATTTCTTTCTCATCCTTAATCATGCGCAAGTCTTCGATAAAGTTTGACATGGCAACCAGTTGATAACCCTCAAAAATGCTGGTCAGACTTTGATAGAAACCATAGGTCACCTGGCTATCAAAACCAATGGTTTCAAGCCCATCTTCCTTAATCACCTTTACAATCTCTTCAAGGGCAAAACGGCTCTCGATAATATCAAAACCTTTTACTGATGCCTTGGCTATCAAGGTATAACGCGAATCAGTCACAAACAAGCGACGCTTGCCACTGATGAAGACAGTCGCCTCTGTCCCCCAAAAACCTGTCAGGTAGTAAATATTGTTTTGACCAGTCACCAAGATTCCATCAACCGTTGATTGAGCTAATTTTGCTTCAAATTTTTCAAGTCTTTTTTGCATCCTATTCCTCCAATGATTTTGTAACTATTATAGCAGAAATACAGACAAATACCAATTCTTCCTAGCAGATAGAGAAAAAAAGCCGCAGAGGCGACTTTTTACTTCAACTTCGTTTTCAAATACTGGCCTGTAAAGCTGGCTGGGTTACTAGCTACTTCTTCTGGCGTTCCTGTCGCGACAACGGTACCACCACCGACACCGCCTTCTGGTCCCATATCGATAATATGGTCTGCTGTCTTGATGACATCCAGATTGTGCTCGATGACAAGGACAGTGTTGCCGTCATCGACAAAGCGGGCCAAGACCTTGAGCAACTGGGCAATATCCTCAGTATGTAGGCCAGTCGTAGGCTCGTCTAAGATATACAAAGACTTACCAGTTGACCGCTTGTGGAGTTCAGAAGCCAATTTCATCCGTTGCGCTTCACCACCTGATAGGGTTGTCGCAGGTTGTCCAAGGGTAACATAGCCCAAGCCTACGTCTTGAATGGTACGGAGCTTGCGTTCGATTTTGGGAATGTGTTTGAAGAATTCTACCGCATCATTGACCGTCATATCAAGGACCTGAGCGATATTTTTCTCCTTGTAGTGTACTTCCAAGGTTTCCGAGTTGTAGCGGTGTCCATGACAGACTTCACAAGGCACAAAGACATCAGGCAGGAAGTGCATTTCAATCTTGATGATACCATCACCAGAACAAGCCTCACAACGACCACCTTTGACGTTAAAAGAGAAACGCCCCTTCTTGTAGCCACGAATTTTGGCTTCATTGGTCTGGGCAAAGAGGTCACGAATATCGTCAAAGACACCTGTGTAGGTGGCTGGGTTGGAACGCGGTGTCCGTCCAATCGGGCTTTGGTCAATATCAATCAGGCGGTCCAAGTGTTCAATTCCTGAAATGGACTTGAACTTGCCTGGCTTGTCCGAATTGCGATTAAGTTTCTGGGCGATAGCTTTTTTCAAAATAGAGTTGACCAGAGTTGACTTACCAGAGCCAGACACCCCTGTCACCGCCACAAATTTTCCGAGTGGGAAACGGACCGTCACATCCTGCAGGTTGTTTTCCTTGGCACCTGTTACCTCCAGGAAACGACCATTTCCAACACGGCGTTCGAGAGGCACCGGAATTTCACGTTTGCCAGACAGGTACTGACCTGTAATGGATTTCTTATTTTTAGCTACTTGGGCAGGCGTTCCAGAAGCCACGATTTCTCCACCGAAGACTCCCGCACCTGGACCGATATCAATCAACCAGTCCGCCTCTCGCATGGTGTCCTCATCATGCTCCACCACAATCAAGGTATTGCCCAAATCACGCATCTTTTTCAGACTAGCAATGAGGCGGTCATTGTCCCGCTGGTGCAAACCAATCGACGGTTCATCCAAGATGTAAAGAACACCAGACAGGTTGGAGCCAATCTGAGTCGCCAAACGGATCCGCTGGCTTTCACCACCCGAAAGGGTTCCTGCAGCTCGTGAAAGGGTCAGATAGTTGAGACCAACGTTATTAAGGAAGGACAGGCGGTCCTTGATTTCCTTGACAATCGGTGTCGCAATGGTTGCTTCATTTTCAGACAAGGTCAGATTTTCAATGACTTCAAGATGATCCGCCACGGACAAGTCAGACAGCTGCCCGATATGAAGTCCCTGCTCGCCACCGACTTTAACAGACAGAGCTTGGTCATTGAGGCGATAGCCGTGGCAGGTCCCACAGGTCAACTCATTCATGTAAGTCTTCATCACTGTCCGTGTGTAATCACTATTGGTTTCACGGTAGCGGCGGTTAATGTTGGTAATCAAGCCCTCGAATGGAATATCGATGTCTCGGACCCCACCGAACTCATTTTCATAATGGAAATGGAATTCCTTCCCGTCAGAACCATTGAAAATCAGGTTCTTCTCCTCTTCCGTCAATTCCTCGAAAGGCTTGTCCATATCCACACCAAAATGGTTCATAGCTTGCTCCAGCATCTGAGGGTAGTAGTTGGAAGAGATTGGATTCCAAGGAGCCAAAGCACCCTCACGCAAGGTCTTGCTGGCATCTGGGACAATCAAATCTGTATCCACTTCCAGCTTCATGCCCAAACCGTCACAGTCGCTACAAGACCCAAAAGGAGCATTGAAAGAGAAGAGGCGAGGCTCCAACTCAGGCACCGTAAAGCCACAAACTGGACAGGCGTAGTACTCAGAGAAAAGCAGTTCCTTATCATCCATAGTATCGATGATGACATAGCCGTCCGCAATCCGCAGGGCCGCCTCAATGGAGTCAAAAAGTCGCGAACGAATGCCTTCTTTGATGACAATCCGATCGACCACGACTTCAATGTTGTGAGCCTTACTCTTGGACAACTCAGGCACTTCCGACACATCATAGACATCACCATTGACCCGGACCCGAACATAGCCATCCTTCTGCACTTTCTCAAAAATGGTCTTGTGCTGCCCCTTTTTCTTCCGCACAATCGGAGCTAGAATCTGCAGCCGCTGACGTTCTGGCAATTCCAAGACCTCATCAACGATTTGTTCCACCGAAGAAGCCGCAATTGCACCATGACCATTGATACAGTAAGGCACCCCGACCCGAGCATAGAGCAGGCGGAGATAGTCATTGATTTCCGTTGCCGTCCCAACTGTCGAGCGTGGGTTACGCGAGGTTGTTTTTTGGTCTATGGAAATAGCAGGGCTAAGACCCTCTATGGAATCCACATCAGGCTTATCCATGTTGCCCAAGAACTGACGAGCATAGGCAGACAGGCTTTCCACATAACGACGTTGGCCTTCGGCATACAAGGTATCAAAAGCCAAACTCGACTTACCAGATCCCGACAAACCAGTCACCACCACCAACTTCTCACGCGGAATGGTCACATCAATATTTTTTAAATTATGGGCACGCGCCCCATGAATCACAATATTTTCTTGCATAACATGATATAAGTGCGTTAAGAAAGCGAGAAGAAAATAGGAAAATGTGACGTCACATCAGTGACAAAACATTTTGTCTTTTTCTCGACGCTTTTAGCACGCATTCGAATCCTTTCTAAGATACAAAGGGCGTCAAATGCACAGTCAAAATAGGCGGTAAGTCCGAAATCTGTGATTTCGAAGACGCACCCCCGTCAAGACAACTAGTACTTTCACAGGTTGAAAACCGAAGAAAGTACAGATGTCTACGACGCAAAAACCAGTTTCCATACTCATCCATGAAGAAACTAGTACTTTTTGACACCGCATTTAGCCCGTGTTCAATTCCTTTCTAATTATAAGTGCGTTCACAAGATAACTGGTGACGGTCGATTAACTCCGCGTCACCAGACGAAACTGCCTATGGGCAATTTCTATATCTTGTATTAGCTCGATTTTCAAAAAATATCGTTTTGAAAATCTCACGTCAAGAAACCGTATAAAACTCGACGCTTTTAGCACGCATTCAATTCCTTTCTTAAGAGGCTATAAGCTATGGTATACGGAACAAGGAAAAGTCCGTACAACTTATTCGCTTAAATGTCTACATATTATAACACATTTCTATATAAAACCTTTCCGAAACTGCACATTTTTTGGTATAATAGAGGTTGCGTTAACGCAACAAAGATAAAAGGAGGGCAAAGATATGAAACAAATTTTTCTATCAACCATGACTGATTTAGAAGAAATCCAAACCTTTGAACCAGGGGCTTGGATTAATTTGGTCAACCCCTCCCAGAGCGAGTCTATGGAAGTGGCTGAACACTATAAGATTGACATCGCTGACCTGCGAGCACCGCTCGATGCGGAAGAATCCTCTCGTATCACTGTCGAAGATGACTATACGCTCATCCTGGTCGACGTCCCAATTCTTGAAGAACGAAACAACAAGACATATTATATTACTATTCCTTTGGGAATTATTCTAACAGATGATGCGATTATCACGACTTGTTTGGAACCATTGCCACTGTTTGAGCAGTTTATCCATCGTCGTCTACGGAATTTCTTCACTTTCATGAAGTCTCGTTTCGTTTTCCAAATTCTCTACCGCAATGCTCAACTCTACTTGTCAGCCCTACGGACCATTGACAGAAAGAGCGAAGAGATTGAGAAGCAACTCCATGAGGCTACTCGAAATGAAGAATTAATTGTACTCATGGAATTGGAAAAAACCATCGTCTACTTCAAGGCTTCCCTCAAAACCAATGAGCGTTTGGTCAAAAAACTTGCTAGTTCCTCACGTCTACTCCGTAAGTATGAAGAGGATGAGGATTTGCTTGAAGATACCTTGGTCGAAACCCAACAGGCCATTGAGATGGCAGACATCTATGGTTCCATTCTGAACTCTATGACCCATGCCTTTGCTTCTATCATTTCTAACAACCAAAATACCATCATGAAAACCTTGGCATTAGTGACAATCGTTCTCTCTATCCCAACCATGGTCTTCTCTGCATACGGTATGAACTTTAAGGACAATATCATTCCTTTTAACGATATTCCCTATGCTTTTTGGTGGATTATCCTCTTCGCATTTGCAATCAGCCTATCACTCACCTTCTACTTCATCCGTAAGAGATGGTTTTAACCTAAGGAGATTAACATGTCATTTACAGAAATCAACGGATTAACAAAAAAGAACCAAGAATTTATCCATATTGCGACCAACCAACTGATTAAAGATGGAAAGTCTGATAGCGAAATCAAAGAACTCTTGGAAGAAATTTTACCAACTATCATTGAAAAGCAAAAAACTGGCGTGACTGCCCGCAATCTCTATGGAGCACCAAGTGAGTGGGCTGCTAGTAAGACAATTTCTGAACAGGAAAAGAAAGACCAAGTGGAATACAATGAAAATCCATGGTTGATGTGGCTAGATTCTAGTCTTTTCATGCTTGCAATTATTGCTGGTATCAATGGTTTGATGAATCTTTTTGGCCAAGGTGCACAGTATGGGCTATTAACATTATTTGTCATCGGTTTCGGTGTTGGTGCAGGGATGTACTTGATGTACCATTTCGTTTACAGAGAACAAATTAAAACTGGGCAACGTCCTAAATTGCTGAAAGCTATCGCTTTTCTTGGACTTGCTACGCTGGCTTGGTCAGTCGTTTTCATTCTAGCAGCACTGATTCCAGCCGCATTTAACCCGGTTCTTCCTCCGCTTGTTACTATTCTTATCGGAGCTGCTGCTTTCGGTGCACGCTACCTCTTGAAAAAGAAATATAACATTCGCAATGCCATGTCCCCAGTTCAATAATAAAACAAAGCGATTGGAATATTCCAGTCGCTTTTGTTTATCTATACAGTTCAGCTATCAAATCGCCCGAGAACCTTATCCGCTGTCACTTGTCTATGTAATCTGCTGAAACAGTCTATCCCCAGACTGTGCCTCGCTTTCTAACTTCTTGGCTCGGGTTGAAACAGTCCATTCAAAGGCTTAATTCGCTTTCTTAATTTCGAGCTCATGAAAAAAATGGTCCACTGGGACATTACTCGCTTTCTTATTTTCATGCTCGTGAAAAAACAGTCCATTCAAGGACTTAATTCGCTTTCTTAATTTCGAGCTCATGAAAAAATGGTCCACTGGACCATTTTTTTAATCTTCGTTTACGAATGGTAAAAGAGCCATAACGCGAGCACGTTTGATAGCTGTTGTTACTTTACGTTGGTTTTTAGCTGAAGTTCCAGTTACACGGCGTGGAAGAATTTTTCCACGTTCAGAAATGAAACGGCTAAGAAGCTCAGTATCTTTGTAATCAACATATTCAATTTTGTTAGCTGCGATATAGTCAACTTTTTTACGGCGTTTGAAACCGCCACGACGTTGTTGAGCCATGTGTGTTCTCCTTTATATTATTAATTTTGACCTAGAATGGTAGGTCATCGTCTGATATATCCATTGGATTACTTGCTCCAAATGGACTTTCTTCTCGAGCGAAGTTTGGTGTAGATTGTGCAGGCGCTTGATAAGGTGAGTTGTAGTCATTTCCTCCAGCAAACGAGTTGCCAGCTGAATAGCCTCCACCTTGACCTTCACGGGCAGTACGGCTTTCCAAGAGTTGGAAACTTTCTGCAACTACCTCAGTAACGTAGACACGTTGCCCTTGCTGATTGTCATAGCTACGTGTCTGGATACGACCTGTAACACCAATCAGAGCACCTTTCTTAGCCCAATTCGCCAAATTCTCAGCTTGTTGACGCCAAATGACTACGTTGATAAAGTCCGCTTCACGCTCACCGTTTTGATTTTTAAAATTGCGGTTAACCGCCAAAGTAAAAGTCGCAACAGCTTGATTAGACGGAGTATAACGAAGTTCTGCATCACGGGTCATACGACCAACCAATACTACATTATTAATCATACAACACCTTCTTACGCGTCAAGTTTGACAATCATGTGACGAAGAATGTCGCCGTTGATTTTTGACAAACGGTCAAACTCTTTAAGAGCTTCATCGTTGTTAGCTTCAACGTTAACGATGTGGTACAAACCTTCGCGGAAATCTTTGATTTCGTATGCAAGGCGACGTTTTTCCCATGCTTTTGATTCAACGATAGTTGCACCGTTGTCAGTCAAGATAGAGTCAAAGCGTGCTACCAAAGCGTTTTTAGCTTCTTCTTCAATGTTTGGACGAATAATATAAAGAATTTCGTATTTAGCCATTGATATGTTCCTCCTTTTGGTCTAATGACTCATGGTCTAGCCACGAGTAAGTGAGGGATACTCACAGAAAATAATTATACCATAATATAGAAAATGTGCAAGTGAAAACAGTTTGCCGAAAACATTTTCACAAAAAATAAAGACTGCCCAAACAAAGGGCAGCCCTATGGATTAAGCTACAATCGCTTTTGCTACTTCTTCTGTTGTCATGCGTGAGAAGTAGTGTGTTGTATCGATTTCTTGGAGTTTCGCAAGTACATCTGCGTACTCGTAGCGAGTGCCGACCAGCAAGTCTTCAATATCCGATACATCACCGATACCGAAGAAGTCTCCGTAAATCTTGATAGATTCGATGACTGATTTTTCAGCCTTGATGTAGGTTGTGATTTTACCAGCTGGGTAACGCACGCTGCGCTCCACAGTGTATTCTGGTGTTTGACCGTAGGTCCAATCCCATGTTGCAAACTGCGTATCACGGATTTCTTGGATACGGGCCAAATCATCTTCTGACAAGACATACTCGTCCATGTCTGGGTATTCTTGCTTCATCTGGTTGAGAATGGCATCCTTGAACTCCAGAACGGTCATCTTCTCAGGCAACTCGTTGTTGATGTTGGTCACGCGGGCACGGACTGACTTGACACCCTTGGATTCAATCTTGTCCTTGCTGACCTTGAGGGCACTTGCGAGGACAGACATATCAACATCAAAGAGCAAGCAACCGTGGTGCATCATACGGCCTTTGGCGTAGGCTTGGGCATTACCACAGATTTTCTTACCATCAATTTCCAGGTCATTACGGCCGGTGAAATTCGCCTCAACACCCAGTGTCGCAAGGGTATCAATCACAGGTTTAGAGAAGGTCTTGAAATCAAAAGCTCCCTCGTCTGCCTTGTTTGAAATAATGGTGTAGTTGAGGTTGTTGAGGTCATGATAGACGGCGCCACCACCTGACAGACGGCGAACAACATGGATGCCTTTTTCGTCTGTGAATTCCTTGTTGATTTCTTCAATAGCATTCTGGTGCTTACCGATAATGATGGCAGGCTCATTGATCCAAAGGATAAAAATCTCGTCAATATCTGTTAATTCCTTGAAGGCATAGGCTTCGAGGGCGATGTTATAAGCTGGGTCATTGCTGTTGTTTACGATGTATTTCATGCAAAACTCCTTTATTGTTAACTAATTTTTATTATAGTGGAAACGATAACAAAAGACAAGTCCGAAGACCTGTCTCTCATATTTTATTCCACATCTGCCCCGTTTGTAGCGATGACTTTCTTATACCAATCAAATGATTTTTTCTTAGAGCGTTTGAGAGTGCCATTTCCCTCATTGTCCCGGTCAACATAAATGAAACCGTAGCGTTTTTTCATTTCGCCAGTTCCAGCAGAAACTAGGTCAATACAGCCCCAAGTGGTGTAGCCCAAGAGCTCCACACCATCTTCGACAATGGCGTCGCGCATAGCTAAGACGTGTTGACGGAGGTAGTCGATACGGTAATCGTCTTCCACATAGCCATTTTCATCTGGCGTGTCAACTGCTCCCAGACCATTTTCCACCACAAAGAGTGGCTTTTGGTAGCGATCCCAGATAGAGTTGAGGGTAATGCGGAAACCGAGTGGGTCAATCTGCCAGCCCCATTCCGATGCGTCTAGGTAAGGATTTTTAATGGAAGCAAAGATATTGCCTGCTGTTTTTTCCTTCTCTGCTGGATCGCCAGATGCAACACGGCTAGAGTAGTAAGAGAAGGAAATGAAGTCCACCGTATGCTCTTTCAGGAGTGCTAGATCTTCGTCGGTCATTTCAATCTCAATGCCTGCACGTTCCCATTTCTTCTTGGCATAGTTTGGATAATAGCCACGCGCCTGAACATCGATGAAGAAATAATTTTCACGGTCTTCTTGCAGACCTTCCCAGACATCACGTGGGTGACAGGTGTGTGGGTAGTATTGACCTGCGGCCAACATACAGCCAACCTTGTTTTCTGGGTCAATTTCATGGGCCAATTTTGTGGCAATGGCAGAGGCAACAAGCTCATGGTGTGCTGCCTGGTATTTGACCTGCTCCACATTTTCACCTTCTTCAAAATAGAGACCCGCCCCCATAAATGGTGCATGGAGAATCATGTTGATTTCGTTGAAGGTCAGCCAATATTTGACCAAGCCCTTGTAGCGTGTGAAGAGGGTACGGCACAGGCGTTCGTAAAATTCAAGCATCTTACGATTGCGCCAGCCACCGTAGGTCTCAATCAAGTGCATTGGACAGTCAAAGTGGGTAATGGTCACAAGGGGCTCAATGCCGTACTTGTGGCACTCCTTAAACAAGTCTTCGTAGAATCGCAAGCCTTTTTCGTTCGGCTCTAGCTCGTCTCCCTTAGGGAAAATACGGGACCAGGCGATGGATAGACGATAGGTCTTAAAGCCCATTTCTCCAAAGAGAGCAATATCCTCCTTGAAATGGTGGTACATGTCAATAGACTCTTTGGCTGGGTAGAAATAACCGTCCTCAAAGTCAAACATCTTCTTACGTCCAGTGATAATGGCTCCTCGCTCTTCACCAATTGGAACTACGTCAACATTGGCAAGTCCACGCCCGTCCACATCATAGGCACCCTCACATTGGTTGGCAGCTGTTGCACCACCCCATAAAAATCCTTCTGGAAATACTTTTGTTACTGTCATTTTTTCTCCTTTTCCTAGCTTTGTTGTTGATAAAGAATCTCTCTGTTCACAGGGTCAACGACACTGACTAGGTCATACTTTCCATCCTCATAATCAAAGCTCAATATGGCACAATTACGCATCCGAACTTGCGGATAGTTTGTCAATACCTGCCTGAAAAATTGGGCAATGGCAGCTCCATGACTAACCACTAAAACGGATTGATTTTCTGCTTCTTCCATGATGCCCCCAATGGTTTCGACCATTCGTTGTCGGACATCTTGATAAGACTCTCCTCCAAAGGTGACAAAGTAATCACCGTAGCCAATATCTCCTTGGAGAGGAGGGTTAAGATATTCCTGTTGACCCTCGAAAGCTCCAAAATCCTGTTCTTTCAAGCCTTTCAAGCGAATATAGTCCATCCTCCCTGTAACCAATTCAGCTGTGTCACAGGCACGTTCTTGGGTTGAAGAATAGATTTTATCGAACTCAATCCCTTGCTCTTGAAAATACTGGTGAGCAGCTAGTGCTTGCTCTTTTCCCAGTTCTGTCAAGGGAGAATCGCAGGCCCCTTGAATGCGACCTTGTTGATTAAACCGAGTTTGTCCATGGCGCATTAAGTACAATTTTGTTGCCATTTCCCTCCTCCTTACAAATCAATCACTTGATTGAGGACAGGATTGATTACTTTGACTAAGCGAATCTGGTCCCCATCGTATTCTAACTGGCAAATGGCACAGTTGCTAAATCGGAAATCAGCTGGAAGTTCGATTTTGTGGTGTAACATAAAGCCCCACATGGCTGCACCATGACTGACAGCCAACACCGTTTTTTCATCCTGTTCTGACACCGTCTCTTCTACCGTCTGAGCTACTCGTTGTCCGACTGTACGAATATCCTCACCTCCGAAAGGCACCAAGAGGTCTTCAAATGAATTGGCTCCTGGACGAAACTTGGGCAAAAGCATTTCAGGTTGTGCTTCGAAAATGCCGAAATCCATTTCTTTGAGCCCTTTTAATTGCTGGACATTCTCCTGACCTGACACAATCTTGGCAGTATCTGTCGCACGTTCCTGTGTGGAAGAATAGACTGCACCAAACTGGACACCTTGCTCAGCAAAGTAATTCTTAGCCGCCTGTGCTTGCGCTCTGCCATTTTCCGTCAAAGGAGAATCGCAGACGCCCTGTACACGACCTTGGGTGTTAAAAAGTGTCTCCCCATGGCGCATCAAATAGATTGTTTTTACCATAAAACCTCCTAGTCATTCAAAATGCTTGCTCCATTACTTGCGATAAGGTCCTTATACCAGAAGAAGGAATCCTTCCGTGAACGGTCAAAGCTGCCATTTCCTTGGTCATCCGCATCTACATAAACAAAACCGTACCGTTTGGACATTTCTGATGTTGAAGCTGAAACCAAGTCCGTGCAACCCCACCAGGTGTAACCCATGAGTTCTACCCCATCTTCGATGGCTTCATACATTTGTTCCACATGTTTGCGAAGGTAATCAATCCGATAATGATCGTGAATGGAACCATCCTTCTCAACCGTATCCAAGGCACCTAGGCCATTTTCCACAATGAAGAGAGGAATTTGGTAACGGTCGTAGAGCTTATTGAGTGTGAGACGGAGGCCGACAGGATCAATCTGCCAACCCCAGTCGGAGGCTTCCAGATATGGATTTGCTTCGCCTAGAATCAAGTTTCCTGCTGTCGCTTTTTGCTCTGGCGTTTGATTATTTGGATGGCGGGTAACGGAGGTCATATAGTATGAAAAACTCATAAAATCCACGGGATATTGTTTCAAAATCGCTTCATCGCCTGGTTCAAAGTGAATGGTGATATTATTTTCCTTGAAGAAGCGATTCATGTAACGCGGATATTCCCCACGCACTTGAACATCCGAGTAAAACAGGTTAGATTGGTCTTTTTGTAGCGCGTACATCATATCATCTGGATGACAGGTTGCTGGATAGGCTTCCATACGAGCCAGCATACAACCAACCTTGTTTTCTGGATCAATCTCATGAGCAACTTTTGTTGCTAAACTAGAAGCGACAAACTGATGGTGGACTGCTTGGTACATTTCGTCCAAGTGCAACTGATCATCTTCAAATAGCAAGCCGCCTGATAAATAACCAGTCATACCAAGGATATTGATTTCATTGAAGGTTAGCCAATACTTGACCTTGCCCTTGTAACGATTGAAAACTGTTTCTGCATAGCGAACGAAGAAGTCAATCACTTTGCGGTTCTTCCAACCGCCATATTCCGTCACCAGATGAACTGGGAATTCATAATGCGAAAGGGTCACCAATGGTTCGATGCCGTATTTATTGAGTTCATCAAAGACCTTGTCGTAGAATGCCAAGCCTTCTTCATTCGGCTCTAATTCATCACCTTTCGGGAAAATACGTGGCCAAGCAATTGAAAGTCGGAAGGTTTTAAAGCCCATCTCCGCATAGAGTGCAATATCTTCTTTATAACGATGGTAGAAATCTGACCCCCAGCGTTTAGGATAGAGCCCTTCCGTATCATTCATTGCAAATTCGAGCTTTTCTCGATTCATCGGAGTAGTGAACTCACTCCCCATCGATTTACGCTCCTCTGGTGAAACCGCACGGGATGTATCGGAAGTCGCAAAGCCACGCCCTCCTTCTCCGAATCCTCCCTCAAACTGATTGGCTGCTGTTGCACCTCCCCAAAGAAATCCTTTTGGAAATTGTTTTTCTGACATTACTTGGCTCCTTTACACTGTTAACTCAATTTGAACACCTTCAAATCCTAAAACGCACGATTCATAGTAACCATCTCCAGTTACTCTTGGCCCACTGAGAAGTGGGTAATCTGCTGCAACGAGTCGCTCTGTCAACTCATTCACAACTTCCTCACTTCCTAGACTAAAGGCTAGATGAATGAGACCTAGATGATTGAGCTGGCTTGGTTTGTCTACCACATCGTCCCTGGTCATAATTTCCAGTCGAGCCCCGTCTTCAAAGGTAAGAAAATAGGACTCGAAACTGGTTTTCTGATTATGGTAGAGTTGATTCGATTGAGCATGGAAATAGGTTTCAAAGAAATTACGCATACCTTCCAAATCCTGAGTGTAGATTGCTACATGTTCTATCCTCATGTTGTACTCCTTCCTTAAAGAAAAACGGCACATCGCCGTCTTCTTTATTCGACATCTTCACCATTGCTGGCAATGACTTTCTTGTACCAGTAGAATGAATCTTTTGGTGTTCGATCAAGTGTTCCGTTTCCAGCATCATCCATATCCACGTAGATAAAGCCGTAGCGTTTCCGCATTTCACCTGTTCCTGCTGACACTAGGTCGATACAACCCCAAGTGGTGTAGGCAATCAAGTCTACGCCGTTGGCAATAGCATCTGCCATGGCATTAACATGGGCACGATGGTAGTCGATGCGGTAATCATCATGGATAGAGCCGTCTTCTTCCACCGTATCAAAGGCTCCCAAGCCATTTTCCACAACCATGAGCGGAATTTCATAACGGTCGTACATTTTTTCAAGGTAGTATTGGAGTCCAGACGGATCGTGTGCCCAGCCCCAGTCAGAGTAAGTCAAGTAAGGGTTTTTGGCACCTGCCGAGAAGTTGCCAGAAACGGTATCCTCTGTCTGATGAGTCGTCACAACGGTAGACATATAGTAAGAGAAGGTGTACATATCAACTTTCCCTTTGGCCAGGACTTCTAGGTCATCCTCCGCCATTTCAACTACTACATTGTGTTCTGCCCAGAGACGTTTGGCATAGGTACCGTATTTTCCTTTGGCCTGCACATCGCCACAATAGTAGATGTTTTGCTCCCAAGCGTGTTGGTTGGCAAGAATGTCTGCTGGGTCACAGGTGCCTGGGTAGAAGGTGATACCACAAATCATGTTCCCAATTTTATTTTCTGGATCAATCTCATGCCCAATTTGAACAGCCTTGGCAGAGGCAACAAACTGGTGGTGGAGGCTTTGGTAAGCATCTTGGTAATCCTGGTCCGTCATGTCATCACCAAAGAGATCTAAGAACATGATGCCACCGTTGATTTCATTGAAGGTCAACCAGTATTTAACAAGCCCCTTGTATTCCTTGAAAATGGTTTCCGCATATTTGACATAGAAATCAACAAGCTTGCGGTTTTTCCAGCCACCGAAACGTTGTTCCAGGCTAAGCGGTGTATCAAAGTGCCAAATGGAAACCAGCGGCTCAATACCATACTTGCGGCATTCTTCAAAAACAGAACGATAGAAATCAAGACCTGCTTGGTTTGGCTCTGCATCATCCCCATTTGGGAAAATCCGTGCCCAGGAAATGGACAATCGGAAAACAGAATAGCCCATTTCAGCGAAGAGCTTGATGTCTTCTTTGTAGCGGTGATAGAAATCCACAGCCTTATGGTTTGGATAATAATGGTCTTCTAGGACTGCATAGGTTGCCCCTTCTGGCAGATGTCCGCCAGCATGCCCCATAGAAGCATACTTGCCTGGCTTGCCATACTTATCAATGTAGGTTGTATAGCGAGGGCTGTTAACAGAACCTCCTGTTGTAACGTCTGTCTGGACCAAACCGCGTCCGTCTACATTATAGGCACCTTCTGCCTGGTTGGCTGCAATAGCTCCTCCCCAGAGGAAATTTTTTGGAAATCGTGACATAAGTTTCTCCCTTATCTTTTTTCTGATAAATATAGTATAAACAGATTTGAAACCCTTTTCTTCTCAAATAATATGCTATAATGATACTATCCTACGAATTGGAGAATTGTATGCAACCACCATTGACGGATAACAACTTCAAACACGCTGTTGACTATGATAGTCAATTATTGCCTTACAAGTTTTACCACACCAGTGTCATGAACGGGATTCCTGATGTTCTTTTTCATTGGCATAATGAATTTGAAATCAACTATGTTTACGGAGGGACAGCTCGCTACCATATCGACTACGATTATTTCAATAGTCAGGCTGGCGACATTATCCTTATTCGGCCCAATGCTCCGCATTCCATTCACCCGATTGAACAGCGGGGGCACGAGACCGATACCCTCCTCTTTCATCTGGATATGCTAGGGGCTTCTCACTTGGACAAAACCAGCATGCTCTATCTCCAACCCTTGCAGACGGATGTCTTCAAGTGTGTTCCACGTATCCAAGCCCAAGACCCAGGCTATGCAGAAATTAGACAGTGCTTACTAACCATTTTCGAATTGGTCAGACACCAGCCACCCTACTTCGAATTGCCACTCAAGAGTCGACTCTTTGACCTCTTCTACCTGCTCTATCGCCACCGCTACATTGTCCGAAAAAATACCGATGATATGTATCGGAAGAATGAAAAACTGCGGTTGTTGATCGAGTACATCCAGCAACATTATGCCGATAACCTGACCATTGAACAACTGGCAGACCGAATGGGCTATACCAAAACTCACTTTATGACAGTCTTCAAGCAACAAACCGGAACTTCCTGCATGGAATTTATCATCCAAGTCCGACTGCGAGCCGCAACCGAGCTCCTGACCAATACCCTCAAACCAGTACTAGAAATCGCCACCGAAGTTGGCTTTAATAACCTGTCCAACTTCAACCGCCAGTTCAAGCAATACTACCATACCACCCCTAGCAACTACCGCAAACAATTGCGGAAGAATAGGGCCTATACCAATTTTGATAAATAATAGAAAGGACTAGGGCCTCCGTATTTGGTTGAACTGAATACGGGCTACGGACTGTGCCAAAAAGATAAACGAGAACTGGACGCTTGCGTCGTCGTTCTGTTTCCTACGTCATTTAGTTTTTCTTTTATTACTTCGTTAATTCGCTTTGCCGTACTTCAGTACTGCCTACAGCTCATTGCCTAGTACTAAAAGTAAACTAAAAGACTCTATTTTGTCTGTGTCCGCATAACGCCCTTTATATCTTAGATTATGATCACCATGCATCTTTACTATACTGGACCAGCTGACAATGCGCGTGCGTTCGCTCAGGAAATGGAAGCTAGTGGCATTGCGGACCGCATTCGCCAGCAGGCTGGCAACCTGCGTTACCAATACTTTGTACCACTCGACGATCCCCACTCCATCCTCTTGGTTGATAGTTGGACGGACCAAGCCGCTCTGGATATCCACCATGCTTCTCCTATGATGCAGGAAATCCTAGATCTACGGAGCAAGTACCAGCTGACTGTGACAGCAGAACGCTATAGCAGTGATGAAGATGGGATTCCGGAGCAAGATAAGGAGTTTCTTAATCGCTAAATAAAATTCAAAAATAAAGCGGTCGGCACAATTGCCAACCGCTCTATTTTTATTTCACAGTAGTTAGGAGGTAATCACCACTGTTGATCTGGCTTTCTTGGGTTACCAAGATGTCCTCGTAGTCAGCTGTGTTGGTCACGATAATTGGAGTGATGACTGGAAGATCAGCTGCTTTAATTTGGTGGAGGTCAAATTCGAGTAGTTTCTGACCTGCATCTACCACATCCCCTACTTGGACAAAGGACTCAAATCCCTTACCTGCAAGAGATACGGTGTCCATACCAATATGGATAAGAAGCTCTGCACCATTTTCCGTCCGAAGACCGATGGCATGCTTGGTTGGGAATACAAGAGTTACTTCAGCCTTGGCTGGAGAGACTAAGATGCCATCCAATGAATCAATTGCAATCCCTTTGCCCATAGCTCCTGAAGCAAATACAGCATCTGGAACATTTTCCAATTTCACAACCTTACCAATCAGGGGACTAGCAATAATTTCTTGCTTGATTTCTTTTAATTCTGGGATAGATTCCTTAGTTGGTTCAACTGTCTTTTTTTCAGTAGGCTCTCCGTACAAGTAAGGAACTGGAAGAGCCATTTGGATAGCAAATGAAGCGACGATAGCTGCTACTGTTAAACCGATTGCAGCAATCATTCCTGACATATCTCCGTTGGTTGGATTAACAAGCGATGGATACAAGAAGACCCCCATACCTCCGATTGAATAGCCCAACACATTAAAGAACATCATCGCAGCTCCGATTATACCTGAAACAGCACATGAGATAAAGAATGGAGTTTTCATTGGGAGAGTAACACCGTAGATTGCTGGTTCGGTAACACCAAAGATAGATGACACGAAGGCAGGCATCGCAACTGTTTTCACCTTGGATTCTTTAGTTTTTAACATGATTGCCAAAAGAACACCTGTCTGTGTAAAGTTTGGAAGCAAGGCTGGAACAAGAATTGCAGACATACCGTTTGAAGCTACTTGCATGATTGCCAATGGTACTACTGCCCAGTGCATTCCAAACATAACCAAAACTTGCCACGCTGCTCCAAGAACCAAGCCGTAGAGAATTGGGCTGAAATTCATGATAGCTGTGAAGGTATTAGATAGAATATCAGAGATAAAGTTGGCAACTGGACCCACCACTAAGAAGGTTAATGGAACTGCCACCAGAATGGTCACAAATGGGACAACAAAAAGTTTGACAACATCTGGTGTGACTTTACGAATATTTTTTTCGATGATAGATGCCACCCAAGTTGCTAAGATAGCTGGGATAACTGTTGACAAGTAGCTACCTGCTGTTGGCAAAACAAATGGAATACCAAACACATTATCCAGTCCAGCTTCCTTCAATGTTGCAAGTGAGCCCGGTAAGGTTGGGTAGATCAAGGCCATACCGATTGCTAGGGCAGTAAATTCATTCATCTTGAATTTACGTGCTGAAGTTAGTGCAACTAGCAAAGGTAAATATTGGAAGAATCCGTCGCCCGCTGCGTTTAAGATTGCATAAACTGCGCTGTTATCACTTGTCATGCCTCTGGAAGCCATGATAGCAACAATACCTTTGATGATACCAGCCGCTGCTAGGGGACCCAAGAAAGCTTGAAAAATTCCTGAAAGCAAATCAATAAAGCGTTCAAACAGATTTCCCTTCGGTCCGTCGCCTTCGTCAATATCCAATGAGCCATCCCCTGCGATCCCTGCAACTTTTTGCACCGCTGCATAAACATCTGGTACATGGTTACCGATAACCACTTGGTATTGTCCACCAGCTTGTACAACTGTCACAACACCATCACGCGCTTTAAGGTAGTCTGTATCTGCCTTGCACTCATCCTTGAGACCAAAACGAAGACGAGTCACACAGTGCTTGAGACTGCTGATGTTTTCTTTTCCTCCGACATGAGCTACTATATCTGTAGCTAAATCTGTATAATCCTTTGCCATTTTCCGGCTCCTTTCTTTTCTGGAAAAACAGAAAAACCTAAACATATACCAAACACTACCTCTCGACCCAAGCCAAAAAGAGTATCTTGTATATATTTAGGTTTTGCCTGCTTACCAGTAACAATCCTTTTGTTGAGATTATAATAACACATTGCAAATTTTTTTGCAAGCGTTTTCCGAAGTTTTTTTGACTTTTTTTCTAACTTGTTTTTAAACGCTGGATATGAATAGTCAAATAGACTTGTTCATCTTTTGACATCTCAAATTGATAAACCTCCGCAATATGCTGACGAATCTTAGTCGTACAAGCAAACGAGTCAGGATAGTTAGCCTTTACCTGTTCATACAGAAAGGCATCATTTTGCCCCTCTATAACACCATTGACCACACGTTGAGCAAAATACTGGATATGTGTTACAAATCGATGATAGCTTGTATCTTCTTCATAGCTGACAGAGCCAAAATGCAAGCGAACAATATCTAAAATTTGTGTGACAATCTTACTGATGATTTGAGTCTCTTTCCCAAACGCACCATTTTTCTGAGCATTTACCAGATGAAGAGCGATAGACGAAGCCTCTCCCTTTCCTAGTTCCAAGCCTAAACGTTCCTGCACCAACTGCAAGGCTTCTAAGCCAATTTGGTATTCCTTCGGATAAAACTTACGTACTTCCCAAGACAGCGGATTCTCAATAAAGATACCTTCACGGCATCGCTGAAATACAAAATGTAAGTGGTCTGCTAAGGCTAGATACAAAGACAAATCAAACTGAACTTCTAAGGTTTCTTCTGCCCTATTGATAATGGCATTGACTACTTCGACTTCACTGCTCTCCATTTGCAGGTACAGACTTGATAAATCTGATTGTTGATAGTCATTTTGCAGCACAAAGGTTTTCTCGATTTTACTGGTGTCTAATTCTTCCCCTGCTTTTTTCTGAAAACCTAATCCTTTTCCATGACAATCAACTCACGGCCCTGCTGATCTATTGCTTGAATGACATTGTTGTTATAAACTTTTTCAATCTGCATCTACTTTACCGCCTCTTTATTCAACTGATAAAAAAGAACCTAAACACATAGCAAATAAGACTGTCGCCAGACTATTCACTATCTGCTTAGGTTTTGCCTGCTTATCAGTAACAATCCTACTCTTATCTTATCAGATTACAAATCGTTTTGCAAGCGGTTTAAAAATCTTATTTGTAACGCAGTTTATAGAACAGAATAATACCAGATAAAACAAAGGAAATACTATTCGCAACGATGAGTGCCGCATCTCCTATCAAAATGCCATGGATTAACCATAGACCGATACCTGTGACAGACATACTATACATTCCGAGTGAAATAGCCTGAGTTTCCTTCGTTTTTACTACCTGTATGACCTGTGGCAAAAATCCAAAAGTTGTCAAGCAAGCCGCTACAAATCCAATCATATTACCCCCTCCTGTTTTTCTAACAATCCCAATTTTTCGAAAGCATTATAGAGACCGTCATGTTCTACATCGTCCGTCACCATATCAGCCATAGCCAAGATTTCCGCTCCGCCATTTCCCATAGCGACACCAATCGCACAGTAATCCAGCATAGGGATGTCAATCTTAGCATCTCCAAATGCGATGGTATCCTCTTTTTTGGCTCCAAGGTGTTCCAACAGAACATCAATCGCATGTGCCTTGTCAATATCTTTCACACCTAAATCACCAAATAGCGCCGTCTCTCCGCGACCACCCCAGGTATTAGCTACTAACCGTGGAAACGCCGCCTTGGAGTCCAAATGATCCTGGTAGGAATCGAGTACAAAACTGATTTTATTCAAATCATCTCGGTACAATTCTCCATCAAATACCATTCCATGCATGACATCTTCTACCTCTTGATTAGCGACCTCCTCAGCTGTTTTCCCCTTGTTCATGGCATAGATTTTCAAGGTTTCACGAGCCCGTTCACGGAAATTCTCACTAGCAAAGAGGCCATTATTGCTTTCCAGATAAAATTCCAAACCACGTTCATGGAGCCAGTCTACAACAGCTTTTGCGTCTTCCTTAGAAATGAGTTGGTGCATAACGACCTTTCCCTGATGCTCTACATAGGAGCCGTTGCCGCCAATCATTCCGTCCAGGCCAATTTCCCATAGTTCTGGCTGCATTTCCGCTCGGCTCCTACCAGTACAGACATAGACCAAGTGCCCATTTTCACGAGCTTGTCGAATAGCCCGAATAGCTGTTTCTGGAATCCGATTGTGATAGTCAACCAAGGTCCCGTCAACATCTAAAAAAATAATCTTGCGCATCTTTATTCTCCTTGCCTTTTTTCTACTACAAGTATAGTCTGTTTTTCTATCAAATAACAGTCCAAAACTGCGAAAGATTGATACTATCCTATGAACATGCAAAAAAAGAAAGCCACTTGGACTTTCTTTTCATTTATTATATTATTTACGTTTTGGTGGGTTGTGAATCGCAACACCAAGAACATCAAGGAAGGCTTCATACATAACCTCCGAGAAGGTTGGGTGACCGTGGATAGATGCTGCCACGTCGTCAACTGTCAACTCAGATTCCATGATAGTTGCTGCTTCGTTGATCATTTCAGCTGCAACTGGACCGATGATGTGAACACCAAGGATTTCATGGTATTTCTTATCAGCGATAACTTTTACGAAACCATGTGCTTCGTTAGAAGCGATTGCACGACCGTTACCAGTGAAGCTGTTGCGACCGATAAGGATATTTTCTTTACCGTATTTCTCGATCGCTTGGTCTTCTGTCAAACCAACCATAGCGATTTCTGGGTGTGTGTAAACCGCTGCTGGTGTGAAGTCCAATTTAGCTTTGTGGTGGTTACCGTGGATTGCGTTTTCAGCTGCCACTTCACCCATACGGTAAGCAGCGTGTGCCAACATCTTAGTACCATTGACATCACCTGGTGCATAGATACCTGGGATAGAAGTTTCTTGGTACTCGTTGACCTTGATACGACCGCGGTCAAGTTCAAGGTTCAGATTTTCAAGACCAGCCAATTGTGGTACACGACCGATTGAAAGAAGGGCTTTTTCAGACACGATTTCTGAACCGTCGTTCAATTTGATTGTCAATTGGTTGTTGGCTTCAACGATTTCAGATACACCAACAGATGTCAAGAATTTCATACCTTTCTTAGAAAGGACTTTTTGCAATTCAACAGACACTTCGCGGTCCATACCTGGAATGATACGGTCAGCCATTTCAACAACGGTCACTTCTGTGCCGTATGATGCGTAAACCAAACCAAGTTCCACACCGACTACGCCACCACCCATAACAGTGAGTGACTTAGGAATTTCACGCAAGTCAAGGATATCATCAGAAGTCAATACCAACTTAGAATCAATACCTGGGATGTTGATGCGTGATACTTTAGAACCTGTTGCAAGAATGATGCTACGACCTTTGATAACCTTGTCGCCAATGACAACAGTCTTGTCAGGGTTTACTTGACCAAGACCGTTGAAGATAGTCACTTTATTAGCTTTCAAGAGACCTTGAACGCCACCAGTCAATGTCTTGACAACCTTGTTCTTGAAGTCAACTGTCTTGTCCATGTCAACGGTGTAGTTGGTTGAAGCAAGGTTGATACCACGCTCAGCAGCAATCTTCAAGCCATCAAGGATTTCAGCGTTTTTAAGGTAGGTCTTAGTTGGGATACAACCCTTGTTCAAGCAAGTACCACCAAATTCTGATTTCTCAACGATAGCGATTTTACCGCCCAATTGAGCACCACGAATAGCTGCATAATAACCAGCAGGACCACCACCGACAACAACCATGTCGTACTCATCAGCTGCCAATTCAGCCTTAGGAGCTTGTGGAGCTGCTGCAGGAGCTGCAGGCACTTCCAAACCAGCTGCCTTCAAGTCAGCAGTTGCTTGAGCAACTTCAGCTGGAGCAGGTGCAGCACCCACTTCAACTGTTTCACCTTCTGCACCAAGGTAAGCAATGACTTCTGTTACAGGAACAGTTGCACCGTTACCGTGAACGATTTTCAAAAGAACACCTGATTCTTCCGCTTCCAATTCCATACTTGTCTTGTCTGACATCATCTCCAAGATAACATCACCTTCGTTGACAAAATCACCCTCTTGTTTTTTCCACTCGATGATTTCGCCTTCTTGCATATCTACACCAAGTTTCGGCATAATAATTTCAATAGCCATGTTTAAGATACCAAGAGCGAAGAGAAAGCGACTGAAAAATTAGGAAATCGTAGAAAATCCTGATTTTCTAAACGATTTATCTATTTTTCCGAGCTTTCCGCTCGGGTTCAATTGCTAAAACTCTCTCGCTCTTATTCCCTTTCTTTATTTTCTATTCAGAAATCTACATTCCTTTATTTTTGACCAACAAAACCTTATCAGATTAACAATTCCAATGGGTTTTCCAGCAAGTTCTTCAAGTCAACCATGAACTTAGCACCATTCATACCATCAATGATACGGTGGTCGATGGTCAAGCAGAGTGCCATGATTGGACGGATTTTGATTTCACCGTCGATAACAACTGGTGTTTGAACAGTTGATGCTACACCAAGGATTGCTGAGTTTGGTTGGTTGATGATTGGGTTAAAGGTTTTAGTACCAAACATACCCAAGTTGGTGATAGAGAAGGTCGAACCTGACATTTCAGCCCCCTTCAACTTACCAGATTGAGCCTTCTTGATGACATCTTTCGAAGCCACTACAAAGTCAGACAAGCTCATCTTATCTGCACCGTGAACAACTGGCACCACCAAGCCATCATCTAGACCTACTGCGATACCAAGGTTGACGAACTTGTGTAATTCGATTTCTTGTGCATCGTTAATCAAAGATGCGTTCATATAACGGTGTTCTTCTTTCATCAAAGTACGAACAACCGCAAGACCAATCAAGTCTGTAAAGGTTACTTTCAAACCAGTCTTGTTCATGATTGGCTCAAGGACTTGCTTACGAAGTGCCATGAGGTTGGTCATGTCGATATCGTAGTTAAGCGTAAAGGTTGGAGCTGTCAAGTAAGAGTTGACCATACCTTTTGAAATTGCCTTACGCATTGGGCTCATCTTGATGATTTCAACGCCTTCTGGCAATTCTTTAGCTGGTTTTTCTTCTGCTTTTGGTGCTGGAGCAGCAGTTTCTACAGCTGCAGGAGCAAGTACTGCAAGAACGTCGTTCTTGACAATCTTACCGTTGACACCTGAACCTGTAAGGGTTGACAAGTCAACACCTTGGTCTGCTGCAATACGGGCTGCAAGCGGAGTTGCTTTGGGAGCTGCTCCCTTGAAGTCTTCGACGTCAACCTTGTGGACACGACCGTTAGCACCTGTTCCTGGAACAAGACCCAAATCGATTCCAAGCTCACGCGCCAATTTACGTGCTGCTGGAGTCGCACGAACCTTGCCACCACCTTGTGGTTTGGCAGCAGGTGCAGGAGCAACAATCACTGGTGTACGACCAGCAGGTACTTCTTCAATAGCCGCTGCTGGTTCAACAGCAGGTGCAGCTGAAGCGCCGGCTTCAACCGTCTCACCTTCAGCACCGATGTAGGCAATAACTTCTGTTACAGGAACGGTAGCACCGTTTCCGTGAACAATTTTCAATAGGACGCCTGACTCTTCTGCTTCCAGCTCCATGCTGGTCTTGTCAGACATCATTTCCAAGATGACGTCGCCTTCATTGACGAAATCGCCCTCTTGTTTTTTCCACTCGATGATTTCACCTTCTTGCATGTCCACACCGAGCTTAGGCATAATGATTTCAATAGCCATAATTATGATACAAAGAACGTCCAAATGCGACCGAATTTTAGGAGTCCAACGCAGGATGCTTCACATCTAAGGCGGACTATCTAAATTCCGAGCATTTAGTTCGTGTTCTAATCCTTTCTTTCAGTTTCTTACCTTGTCAAGAACCAAACCAGACTTCGACAAGCGAAGTGGCTTAATTCTTTTCCAAGCATTCTTAGTCATGCTAGAATATTTTATTTCTAGCATATTAAGGTTATCGTCTTTCCGATTGCTTTTCTGACAAGTCAATTTGGTTCAGGCATAACTGACCTTAGGCAAGCCAAATCAACACAGCCAGAAAAGATAAGCGAATGACGATAAGATTAACCCTTGTTTACTTGCTTGTAGATTGCCGCTTTAATTTTCTCTACGTTTGGCAATACTGCGTTTTCAAGAATGTTTGCGTAAGGAACTGGTACATCGTCTGAAGCGATACGGATGATTGGTGCATCCAAGTAGTCAAAGGCTTCGCTTTCTGTGATGATTGATGCGATTTCACCGATGAAACCACCTGTTTTGTAAGCATCGTTAACCAAGATAACCTTACCAGTTTTCTTCACAGATTCGATGATCAATTCTTTATCCAATGGGATAAGGGTACGTGGGTCAACCACTTCTACGCTGATGCCTTCTGCAGCCACTTCTTCAGCCGCTTTCAAGGCACGTTCCAACATACGACCGTATGAAATAATGGTTACATCCGTACCTTCACGTTTGATTTCACCTTTACCAAGTGGAATGTAGAAATCTGGGTCCAAGTTCACTTCTTCTTTTTTACCGTAAAGAGCTTTTGGCTCCAAGAAGATAACTGGGTTGTTGTCAAGGATAGATGATTTCAAGAGACCTTTTGCATCGTTAGCTGTACCAGGTGCAACAACTTTGATACCTGGGATGTGAGTCAACCAAGCTTCAAGAGATTGTGAATGCTGTGCCGCTGAACCGATACCTGATCCAGATGCCACACGGAAGGTTACAGGTGTTTTCAAGCCACCACCAAACATATAGTTGGTTTTAGCCGCTTGGTTAACAATCGCATCAAGGGCAATTGTGATGAAGTCCATGAAAGTCAAGTCAACGATTGGACGAAGACCCGTTTGAGCCGCACCAACCGCAGAACCAGCGATTGCTGCCTCAGAGATAGGCGTGTCGCGAACGCGTTTTGGACCAAACTCGTCCAACATACCAACAGATGTACCGAAGTCACCGCCGTAGATACCGACGTCTTCACCCATCAAGAATACTTTTTCATCCTTACGCATTTCTTCGCTCTGAGCCAAGTTAATCGCTTCACGCAAGGCCATTACTTTTGTTTCAGCCATTTTAAAATTTCTCCTACTTATATCAAAAATTTTCTTCAATCTGAACAGTAGACTAGTCTACAAACACATCTTCGTAAGCTACTGAGATGTCTGGATCTGGGCTTTCTTGTGCGAATTTCACAGATGCTTCTACTTGTTCTGCAACTTGTGCTTCGATGGCATCCAATTCTTCGTCTGTCGCAATCTTGTTTTCTGTCAAGTATTTGCGGTATTTCTTAAGTGGGTCTTTTGCTTTCCACTCGTTGACTTCTTCTTTTGTACGGTACACACCTGCATCTGCAGTTGAGTGACCAAACCAGCGGTATGACTCAACTTCGACCATGGCAGGACCATTTCCTGCACGAACGTACTCGATAACTTCTTGCATTTTTTCATAAACAGCAATAACGTCGTTACCATCCTCAACATAGTGACCTGGAATACCGTATGCTGCTGCACGTTGGTAGAGATGAGGAATCTTAGTTGAGTAAGAAATATCTGTTGAGATACCGTAGCGGTTGTTTGTAATGAAGAAGATAACTGGCAAGTTCCAAACTGCCGCCAAGTTCATTGATTCATGGAAGGAACCTTCGTTAGTAGCTGAATCACCTGAGAAGGCAATAACAATGTTATCTGTACCAAGGTATTGTTGCGTAAGGGCTGCACCAACTGCAAGGGCATAACCACCACCTACGATACCGTTTGAACCAAAGTTTCCTTTTTCAACGTTTGCCAAGTGCATAGAACCACCACGGCCTTTTGATGTACCAGTTGCCTTACCAGCAAGCTCAGCCATCATGCCATTGATGTCAATACCTTTTGCAATAACGTGACCGTGACCACGGTGATGTGAGAAGATGATGTCCTCATCTGTCAATCCAGCAATAGGTCCAACAGCTGCAGCTTCTTCACCGACTGAGAAGTGAGTCATACCTTGTACGAAACCGCGACGCACTAATTTGTTTAATTTCATATCAACATCACGGATTTGTTGCATTTTCAAGAACATGTCCAAATGTTGTTCTTTTGTGATAGATACCATAATTTCCTCCAAAGGTTTTTCTCTTTCTGTACTATGATAGACCAATATTTCACAAATGGCAAGTAATTGAACCGTTTTCTTTTTACAGAAATTTTCGTGAAAACCTTGGTTTAGTGCGTTTTTTCACAAATTCCAAAAAGATTTATTTTCCTTGTTTGAAACTTTTTTCACAAACTTTAAAATGAGCTTGCACGCCGTCTTTCTTTCTGTTAATATAGGTACGGAGGTTCTTATGGAATTCGATTTATTTCTGATGATTTGTAACTACGTAGGCACTATCGCATTTGCTGTTTCGGGGGCCGTAAAAGGATTTAAGAAAAAGTTAGATATTTTTGGAATTAGCTTGCTCGGCATCATTACCGCCGTTGGTGGGGGAATTATTCGAGATACGATGGCCAATCGCATTCCTACTGCTCTGACCGATCCTACAGCCATCTATTTATCTCTCGGAGTAGCGATTAGCATGTACTTGATTGTTATCAATCTAAAGCAGGACAAACCACTTGATAAGAAGATGATTCATTTCCTTTCCCAGACAAACCTTATCTTTGATGCAATCGGTCTAGCCATCTTCGCCCTCATTGGAGCCAGTACTGGCATCTCTCTCCAGCTAAACGCTCTAACCAGTGGTATTCTGGCAGCTTTGACAGGTGTCGGAGGCGGAATCGCCCGTGATTTACTCGTCAATGAAACACCTATTGTTCTTAAAGAAGATGTCTATGCTGTCCTTGCATTTTTCTCAGGAGTCCTCTATCATCTTTGCGTTGTAAATTGGAAATTACCACAAATTCCAACCTTCATCACTATTTTTACCATTTCTTTAATCATTCGATTATTGGTAATTAAATACAAAATCAATCTTCCCAATATGGAAAGCAAACGAAAGGTCTGAGTTCGTCAACTCAGACCTTTTTGTATGATTATTGATTACCAGCCACCGTGACCACCAGCACCTGGTCCTGTCGCAGTGATTTGAGTAATCTGCTCACCGTTAACTGTCACAGTACCTCCTGTCAATTCAGCAGTTCCATCGAAGTCAAAAGCAGATTGAGCTGTTACATCAATTGTCCCACCGGAGATATAAATGTCTCCATTAGCATCAAAGGCATCCGTATCTCCACTACCTACAGCCACTTTCAAGTCACCGCCAGTTACCTTGATAAAGATATCTGATGACGTTGTACTTGCCGCATTAATAGCATCATCTGAACCGTAAACATCTAATGTACCACCATTAATCGTGATGTTAGTACCTTCCAGTGCCTCAGCAGATTCTGATACTGTAATGGTACCTCCGTCAATTGTCAAAGCCGTCTCCGCTTTAATACCATCATCACCTGCTTTTACAGTAATTTCACCACCTGTGATAGTTGTATAACCTTTGGTAGTATCTGTATCATTTGTAGACTTGATACTATCACCACCTGCTGTTACATTGATTGTACCACCATTGATTGTCAATGAATCCTTACCACGGATACCATCATCCACTGCAGTGACGGTAATGTTTCCTGAATTCACGACAAGGTCATCTGTCGATACGATGCCGTCTTGGAAGTTGCCTTCAACGGTCAGGCTACCATTTCCTGTAATGGTCAAATCAGCTTCAACATGGATAGCCCCTTCAATATTGGTGTCTGTATGATTGCTGGTATCTTTCACTGTATTCGTCGTACCATCTTTGATTTCCAATTCAACATTGTCAGCATTAATAACATTGATTGCTGCTGTATCTAAACTTGAAATCTCAGCACCTGCTAGAATGATGCGAACATTGGCATCTGTTTCAACCGTTACACCAGCTGTTGTTGAACCAGTCAAAATATAGGTTCCACCCTCAGTAATTTTCAAGCCATCATTTGAAAGCGTCACTTCTGTCGTTGGAAGGGCTGACCAGTCAATAGTTGACGAGCTTGAATCTGATGAAGTGCTATTATTTGAAGTTGTCGCTACACTTGTCTGACTAGTTGCTGCTGAGTTTGAAGTAGTCGTTGAACTTGAAGTAGATGAACATGCTGCTAAGACACCAAGGCTCATAAGAGTAACACCAGAGTAGAGTAATTTTTTAAGATTTGTTTTCATAATGTAGATTCCTTTTCTTTCTTTAGGAAGTCGTATCCCTTCCTGATATGCTCCTAGTTTACCTTTCCTTCCCAAAAGAAAGATTAAAGATTGCCAAAAGAAAACTTAAAGTTCTTAGGAACTACAAAAGGCCGGGAAACCCAGCCTAGGAATAATCATTGATAAAATCTATAGCTCAACCCAATGCAAGCTTTTCAACTCAAGCAAGGGAGAAGTTTCAGGATTGGTATCTGATTCAGAAATCCGTTTTAAACCTGGAATCATCGCATTGTATTGATAAATGCGAAAAATACCATCTCCTTCAAATAAGTATGTTCCATCCTGTAAAGGACGAAGTAGGGCGTTCGGTCCAATTTCAAATCCAAGATTGCGGAAATTATCCACCAAACGTAGACTCTCATCGGCAAGCTGAGTATAGAGGTCAATTAAGACATATTCTCCCGACTTGTCCAAAGCTAGAAGCAGCTCCTCTGTACCATCATGGTTGACATCATACAAACTATAAAATATTCCACTGTATTCTTGCCCCTGGCTAGTTAATAAGCTCAGATAGCTACTGACCTCATCCTGATTGATTGCCTCAGCAGGCTGACCCATATTCGCTTGATAACGATCAATAACTGATTGGTATACTTCACTTAGCTCAGGAGTTGTCACTGAGGATGCTTGCGTCGCGGAGCTAGATGCTATTGTTGACGCTTGCTGCAAACTAGAACCATCTGAAACTTGGCTTGAAGCACTAGAACTAGAACTCTCACCACCTTTTACCTGATTAGACTGACAAGCAGCTAATAGTACAACCGTGGACACTAACATCAGTTTACTAATAAATGTTTTCATAACTTCCTCCTGTGCTCTATCTTTGGTCTTAGTATAACATCTTTTCGAGGGCTTGTAAACGCCACCATATATGGACAAAGCATCCGAGCAAAAAAAGCCGAATGTTCCCATCCGACTTTTGTTGTTAATCTTTCTGATCAAGAGCGCGCAACATTTGGTCAATTTTATTGCCGTACTCAATTGATTGGTCTTTTTCAAAGACCAAATCCGGAATTTTATAAAGAGTTAACTTACGACCAAGTTCTCTCTTAATGGTTCCCGTCGCTTTTTCAAGACCCGTTTGTGCTTTTTGATTATCGGATGCCAAATTACTCATGATTGTGTAGTAAACCTTGGCCATTGACAAATCGCCGACTATCTGAACATCTGTAATAGTCACTCCCTGCACACGTGGATCACGAACTTTCTTTTGCAAAATCTCATTGACTTCGCGCTTGATTTCCATCCCGACACGGTCTGTACGAAAATGATTCGCCATATTCTTTCCTTTCTTAGATGATAGAAAAGCTGAGTTTCCCCAGCTTGAATAATCCAAGTAGATTAAAAACTATTGCTTTAAAACCTACTAAAATCTATTAAATTGTCACTTCCTCGACAAAATCACTTGTCTATGATTTTGACAGTGAGAAAATATTATTTTTTGATTTCTTCCATGATGTAAGCTTCAATGGTATCATCAACTTTCAAGTCGTTGTAGTTCTCAATCATCAAACCACCCTCTTGGGCATTACCAACTTCTTTCACGTCATCTTTATAGCGTTTCAAACTAGCTAGTTTACCATCAAATACTACAACACCATCACGGATAACTCGAACACTTGAATCACGGGTAACTTTACCACGAACAACCATGAAACCACCGATCGTTCCAACTTTGGATACCTTGAAGGTTTCACGAATGATTGCCTCACCAATGATTTTTTCTTCATATTCTGGGTCAAGCATACCTTTCATGGCATCTTCCATCTCTTCGATAACCTTATAAATGATGCTGTGAAGACGTACTTCAACATCATCTGCTTCAGCTTGGCTACGTGCTTCAGCTGTTGGACGAACGTTGAAACCAATCACAAGAGCATTTGAAGCTTCCGCAAGAGTAATATCTGATTCGTTGATAGCTCCGACTGCAGAGTGGACGATATTGACACGTACTCCCTCTACTTCAATCTTTTGAAGCGATGATGCAAGTGCTTCAACTGAACCTTGTACGTCAGCCTTGATAATCACATTAACTGACTTAACCTCACCTGCTTTAAGGGTATCAAAGAGGTTTTCAAGACTAACTCGTTGCGTTGCTTGACGCTGTTTAAGAAGAGCACGTTTAGCACGTTCTTCACCTGCTGCACGAGCTGATTTCTCATCCTCGTAAACTGCAAAGTGATCGCCTGCCATAGGAGCTTCGTTCAAACCAGTAATAGATACCGGTGTAGATGGACCAGCAGTTTTAACACGACGACCAAGGTCATTTGTCATGGCACGAACACGTCCGAAGGTATTTCCGACAACGATTGGGTCTTGAACATTAAGTGTCCCTTGTTGAATGAGGAGGGTTGCAACCGCACCTTTCCCTTTATCCAAATGCGCTTCGATAACTGTACCAATCGCACGAACAGTTGGGTCTGCCTTCAGTTCTTGAATTTCAGCAACCAAAAGAACAGTTTCCAACAATTCATCAATGTTTTGGTTAAACTTAGCTGAGATTTCTACAAATTCAGATTCTCCACCCCAAGCGGTTGAGATAACACCGTGCTCAGCCAATTCACCGATGACACGCTCTGGGTTTGCACCTGGCTTGTCAATCTTGTTGATAGCTACAATGATTGGCACATTAGCTGCTTTTGAGTGGTTGATAGCCTCAATTGTTTGTGGCATGACACCATCATCTGCTGCAACGACTAGGATGGTCAAGTCGGTAACAGATGCACCACGCGCGCGCATAGAAGTAAAGGCCGCGTGTCCTGGAGTATCCAAGAAGGTAATTTTCTTACCAGCTTCCTCAATTTGGTAGGCACCGATATGCTGTGTGATACCACCAGCTTCTCCAGTAGCAACACGAGAATTACGTAGGGTATCCAACAAGGTTGTTTTACCATGGTCAACGTGTCCCATGATAGTCACAACAGGTGGGCGTTCTGTCATCTCTTCTTCATTGAGGTAGC
This sequence comes from Streptococcus suis, assembly GCF_902702775.1. Taxonomy (NCBI): domain Bacteria; kingdom Bacillati; phylum Bacillota; class Bacilli; order Lactobacillales; family Streptococcaceae; genus Streptococcus; species Streptococcus suis. The sequence continues at coordinate 1,803,577 of NZ_LR738724.1, forward strand.
CCTCTTCTACGAAGAAACGCTCAATATCTGCGTTATCGACCTCTACCTTTTCTTTCGCTTCAATACCATAATCAACCATGAGGAGTTCGATAGTATCTCCATCCAAAGATTGGTTTTGAGTCGCCATAACTCCCATAAGGAAGAGTTTTTTCACAATTTCAGCAGGTTCACGTTTGATCCGTTTTGCAATTTCTGCGACGGTCATGCCAGCAGTATATTCAAATTCAGTTGGCAATTCGTGGAACTTGCGTTCTGTGACAGGTTTGGCAGGTTGGTTAGCCTTGCCTTTTTTATTTTTCTTGTTGTTATTCCAGTTACTTGTTCTTTGATTTCTCACTTGATTTTGACTATTTCGATTTCTTTGTTGTTTCCGTGGACCATCTTCTTCGTCACTATTAAAGTCACGTTTTTTATCTGGTCGAGCTTGTTTCTTACGACGGGTATCTACAGTAGTTTCTGCAACTTGCTCTGGTACCGATGCAACAGGTGCAGGCTTCACAAATGGTTTGCTTTCCACAACCGGTTCTTCAAACTTAATTTCTTTTGGCTTCTTAGGTTGCTTTTTAGCTTCCTGAGCCTGACGAAAACGTTCTTCACTGGTACGAGCATACTCCGCATTTTGTTCTGCTTTCAAAGCAGCAGCACGCGCTTTGAAGTCAATTTTAGGTCCTGCTGGTTTTGCAGCCTCTCTTTGTTCAAAGCGAGCTGACTGACCTGAACGGTTGTCCTGACGACGGTTGTCACGATTATCGCGACGATCACCAAATCGGTTATCTTTCCGCTCTTCTAAACGCTGGTCACGACGATTGTCGCGTCGATCATTTCGCTCATTGTTTGAACGTCCCTGACCTTGTTGACGGTTGTCACGACGGTCCTGACCAGATTTAGCTTGACCACCTTTTCCTTGACCCTGAGCTCGCTTAGCAGCCTGCTCTTTGGCACGTGCTTCACGTTCTGCCTTAAAGTTTCGACTCTGTGGACGATGTGGAGCTGATTGTACTGCACTTGTCGCAACTTCTTCTTTTACTACTGGCTGTGTTTCCTTAGCTTTTTCTACCTTAGCTGTTTCCACTTTTGGAGTTTCATCAACCTTCTCAGGCTTGCTAACTTTTGCCGCAACTTTAGTTGCCTCTGATTTTTGTCCACCAAAGCTTTCTGCAAGGCGTTTAGCACTTGCTTCATCTACGCTTGAAGCATGGCTCTTGACTTCAAAGCCCAATTCTTGAGCCTTAGCAACAACTTCCTTACTGCTTACGCCTAATTCACGGGCTATTTCATTCAATCTCTTCTTAGACAATGCCTTGTCCTCCTGTTCTATTCCATAATAGACCTCATCTTCTTTGTAAATCCAGCGTCTGTCACTGCAAGAACTTTTCTAGCCTTGCCAACAGCTGCACTCAATTCCAGTGTTGAAAACACTGTTACAACTTCTACTTGATAGGTATGACTTTTATCTGTTACTTTTTTACTTAAATTTCCAGCAGCATCTTCGGCTAAAAACACCAACTTTGCCTGCCCTTTTTGAATAGCTTCAACAACCAGGTCCTCACCCGAAACCAGGCGACCAGCTCGCTGGGCCAAACCTAATAAATTTAAGATTTTCTGTCTCTTATTCGAGTCCAAGTTCTCTCCTCTTGATCTTATGATCAACATAGGCAATTAATTCATCGTAAAATTCTTCGGCCACTTCCATACTAAAGGAACGATCGAAGACACGACGTTTCTTAGCTTGGCTTGCCTCATCATTATCAAGCTTGATGTAAGCCCCACGACCGTTTGCCTTGCCTGTTGGATCGATAAATACTTGACCTTCTTTATTTTTTACAATACGGAGCAAATCCCGTTTGTCGATGATTTCACCGGACACCACAGACTTGCGCAAGGGTATTTTTCTAGCTTTTGCCATGGTTGCTCCTTTTGCCTTATTCTTGTTCTTCTTCGACTTCTTCTACAACTTCGTCTGTTGCATATTGAGTTGCTTCAAAAGCTTCATACTCCGATGCTGACTTGATGTCGATACGGAATCCTGTCAAATGCGCTGCCAAACGAACGTTTTGACCACGACGACCAATTGCCAATGACAACTTATCATCTGGTACAACGACTGTAGCATGTTTCCCATCTTCCGTGTCAAACAATACTTGGTCAACTTCAGCAGGTGCTAAGGCATTGTAGATAAATTCCGCTTCGTCAGCTACCCACTCGATAACGTCAATATTTTCCTCAGTAGGAATCATACGGTCATTCTTAGCATCATAACGAGCTGGATGGAATTTGCTAGTGATTTTCTTGATATTTGAACCACCACGACCAACGATCGTACCGATGGCATCCACGTTTGGATTATGGCTACGAACAGCCACTTTCGTACGGTCTCCAGCTTCACGGGCAACACTCATGATTTCAACTGTTCCATCGTATACTTCTGGAATTTCCTGTTCCATGAGACGTTTGATCATTTCTGGATGGCTACGGCTGACAAATACGTTAACCCCACGACCATTGTCTTCTACCTTGTAGACATAGACCTCGATGCGATCATGAGATTGGAAAACCTCACCAGGAATTTGATCCTGTTTTGACAACTGTGCTTCAATCGTACCAAGGTTGACATAGATAAAGCGATTATCAAAACGCTCTACCGTACCTGACATAATCTCATTTTCATGTTGCTTGTAGGTATTGAAGGTAATGGCACGCTTTTGTTTGCGCATCTTTTCCATGATGGTCTGTTTAGCTGATTGAGCAGCTACACGTCCAAATTCCGCTGGGTCTTCTTGGAATTTAATTTTGTCACCCATTTCATAAGCTGATGAAATAGCCAAGGCATCTTTTAGACTAATTTCTAGTCGGCTATCAAATACTTCATCTACTACTTCACGAACAGTAAATACATGGAAATCGCCTTTTTTCTCGTCAAATTCAATCACTGCTGATTCTGATTGACCATAACGGCGTTTATAAGCTGAACGAAGCGACTCTGTAACTGCATCAATGATATCCGCTTTGTTAATACCCATGTCTTCCTCTAAAATACGGAAGGCTTCTAGCATTTCTTTACTCATGTTGTTTTCCTTTTGCGCTCAAAAGGTCCTTTCTTAAAGTCTAATATCTTTTAAAATACTCATGAAAGAGCATTATAACTTAACAGCCAAACGGGCCTTAGCCACCGTCTGGTAAGGAATAGTCACTTCCTTCTTACGAGTTTTATCCATATATTCCATAATCAGGTCTGTTCCATCAAAGGAGAGCAACGTTCCTTCGAAAACCTTGATTTTATCAATTGCCTGATAGAGCTTGACATGGATGTACTTTCCAACCGCCTTCTCAACAGCATCTGCCGTTTTTAAAGGACGTTCCAAACCTGGACTTGTTACCTCCAGCATGTATTGGTCTGGAAATGGATCTGGTTTGATAGTGTCCAAAATCGGACTGATCTTTTCGGATAAATCTGCCGTATCTTGAAGAGAGATTCCACCCTCCTTATCGACAAAAATCGATAGGACATAGTCACCGCCCATTTTACCATATTCCACATCTACCAACTCGTAAGGAGTTTGAATAGCGGGGGTAATTGCTGCTGTGACCAATTCAATAATTGATGACATAAACACCTCCTACTTTTACAGTCGCTAGAAATACATTACTCAAATAGTTCGCACTATCCAGGACTCTCTATTTCCTTTGACAGTAAACTCCCTTGTACTATCATTCATTCTATATACAGAAATCCGTGTACAGGGAAAGGGTTGACTGACGCCAACCCCTTTTCTCATTATTCACTTCCATTATTCTATCATATCTATCCCTATTTGTAAAGGAAAACGATGGATTATAGTCATTTAGTTTATTCGACAAAGGAAAAAGGTCTCTGCTAGACCTCTCCTCATTTTCCACTAAAAGAATTATTGAAACTGTGCTTCCACACGATAGATGACTTGACCCTTGTTTGAGAATTTCTCCTCATACTCTGTCATAACGTTGCCTTCCAAACCATCAGCATGCAAATCTAGCCAAACTTGCTTCAAGACCATGCCATATTGAGAAAAACTAGCCAGGCTATACTCAAACAGACCACGATTATCTGTTTTGAAGTGGATTTCTCCTTTCTCAGGCAAGATTTCCTTGTAGGTATCCAAGAATGACTTGTAGGTCAAACGGCGTTTCTCATGACGTTTCTTAGGCCATGGATCTGAAAAATTCAGATAAAGCTGATCTATCTCTGCCGGTGCAAAATAGTTGGTCAAACTCGAACCATCCACCTGCAATAATTTTATATTTGGCAAGCCAGCTTCAAGCACACGATCCAAGGCATAGCTTAACACGGTCATCTGAATATCAATACCAATATAGTTAATATCTGGATTTTGCGCAGCCATACCAGTGACAAAGCGACCTTTACCAGAACCAACTTCTATGTGGATAGGATTATTGTTTCCAAAAATCTCTGCCCATTTCCCCTTACATTCCTCTGGATTGGAGATAACATACTGGGGATTGTTTGCTAGAAGCTCACTCGCTCCCTTACGATTTCTAACTCTCATACTTCCTTATAGAAACTCTGACGGAATTGCCGTAGAGCGTAAATTTCTTTATTTGCAGCCAAAACATTGTAGCTTTCTACATGCTTAGCAATTTGGTTTAGATAGCCAAGCTGGCCATACCAATAAACCTTATTTAACACTGTGCTGTTATATTTGTAGCCGTAAGCCCGGAGCCACTCTTCCCAGGACTGACGAGGAATATAATGCGTCAAAATATAGGCAACATCCAACATCCGATCCGTTACACAAGCGGTCTCCCAATCTGTCAAATACACCAAACCAGACGTCGTTTCTACCCAGTTACTATGATGCAAATCTCCGTGAACAAATGTTGCCACCTCTTGACGGAATCTTGGTAGATTATTCAATAAATCTTGACAGATAGATTGCAGATAAGAATTCTGTCCCAATCTAGTTGGCGCCTCTTTTTGCCAACGATAAACCAAATCCTGAGGTTCCATATAGGTGTAATTCATCTGCAAAGCCTGATTGAGCAAAATGCGAGAATAGTGCATTCTCACCAGTATTTGACGAATCTGTTTACTAGTCATATCTTGACGCTCCAAGGTACGACCATTCAACCACTCCTGCTCTACACGATGCCCCATTCCTACTTCACGATTTGCTGACAAAACGGGTGGTGTAATTTGCTCACGCGCAAGAGCAGACACTATCGGAGGCATCTCATACTTCACAAAGACTGGCGTTCCGTCTGACCGTAGGCCTTTAAACGCTTTGCCACTATTTCCTGCAATAGACTGTAATTGTAGCCCACTGGTATCAAACTGCATGCCTTTCCTCCTTTAAAAATTCCTTACTATTTTACTAATTTTCGTCTATTTAGTCAATCAATTTTTTTAATTTTAGAGGCAAATATATTTCATGCAAGAAAATCCCCACGAGAAGTAAGACGACTACCATCGTATTCTCTTTAGAAAATAGCAGAGCAAAGCCCAATTCTACCAGTAATAGACTGTATAAAATCACTCTAAGCAAATTCTGAAGACCGATTTTCTTGGAATCTTTCTCCAAAGGATACAGTTGTGTTACATATTGATAATCATAGTGCTTGTAAAGCCCCAACAACTGGAAGACAAGCAAATAATGAAAGACTAAAACTAGGCCGATGGATAACCACGATTCTTCGATGGCAAATAGAGACAAAATCGCCAACAACAGTAGACGTATCGTCAAGCCCAAGTAGTCTCCTGAACGCAAGAAAGCCCGTAAGTAGAGATAAAACCAAGTCTGTCTCGACTTGACAAGACGCAAGATTCCATTGAGATAGCTTCTCGGTCTAACTGTCGTGCTGATGCCTTTAACCGTCGTAAACAAGGCAAAGAAACGTAAAATAGACTGTTTCCTTTTTTGTTCATCTTGAATAGCCTTAGACCAGTCCAATACTCCCTGTGACTGATAAGCCACTAATTGGCGCTTGACAAGAAGACATTTTAAAACCAACAAAGTAAGAAGACCAGCTACAATCATCCACACCGGCAAACCCAGTTTCAAATAGATTGGTAACAAAACAAGCTGAACCACCACCTGTATAGAGGACCAAAACAAGACCGTGCGTCTGGCTGCAACCTCGAGTCCTTGCAGAATGTCTTTTTCCTTGGTCAATAAGAAGATTTGATCAGCTTCTTCTAAATAAGTCGCAATTCTTCCGGACAATAGCACCAGTAGACTGATTGCAATAACCACCAAAATAATCGGCAACGGATTCTCAGGTAATGACAATAATAATTGACGGTATTGCAAACTCAAAAAGCCTAATAAAACCATGAGAACCAAAACAAAATGGTCATTCAGAACATAGCGCAGATATTTGGAACAACGATTTAAAAAATCTAGTCGGCGTTGTTGAAACAATTCTTTCATCCAGCCACTCCTTCTTGCGTCAAGGCCAGATAAATTTCGTTCAAACTTGCACCATCCATACCAAATGCGCTTTGTAGCTCCTCCAAATTTCCAGTTGCACGGACCTGTCCCTGATGTAAAATCACAAAAGAGTCGCACATTTTCTCAGCTGAGTCAAGAACGTGAGTGGACATGAGAATGGAAGTCCCCTTAGATTTTTCTTCCTCCAAAAGAGCGATCAAGTCAGAGATAGCCACAGGGTCTAATCCCAGAAAAGGCTCATCAACAATCAGCAGACTCGGCTCCACCATAAAAGCACAAATAATCATGACCTTCTGCTTCATTCCCTTTGAAAAATTGACAGGAAACCAGTCCAATTTTTCATCCAAGCGAAACAGTTTTAACAAGTGCTCAACACGTCCCCAAGCTTGCTCCCAGGATAAATCATAGGCCATTGCTACCACTTCCAAGTGCTCTTTGAGGGTTAGTTCTTCATACAAACTTGGTGTTTCAGGGATAAACCCAATCTTCTTCCGATAATTTTCAGCCCCTTGTAGCAAAGTTAGGCCGTCAATTGCAATCTGTCCTTGATAAGGTGTCAAAAGACCGATAATTTCCTTAATAGTCGTTGATTTCCCTGCACCATTTAAACCAATTAGACCAACTAATTGACCATCCTCAACCGTAAAAGATACATCTTTCAAAACCGGGATATTGACATACCCTCCAGTTACATTTTTTACTTCTAACATACATTTCTTCCTACAATTTGATATAATTATTATAACAAAAATCCCAGAAAGAGGTTGCCATTATGTCGGATTGTATTTTTTGCAAAATTATCTCTGGAGAAATACCAGCTTCAAAAGTCTACGAAGATGACCAAGTATTAGCCTTTTTAGACATCACTCAGGTCACAAAAGGACACACATTGGTCGTCCCTAAAAAACACTACCGAAACGTACTTGACATGGATGAAGAAGCTGCAGCCACACTCTTTTCTGTTGTGCCAACCATCGCTTGTCAGTTAAAAGAAAAACTTGGAGCTAGTGGTCTAAACATCGTTAATAACAACGAGGAGGCCGCTGGACAAACCGTCTTTCATACACACATCCATCTCTTACCACGCTTTAACAATCAAGATGGATTGAACATTCAATTTAAAGCCAACGACCCTGACTTCCCAGCCCTGGCTCAACTAGCACAAGAGCTCTATCTAGGAGAATAATATGAAACTTCGTAATATCATTTTAGCCGTAAGCGCCGCTACCGCCAGCTTCCTTGCAGTCACGCATCGGGATAAAATTGCTAAAGAAGTACAGGAAACCAAACAACTTCTATCAGATATTCAATTGAGCAAGGACAATATTCAGGAACAACTTGCCATTATCCAAAGTTTTCAAGAACCCTTGCAGGAAATGGCTTCTGACTTACAATATAAGACTCGAGTCTATCAGCAAAGTATTGCAGGAAACTTGGAAGAAATCCAACAGATTCTCAAAAAATACCAGAATGAGAATAACACTCCCTAACATAGGGAATTTCCAAATATCATCATTTAGTTTTTCTTTTATTACTTGGACGTAAGAGGAAACTCTGTTTCCTTATTTCCAACTTCAAACACTCCACTGGATTGTTTGAACTCGCCTTGCCTAACTTCAGTTATGCCTGCGGCTTTTGATGTGAACATCGTTCACTTTATCCCCAGTCTCCAACTATCTCCCAGATAGTTGGAGCGAGTACTAAAAGTAAACTAAAAGCCTATAAAAATATAAAAAATTGAAGAAGTTTGCAAAAGATAGCAAGTCATTAAACTCTTAGAAACATTGATATTTCGGCGTTTCTGAGAGTTTTTTATTTTCAACATAAAGAAAAAAGATTGAAGAACATTGTCCAAAATGGACTTTTTCTTCAATCTGAGAGGTTGCAAACAACCTCTATTTTTATAGGCTTTTAGCACTCGCTTGTCAAAGTAATAAAAGAAGAACTAGATGACTACATTATTGTGACCCGTTTTCATCACCAAGTACTGGCTCTGTTGAAAAATCGGTTACCTGCTCTTCTGTTGTCACAGTCGTAGTAGCCGATGGACTCCCTATTTCCGGATCCAAGCTTTCTGCCCATGGACTTGCTTCTAACAGCAAGAGATTTGTATATACATCATAAACGTTGATTGGACTTGGTAATCCCATCTGTCCTTCGTAGACCTTCACGTTTGTGACTAAGTCGGTCTTTTCTTCTAAGCCGATAGATTTTTTCAAAATATTTTGCATTTCCAATAGATGTTCACTGGTTGGTAATTGATAATAGATTTCATCAACCATTTGATCCACACCGCGCAACTGATAGGAATTCAACTTAGAGACCGAGTCTTTATAACCCAAGAGGCTTGGAATTGTCGCAGGACTAATCTCAATGTTGGTTCGCATATTATTGGAAATGGCGGTCAAAATCTTCTTATACTGGGTCAAACCATCTAACTGGAGGAGTTTTTTTATAATAGCCGTGATAACTTCTCGTTGGCGTCTCTGACGTCCGATATCACCCTCAGGATCATCATAGCGCATCCGAGCATAAACCAGCGCCTGATCCCCATTTACCAACTGTTTCCCCGGCTGAACAATAGAGGTGTAGGCAGGCTCATGTTCCGAAATGGATATAGGGAAGCCAAGAGTATTGTTTACCTCAATACCTCCAACCGCATCAACAAGCTCAATCAGACCATCCATATTTATTTCGATATAGCGGTCAATGTTAATATCCATCATCTTTTCGATCGTGGCAATGGCCATCGGTGCCTGTCCGTAGCTATAAGAATGATTTAGTTTTTCAACCGTTCCTGAAGACTCCCCATTCGCTTCTGCAATCTCAACCATAATATCACGAGTCAAGCTCATCATATTGGTTTCCTTAGTCTTAGGATTAACAGTTACCAAAATCATCGAATCACTACGACCACCCTCCCAATCTCCCCCACGGGTTGCTTGGTCCATATCCACTCCCATCAGTAGGATGGTTAGGGGCTCTGTCGCATCAATAGGAGTGATTTCTTTTTCTCCATCTAGCTGCTTATAGGTTTTTGAAATAGTACCTGTAGAAAAATTTAACAAGCTGGCTCCATATATTAAGCCGGCACCTAGTGTTAAACCAACAATAGCCAAAGACATTAAGAATATTTTTTTTCCAATTGTCATACTTCACCAATTAACTTGCCCATATAATAAAGATCAAGCCATTCTCCTTCATCTGTTCTAGCCCCACGTACCTGGGTTCCTTCAATGTTGAATCCTAGTTTTTGGTATAAATGTACTGCCGCCTGATTGCGAACCTGAACCGTTAATTCCAAACGTTTCAATACATCCATTTCCTCTGCCCAATGCAATACTTCCTCCAGTAAAATCGTCCCTAGACCGTGACCCCAATAGGCTTTTTTTACTGCAATAAAAATATTTCCGATATGGCTAATGCGAAACTGCTTAGAGGACTTAACAGAAATTGCGCCGACGACTTCCGAACCAACCTTAGCCAGCAGGCACAATTCACGAGGATTTTCGATTCCTGCTTCGAAGATGGTCTCCATTTCATCAACACTAAATCGAAAACCAGTCTCATCCATGACCAGATAATCCGTTTCTCTAGCAACTTGATTCATAAAATCAATAAAAGCTGCTGCATCAGCTGGTTCAGCTTCACTAAAATACACTTCTTTTTCAGACATTTTGGAACTCCTTCGCTAAATCGCTACTTTGAGCCCCATGAGATTCGACTGTCAATCGTCGACCATCTCCCTCTTTCTCTATACGAATGAGCAAATAGTCATCAAACAGACTGACATCCAGTAATTCTCCCCACTCGATAACCGTTAGACCACCTCCATAGAGAAAATCATCCAAATCAATCGAGTCAGGATCATCTCCAATTCGATAAACATCTAAGTGATAGAGTGGCATGGTCCCCTCATACTCTCGAACAATCGTATAAGTAGGACTCTTAATCATCTGTTCAATTTTTAAACCCTTGGCCAAACCCTTGGTCAGAGTAGTTTTCCCAGCACCCAAATCCCCTGATAATACTAGAACTTGATTTGGCTTACAGGCTTTTCCAATTCTCTCACCAATGGCAATCAATTCATTTTCCTTCTGACTATACATGTCTTTAATTATACCATAGCCCCAGTAGTTTGTCATAGGTCTACTGGAAATTGTCGACAAGTCGACAGAAAAAATCGCAAGCCAGAGCCTGCGATTTTGTTTATTCTACGCTGAAAAGATATGGGTAGACTGGTTGATTTCCTTGATGGATTTCGACCTCGACATCTTCAAATTGTTCTTCTAGCTGTTCAGCAAGAGTTTGAGCCAATTCTTCATTACCATCTTCACCGATATAGATTGTCACGATTTCGCTATCTTCATCAAGCATTTTCTCAAATGTAGCGACAAGTGTTTCCATCATATCTGGATTAGAAACCACAATCTTGCCATCAACCATACCAAGGTTATCATTCTCATGGATTTCAAGACCGTCAATGGTTGTATCGCGGACCGCAGTTGTCACGCTACCGCTTTTCACCTCTGCAAGCGATGCCGTCATCGCTTCAAAGTTGCTTTCCAAATCACGACTTGGATCAAAAACAAGCAAGCTAGTGAACCCTTGTGGCAGGGTCTTGGTTTCCACAACCTTAACCGCAACTTCTGCAACCTCAGCAGCCGTCTGAGCCGCCATCAAGATGTTCTTATTGTTTGGCAACAAGATGACATTACGGGCATTGACCAATTCAATAGCATTGACAAAATCTTCTGTTGATGGGTTCATGGTCTGACCACCTGAAATCACATAGTCAACACCTTGTGATTTGAAGATTTCTGTCAAACCTTCCCCAGCAGCTACCGCAATAATAGCATACTCTTTTTGTTCAGCCGGTTTTTGGAAACTTTCTTCTTTCTCAACCTGAGCTTCATGTTGCTCACGCATATTATCCACTTTTACCTTGACCAAGCTACCATATTGAAGACCCGCTTGCATGACCAAACCTGGATCTTCTGTATGGACATGGACTTTAACGATTTCATCATCGTTGACCACAAGGAGGGAATCCCCAAGGTCGTTAAGGTAGTTACGGAATTCTTCATAATCAAAGTCCTTGACATAAGTAGGACCCTGGCGAAGAGCCACCATGATTTCGGTACAGTAACCAAAGGTAATATCTTCAGTCGCTACATGACCTGCAACTGACTTGTGGTGCTCAGCATTGATCATTTCAGACATAACAGCAGGTGTCGCCTCAAAATCTTCCGAAGCAATATACTCACCTGTCAAAGCTGACAAGAAGCCTTCATAAATGTAAACAAGACCTTGTCCACCTGAATCGACAACACCAACTTCCTTCAAGACTGGAAGCATCTCTGGCGTTTTCTTAAGAGCACGATTAGCACCGTCAAGAGTAGCACGCATGACCTCAACCGCATCATCAGTCTCTTCTGCTTTTTTCAAAGCAGCAGTGGCTGCCCCACGAGAAACAGTAAGAATTGTACCTTCAACTGGCTTCATAACGGCTTTATAAGCCACTTCTACACCATGTTGAAAAGCTTGCGCCAAATCCTTACCGTCCAATTCAACCTTGCCTTTAACAGATTGACCAAAACCGCGGAACAATTGCGACGTAATAACACCTGAGTTTCCACGAGCTCCCATCAACAAGCCCTTAGAAAGAATTTGTGCAACTTCTCCAACAGTAGAAGCAGACTTATCTGCTACTTCTTTAGCACCATTGGTAATAGTCATCCCCATGTTGGTACCAGTATCCCCATCTGGAACTGGGAAAACATTGAGTGAGTTCACATATTCGGCTTGTTTATTCAGACGAGTTGATGCTGCTTGCACCATTTCTTGAAATAAACTAGTTGTAATTTTAGACACAATTATTCTCCTACGACTTTGATATTTTGGATAAAGACATTGACGGCATCTACAGAGATACCTAGTTGATTTTCCAAGTTGAACTTAACACGTTCTTGGATATTGCGAGATACTTCACTGATTTTTACACCGTAGCTCATCACAGTATAAACATCGACTGCAATGCGACCATCTTCCAAGGTCTTGATCACAACACCTTTAGAATAATTTTCTTTTCTCAAAAGTGCTTGAAAATTATCCTTGATCGCAGACTTACTAGCCATCCCAACAACACCGAAAATCTCAGTCGTAGCACCGCCAACAACTGTGGCAATCACGTCATCAGTCAATTCGATTTGGCCGTCTTTAGTATTGATTTTAACAGTCATAATTCGTTACCTCAAATAGTTTTATCACTCCATTTTACCATATTTTCTGCTTTCTGTAAAAAACAAGCTTGTTACATCGGATTTTACAAAAAAAGAGCTCCCAAAGGAACCCTTTTCACAATTAACCTAAACGCTGCTTAGCATCTGCTGCACGTTGGAAAGCTTGTCCGACATAGTTGATACAGAGCATCATCACAAGGATGAAGATGGCTGCTGGCAACCAAATCCATGTCTTGTTTTCCAAAATATCTGCATTGCGGGCATTGGCAATCAAGGTACCCAAACTTGGTACTGTCGATGGTAGACCGAAACCAAGATAAGTCAACGAAGTCTCGATACCAATATTTCCCGCAAAGTTCAAGGTCAAGTTAACGATAATCAATGAACTTAAGTTTGGTAAAATTTCACGGAACATAATCATGAAGTCGCTTGTTCCCAATGTTTTTGATGCATTGACATAATCCAAGCTTGCCTCTGACAATGTCCTTGTACGGAATAGACGAGCCTTGGCTGTCCAGTAAAAGGCACTCATGATGAGAATGAAGTGATAGATCGTATAGTTCTTGATAACTGTCACGAACACAATGATCAACATAGTCACCGGCAAAATCATGATGAAATCGACAATACGCATCAAGAATCCGTCCAAGCGACCACCGTAATAACCAGAAATCAGACCGATAGAGATACCAACGATACTAGTAATAATCGTAATGGTAAAACCGATAATGATTGAGTTACGAGCACCGATAATCAGCTGACCAAAGATATCTTTACCACCTTCATCTGTCCCCAAGATATAGCCGTTAACACCTGGTTCCAAGTAACGTCCCAAAAGGTTGACTTTCATAACTTGTTCTTGATCCAACAGAAGCGCTCCGATAAAGACTGCCAAGAGAACCGTCACTAAGATAATTAATGAGGTCAATGCAAGTCGATCCTTCATAAACTCCCGCGCGATGACACGGAAGCCACCTGGAGGAGTTGAAGCAGATTGTGCTTGTTTTTTATTTTCTTTACTCACCTTACTCCTCCTTCTATTTCACACGGATACGTGGATCCACGATACTCATGATAATATCTGAAATCAATGTCCCCAACAAGGTACCCATACCAAATATCAACAACAAAGCCAAGATGACACTATAGTCACGACTAGAAATAGAGTTGAAGAATAACTGACCGATACCTGGATAAGTGAAAATATTTTCAATGAAGATAGAACCACCAATCAACCCTGTCAATTCATAGCCCAAGAAAGATGCAATTGGCAAGATAGAATTACGGAAGATATGACGGTTATAAACAACTCTCTCAGGAACACCTTTGGCACGAGCTGTACGAACATAGTCCTGGCTCTTCGCATCGATAATCCCCGTACGAAGATATTGAATAGTGACTGTTGTTGACAAAATTGCCATTGTAATCGCTGGCAGAATCATGTGGTGTAAGCGACTGAGAATGGCTGCAAATCCTGCTACACCACCGTCAATCGACCCACGCGTTGGGAACCAACCCAAACTAAAGCCAAACATCCAAAGCATAAGGATGGCAAAAACGAAAGTTGGAGTTGAAAATGTCAAGAAGTTATACACGCCAATGATTTTATCTGCAAGCGAGTTTTGGTAACGACCTGCAATCATCCCCAATGGAAGGGCAATCAAATAAGTCAACACCATCGTCAATAAAGACAACCAAATAGTGTTGTTTAAACGTTGCATGATAACATCAACAACAGGTTGCTTGAAGAGGATACTTTGACCAAAATCCCCCTGCAAAAGATTACCAATCCAACGGAAATACTGAACAGGGATTGGGTCATAGTAACCTGCCGCAATCCGTTTTTGTTCGATGATTGCTGGATCGATATTTGGGTCAATCAATCCTGTAAAGGGATCCCCCGGCATCATCTTCGCAACAAAGAAAGCAATGATGCTCAAGATAATAATCTGCGGAATCATCATGAGTAAACGACGTAATACTGTTTTCCACATCTTAGTTCTGACCTCCTTCTGGAAGGGCTACTTGATGAGTTTCTGAGAAGGATCTCAAATCGTACACACGACCGTTTTCATCATAGTATTGACCTTGCATTTCTTGATACTCTTTTTCAGCAGCCAAACGTTTTTCTTTATTCTTCAAACGGTTGACTGGGTCAATCGTTGGAATCGCAGACAACAAACGTTTAGTGTAAATATGTTGTGGATTATTATAAATATCGTTCTTATTTCCTGTCTCTACGAAACGTCCGCGATACATGATGAACAATTCATCACACATGTGTTGTACAACACCGAGGTCATGGGAAATAAAGAGATAGCTAAGCTTGAACTCATCTTGGATACGTTTCATATAGTTCAAGACCTGTGCCTGAACAGACAAATCCAAGGCAGAAACCGGCTCATCAGCAATAATCAAACGAGGGTTACTAGCCAAGGCACGAGCAACACCGATACGTTGGCGCTGACCACCTGAGAATTCATGAGGATATTTAATCAGGGCTTCTTCATTTAGACCGATTGTATCCAAGAGATGAAGAACCTTTTTCTTTTCTTCATCTGGAGATAAGCGGTCAAAGTTACGGATTGGTTCCGCAATGATGTCCAAAATACGTTTTTTCGGGTTAAAACTTGAAAGAGAATCTTGGAAAATCATTTGAACATCACGATTAAAGTTTCCTTTTTTACCACGTGATTTGTTGGTTACATTTTGTCCCTCATAGATAATCTGACCAGAAGTGGCACGCTCTAAACCGATAATTGCCTTACCAATGGTCGATTTCCCAGAACCTGACTCACCTACCAAACCATAGGTTTTTCCTTCTTCAAACTCAATATTAACGCCATCGACAGCATAGACATGATCCGTCACACGGTTAAAGAAGCCACTACGAATTGGATAATGGACTTTTAAATCTTTTACTTCAATAAATCCCACTATTAGGCCTCCCCTTCAAAATAGAATGTCTCATGGCAGGTACAACGAACAAAGTGATTTGGACCTACCTCGTGCATGCTCGGATTCTCTTCATGAGCCTCTGCTCCAATCCACGGAATACGTGGAGCAAAACGGCAACCCTTACGAACCATTTTTGTAATCGGTGGCACAATACCTTCAATAACATGAAGATCGCCTCCTTCGCTACCTGATTGAGGATTTGACTTCAAGAGCGAACGTGTATATGGATGTTTTGGATTGGTAAAGAGTTCTTCTACTGGCGCTACTTCGACAAACTGACCACCGTACATGACAGCCACACGATCAGCAGTTTCTGCAACTACTCCCAAGTCATGGGTAATCAAAATAATACCCGAACCTGTCTCCGCTTGAATATCATTTAAGAGATCCAAGATTTGTGCTTGAATTGTAACATCCAAGGCTGTTGTCGGTTCGTCCGCAATAATAATTGGCGGTTTACAAGACAAGGCCATCGCAATAATGATACGCTGACGCATACCACCTGAAAGCTCATGTGGATACTGTTTAAATGTCCGCTTAGGATTTGGAATACCTACCTGAGCCAAGAGTTCCAAAACTCGCTCTGTACGAGCATTGGCATCCAAATCAGTGTGATAGAACAGCGCCTCATCAATCTGTGCACCAATCGTCATCAATGGATTCAGAGAAGCCAAGGGATCTTGGAAAATCATACCAATATCATTACCACGTACCGTATTGTACTTGGCTTCATCCATACCAATCAATTCCATATCGTTGTACTGGATGCTTCCTGTGATTTTGGTATTCAAAGGGTTATGCAAGCCCATAATGGTCGTTGCCAAAGTTGATTTACCACAACCAGATTCCCCTACAATTGCCAAAATTTCATTTTTTTGCAATGAGATGTCAACACCGTCAACAGCGTCAAAATAATCATCTCCAATACGGAAACCGACGTGTAAATCTTTAATGTCTAAAAGCGGTTTTTCGGTAGCCACGCTTTTTCCTCCTTTATGTGCCAGCTAATCAAGCTCAATCAATTCAATATCCTTACGATTATCAAGTTCATATAATGTTTGATTAACTGACTTTATATAACTACTCTAGAATAACATATTTCTATCAATTATCGTTTGATAGCGGTTATCCAGAAGTAAAAAATGTACGTATATCCAATCATAAATCAAGACCATCCCTATTACTGTCTCAATTAGGAATTGAGTAGGTTAATGTGATCCATCTTGAGTTTTTGTTAGTAGGGACTCATTTTTGTGTACTGAGTCTACTATACCACAATTATCTGAAAATTCCAATAGCAATCTGAAAAAAGCCAACCAAGTTGGCTTTTTCAAATTCTATTGTCTTCTTGCAGACTATTCTGCTACACCTTTATCAGCTGTAAGTTCGATATTTTCAAGAGCGATACCTTTACCTGAAGCTGAACCATAGTTTGAATCATAGTTTTTCACGCGTTTGTTAAGCGCAGTAATTGACTCAGACTCAAATGTTGGAATGGCAAATGCTTGCTCGTGAGCATATTTTTGCCATGCCTTGTAGTTTTCAACATTTTTCTTATCGTCAAATGATTCTGTTGAGCTGATTGCATTCAACAATTTAGTGTTTTCATCAGACACGAAACGTGACATGTTGAAGGCAGCGATAGGACCCCAAGTACCTGTTGGGTTTGGATCATAACCTGTTGACCAACCACCGGCGTACATATCGATAGCAGGGTCATTTGCTTGAACAGCTTCGTAGAATGTATTGATTTCAACTGTACGGCCTGTGTAAAGTTCAACGTTCAAGCCGACTTCTTTCCACCAAGCAATGTACTGTTGTACAAGCGCTTCGTTAGCTTCAGTACGTTTACGAGCAGCAAAGGTAATCTTGAATTCCTTACCGTCTTTGCCTTCACGGATACCATCGCCATCTACGTCTTTGTAGCCAGCTTCATCCAAGAGTTTTTTCGCTTTTTCAGGATCGTATGAATAACCTTCCAACTCTGAATCATGAATATCGCCGAAGAATGAGATAATCAATGATTTTGCAGGGTGGTAAAGACCATTGTACAATGACTCACCAGCTGTCTTGGTATCAATCGCATAGGCAATCGCTTGACGAAGTTTTACATCATTCATCTTAGCATTTTCATCCATGACGTTCTTCTCAGCAGACTCGTCATATTTACCAAGGTTGAATGAGATATATTCATAAGCTGAATCCAATGAACCAACGATATTCAAGTTAGATGCATCTTTATAAGAATCCAACTGATCAACTGGCATATCTGCGATGTCATAGTTACCAGCTTTCATCTCAGAAACGATTGTATCTGGAGACACGATGTCAATCTTCAATGAACTTGTTTTTGGTGTTGTACCTTTGAAGAAGTATTCATTTGGTACGTAAGTGATAGACTCACCGTTTACGATTTCCTTGATTTTCCAAGGTCCCATACCAACAAGTTTAGCTGTACGTGAGTACTCGCTCTTTTCCCAGTCTGCAACAGGTATATCTTTATAGATATGTTCTGGTTGGATATAGGCTGGGACATCACCACCCGCATACATCATAGAAGGTGACATTTCTTTTACAGTCAATTCCACTGTGTAGTCATCGATTTTCTTGATACCTGAGATGTCTGATGCTTTACCGTCAACAAATTCTTGCATACCTTCAATGTTCAAGAATTTATCATCAAAACGAACACCTGTATAATCTTTGCTTGCCATTGACTTGATAGTAAAGATGTAGTCGTTGATTGTGAATGGTTGACCATCTGACCACTTGTAGTCCTTACCTGTCAAGCTAACTGTGATTTTCTTACCTGCTACATCAAATTCAGCTTTAGCAAGACCTGAATCATCTAACTTACGATTTCCATCGAAACCGAACAGTGAGATATCAACAAAACCACCAAATGTTGAGTCAGTTGTATTTTCAGTCAACTCGTCAATCAAGAGACCTGATGAAGTTGTTGGTGATACCCATGCATATTTCAACTGAGCGTCAGACACTGCTGTTCCGTCTTGTTTTACCTCAGCTGGGAATGACAATTCCTGTTTTGCTGCACCTGATTGTTTTGAACCACATGCTGCAAGAACAGATGCTGAAAGGAGAGTCACACCTGCAAGTGCAAAAAGTTTCGTTGTCTTTTTCATAAAACACCTCTGTTTTCTTTTTGTTTGACACTTATTACTATGTCTTATAAAAATCATTATATCATAAAATTTTCTTAAATAAAGTCTTTTTGTCAGAAAATTTTGTAAAAACATAATTTTTCAGCATTTTCTCATTTTTTACATATTTTTTCCAAATTTTTCTCACATTTCTTGTGATATAATAGAATAAAGTAACAGCCAAAGGAATGATTATGCGTAAATTTTTACTAACACTCACTACAGTTATTGCTCTTTTTTTCACTTCCACACCTATTTTGGCAGAAGATTTTTCTGTTGCAGCTAAGCATGCTATCGCAGTTGAGGTAAGTAGCGGCAAAATCTTGTATGAGCAAGATGCCGAAACCAAAGCAAGCATCGCTTCTATCAGTAAGACATTGAGCATTTACCTGATCTACGAAGCACTGGCAAAGGGTGAGATCACTTTAGATACTATGGTAGATATTTCTGATTATCCCTATAGCCTCACTTCTAATACAGAATTAAGCAACGTCAACCTTGATGCACGTTCCTATTCAGTAAGAGACCTATTAAACGCTTCTTTAATAACATCATCCAATAGTGCTATTATTGCTCTGGCAGAAAAAATAGCCGGTAGCGAAGCTGCATTCGTGGATCGAATGAAAGCAAAAGTCCAAGAATGGGGAATTACCGACGCAAAGATTGTCAATGTGTCCGGACTAGACAATACCGACTTGGGTGAAAATATTTATCCAGGTTCCAGTCCTGAAGATGTAAATATGTTTTCAGCCCTAGATGTTGCTATCATTGCAAGACGATTAATACTCGACTATCCTCAGGTACTCGACATTACCTCACTAAACGCCTACGATTTTGGTGGCTACACTTACTATAGCACCAACCAAATGCTAAGCGATGGTACTCACGCTCGTGGAGGGGTTGACGGCTTAAAAACAGGGACCTCAAACTCAGCAGGTTCAAGTTTTCTTGCAACAACTCAACAAGCTGGTATGCGCATTATCACAGTAGTATTGAATGCCACTGATGGGCTGACCTCTCCAGAAAATCGATTTGTCGCGACAAATGATTTGATGAACTATGTTTATTCTAACTTTTCGCTTGTTACGCTAGTAAAAAAAGGGGAAGCTTTTGAAGGTAGTAAGATAAAGGTTTTCAATGGTGAAAAAGAAACAAGTCCTGTTGTTGCAGCAGCAGATTTAACTGTTGTTCAACGAAATCAAACTGATAATGTCCCCACCGCAACTTTCACAACGGATATAAAAGAAATTGATGCTCCCCTCAAAGCAGGGACCTTGGTTGGCAAACTGCAAC
This sequence comes from Streptococcus suis, assembly GCF_902702775.1. Taxonomy (NCBI): domain Bacteria; kingdom Bacillati; phylum Bacillota; class Bacilli; order Lactobacillales; family Streptococcaceae; genus Streptococcus; species Streptococcus suis. The sequence goes on from NZ_LR738724.1 coordinate 1,823,677, forward strand.
TGAAAGATCAAGATCTCATTGGAAAAGGTTATATTTCCGAGCAAGCTAGTGTCGATATGATTATCCCTAGCGATATGAAAGAAGCATCCTGGCCTTTCTCTTGGTGGAATCAATTTGTCCGCTATGTCAATGAAAAATTATAAAAAATAGTATGTCGAACGATTTTCGACATACTATTTTTTTATCGCAGAGTGACATCCGCTACTCCTCTTCTCCTACTTCAGTAGGGAGTTTGACGTGCTTGAACAGCTTTAAAGCTGTTTGAGTCACAAGGTTAGCTGAATTACAAAGAGGAGCGACTGCCGTCGCTCCCTATTTTCCACCTCGGTTGGAGATTGAGTTGGAGAGAGTTCCTGTGGAACTCCTCACTACATATCATTTTCTTACAGAAAATGACGAGCGTGGAAGGCATGGAATTTTTATAAGGTTATAAAGAAGAGCGACTGCCGTCGCTCCCTATCTCCAACGAGCGTTGGCATTACAATGTAGAGTAGCTTTCGCTACTCCTTATCTCCCACCTCGGTTGGAGATTTTTGGCTTTTAGCAAACTCATATTTGCTAAATTGCCAAAAATCTAACCAACCGAGCCCTCCATTTCATAGGCAATCAGTCTGTTGAGTTCGACTGCGTATTCCATTGGGAGTTCTTTGGTGAATGGTTCGACAAAGCCCATGACAATCATCTCTGTGGCTTCTGACTCGGATAGGCCTCGGCTCATGAGGTAGTAGAGCTGTTCTTCTGAGATTTTTGATACTTTGGCTTCGTGTTCGAGGGCCACTTGTGAGTTGTGGATTTCATTAAATGGAATGGTGTCTGATTTGGAAATATCATCCATGATAATGGTATCACATTCAATGTGGCTGATTGACTTGGCTGAGTTTTTAGCAAAAGTGACTTGACCACGGTAGTTAACTTCTCCACCGCCTCGGGCAATGGATTTGGATACGATAGAAGATGAAGTCCGTGGTGCATTGTGGATCATCTTGGCTCCGGTATCTTGGACCTGACCTTTGTTGGCAAAGGCAATGGACAACATAGTCCCTCGAGCTCCTTCACCCTCCAAGTAAACCGCAGGGTATTTCATGGTCGTCTTAGCACCAAGGTTTCCGTCAATCCACTCAACTGTAGCATTTTTCTCAGCACGAGCACGCTTGGTTACCAGGTTATAAACGTTATCTGACCAGTTTTGAATGGTGGTATAACGCATATAGGCACCTTCGTGGGCAATGATTTCCACAATAGCAGCGTGGAGGCTGGCGGTTGAGTAAGTCGGAGCGGTACAGCCTTCTACGTAGTGAACACTCGCTCCTTCATCCACGATGATGAGGGTGCGTTCAAACTGACCTGTTCCTTCGTTGTTGATACGGAAATAGGTTTGGAGTGGAATATCCAACTTAACACCCTTTGGTACATAGATGAAGGTCCCACCTGACCAAACCGCTGAGTTGAGGGCAGCTAGTTTATTGTCTGATGGCGGAACGAGTTTTCCAAAGTATTTTTTGAAGAGTTCTGGGTGTTCCTTGAGGGCCGTGTCGGTATCTGTAAAGATAATACCGTGCTTGTCGTACTCTTCCTTCATGTTGTGGTAGACCACTTCTGATTCGTACTGGGCAGAAGCTCCTGCCAAGTAAGCACGCTCAGCTTCTGGAATTCCGATGCGTTCAAAGGTTTCCTTGATTTTGTCTGGCACATCGTCCCAGCTGCGTGCTGGCTTATCCGACGGTTTTTGATAGTAAACAATATCATCAAAATCCAGTTCAGACAAGTCGGCTCCCCAAGTCTGCATAGGCATTTTCTTGAAGGTTTCGTAGGATTTCAAACGGAATTCCAACATCCATTCAGGCTCGCCTTTGATACGGGACATTTCACGAATGACTTCTTCGCTCAAGCCCTTACCAGTCGAAGCCACCAGTTCCACGTTTTCATCATGGAAACCGAATTTGTATTCCCCAAGGTCAATCGGGGTTGGTTCAATTCTTTCTTCTGACATAATATAAGATACTAAGCCCAAAAAGTATGAAAATAACAGTTACGCTCTCTTCAATACTTGCTGGGCCTGTTCAATTTCAATTCCAATCAGAAACTGAACAATCCTTTCTGTATGATTTTCGTTTTTTGTTTATTCGATGGTGCTCAGTCAGCACTTTCACTGCGTTCGATTGTCTTCTTTAGGGCATTCCATGGAAGTGTAGCACACTTGATGCGTTGAGGAAATTTGGCAACGCCTGCAAGGAGCGAGGCATCTCCTAGATCCTTCTGACGTGTGTCTTCTTGTCCCTGGACCATTTGTGAGAAGATTTCTGCCAGTTCTTGAATCTGACTGATTTCTTTTCCAAGGACAGCCTCGGTCATCATGGAAGCCGACGCGGTTGAAATGGTACACCCAACTCCGTCAAAAGCGATGTCGGCAATCCGACCATTTTCAATCTTGACTGACAATTCAATCACATCGCCGCAGGTTGGGTTGTGGAGTTCTAGTTTTTCCACTCCATCCAAACTTCCGCGATGACGAGGCGACTTGGAGTGTTCAGACACAACTGCCATATAAAGAGAATCTAATCTAGATAGGGCCATTGAAAAACTCCTTTGTCTTGATAATTGCCTCAACCAACTTGTCGCAGTCAGCCTTGGTATTGTAGATATAAAAACTTGCTCGCACGGTGGCTGGCACTTTCAAATATCTGAGAAGCGGTTGGGCACAATGGTGACCTGCCCGCACCGCAACCCCTTCATAGTCCAAGGCAGTCGCCACATCGTGCGGATGCAAGTCGTCTAAGTTAAAGGCAATAACCCCCGTCCGCTTGGACAGGTCCTGACTGCCATAAATGGTCAATCCTGGAATAGCCTGCAATTTTGGAAAGACATAGTCAACCAGTTCCGCCTCGTGGGCCTGGATAGCGTCCATGCCAATTTCGGTCAGGTAATCAATGGCTGCTCCCAGCCCAATGGCACCTGCAATGTTGGGCGTTCCTGCCTCAAACTTCCAAGGTAATTCCTTCCAAGTGGCTGACTGCTCATAGACAAAGTCAATCATCTCACCACCGAATTCAACAGGTGACATGAGATTGAGCAATTCTTCCTTGCCGTAGAGAACGCCGATTCCTGTTGGACCTAACATCTTATGACCTGAAAAGGCATAGAAGTCCACGTCTAATTCTTGCACGTTGACGGCCATGTGGGGAACTGACTGGGCTCCGTCCACCACCAAGTAGGCACCGACTTGATGCACCAGCTCTGCTATTTCCCCAATAGGAGCCACGCCACCTAGGACATTGGACACGTGGGCTAGGGAGACAAACTTGGTCTTGGAAGACAGTAGCGACCGCAGGTGGTCCATGTCTAGCTCGCCGTCTTTTAGGGTCACATAGCGGAGCTTAGCACCTGTTTGCTGACAGGCTTGCTGCCAAGGGATGATATTGGAGTGGTGCTCTTGAACTGAGATTATCACTTCCTGGTCTGGCTGGAGAATTTCCTTTGCAAACTGAGCCACCCAGTTAAGACCGGTGGTCGTTCCTCTGGTAAAGAGAATTTCCTTACTAGACTTGGCCTGGATAAAATCAGCCACCTTCTGTCGAGCCGCCTCGTAGCGCGCCGTTGCCCGTTCCGAAAGGGTGTGAACGCCACGGTGGACATTGGCATTGTCCTTCTGGTAATAATCCGCCAGCACATCTAGTACCTGCTGCGGTTTTTGAGTGGTCGCCGCATTGTCCAAATAGACCAGCGGCTCATCGTTAACAACTTGGTCTAGGATTGAAAAATCCTTGCGAATGCGTTCCAAATCCATATCTTATCTCTTTGTTAGTTTTTCTTCAATTACGGCAATCAGTTGGTCACGAACTTCCTTGACAGGAATTTCGGTAATGACTGCGCCAAGGAAACCGCGAACAACCAAGCGTTCAGCAGTTACTCGGTCCAGACCACGACTCATGAGGTAGTACATGTCTTCTGGATCTACCTGACCGATTGAGGCTGCGTGTCCAGCTGTGACCTCATTCTCATCGATAAGGAGAATTGGGTTGGCATCGGAGCGAGCCTTGTCAGACAGCATGAGGACACGGCTTTCCTGCTGGGCATCTGCACCTTTAGCACCACGAACAATGTGTCCGATACCATTGAAGGTCAAGGTTCCGCTTTCTAAGATAACCCCATGTTGCAGGATGTGTCCGACCGAATTATGACCATAGTTGGTCACGCGCGTATCCACACCTTGTACCTGACGACCAGATGAAAGGCCGACAACTTTGAGGTTGGCATGACTGCCGTTTCCTTTCAATTCGCTGTCCAAATCGGCAACCACATTTCCTTCGTTGAGCAGACCAATCGCCCAGTCAATCGTTGCATCGTTTCCGAGATAGCCACGACGGTTGAGGTAGGTATCCAAATGCTTACCAAGGCGGTCAATGGCCGCAAACTTGATTTGGCTACCAGCAAGAGCAATTACTTCCACAACAATATTGGCTGAAGTCGCTGCTGCTCCGTTGCCCAGACTTTCAAAGCGCTCTAGATAATTAAGCTTGGCATTTTTTCCTGCGATGATGAGGACACGTTTGTTAAAGGCAACTGGACTAGTGCTGTCTTGGTAGAAAAGGGCCTCAACTGGCTGGTCGATTTCAACATTATCTGGTACGTAGAGGACAGCTGTTGCGTTAAAATAGGCTGTGTTGTAAGCCGCTAACTTGTGCTCGTCGTAGGCTACGGCAGCGCCGATGTATTTTTCAAGTACATCTGGAATGATGTCCATAGCCGATGCGAAGTCTGTAAAGACTACACCCTTCTCTACAAGGTCAACCGGCAACTGCTCTAGAACAGTTTGGCTGCCAACCTGTACCAGCATAGGATTGTCACCGATGGCTGTAAAATCTGGAACTGCCCCGATTTCATCATTTGTAGCTAAACTTCCGTCACCAAGGTTCCAGCGGTGAAATTTGACCCGCTCAATAACTGGCAAGTCCAGCTCTGCTATTTTGTCAAAAGCCTTAAGACGCAGGTCTGTCAACCAAGTTGGTTCTGCCTGCAAGGCTGAAAATTCTTGAATTTTTTCTTTGGTCATAGCTTCCTCCAAAGACTTAAATGTCATCTTCTTTGTAGTCGATGCCAAGCTCTGCTGCAACTTGGACATATCCTTCTTTTTCCAAGCGTTGTGCCAATTCTGGTCCGCCTGAAAGCACGACACGGCCTTCCATCATGACATGGACAACGTCTGGTGTGATGTAGTTGAGCAAGCGTTGGTAGTGGGTGATAATCATGGCACCGAAGCCTTCACCACGCATAGCATTGATTCCTTTTGACACGACTTTAAGCGCATCAATGTCCAATCCTGAGTCAATCTCATCAAGAAGGGCAAAGGTTGGCTCCAACATGAGCAGTTGCAAAATCTCATTGCGTTTTTTCTCACCACCTGAGAATCCTTCGTTGAGGTAACGTTCTGCCATTTCCTCTTTCATATTGAGGAGTTCCATTTTTTCATCCAACTTAGTAATGAAATCACGGACAGAAATCTTGTCTTCATCTTCCTTACCAGCATTCATAGCAGCACGGAGGAACTCTGCATTGGTGATCCCTGGAATTTCTGACGGGTATTGCATAGCCAAGAAGAGTCCCATGCGGGCACGTTCATCGACTTCTAATTCTAAAATATTGACACCGTCAAACAGAATCTCACCTTGGGTCACTTCATAACTTGGATTGCCCATGATGGCTGCTGAAAGGGTGGATTTCCCTGTTCCGTTCGGTCCCATGATGGCTGCAATTTCACCTGTTTTAAGGGTCAAATTCACACCCTTCAAGATTTCTTTGCCTTCAATTTCCACATGAAGGTCTTTGATTTCTAATACTGACATGCTGTGCTCCTTTTCATTTTTGTCCTCTTCAAAAACCACATTAACTGACCAAGCTAACTAGATACACCGATAAGACTCAACTTTGGCAGTGGGAAAGAACCCGACCATTCATAGAAGAGTTCGTCAACAAGTCTTTATTTCTAGTTGTTGAGCTGAAACAGTCTATTCCCAGACTGTTTCACTCCACTGGGCTGTTAACCACCACTGCATTGAGATGTTGACGCTAACTTTGAAAAGCGGTGCGGGGCTTGAGCCCAGCCTCTTTTCTTGTTAATGATGATTTTCAGAGAGTGTTAATCTATAAAATAGTCTTTTCTGACAATTTTAATTAATCATATCCACTATATTATATCAAAAAAAGAGCCTGACGGCTCTTATCTTGTTTAGAAAGATTCTTATTTTCTTTTTTTCTCTTCGTAGCACTTTTTATACTTTGCGATTTTTTCTTGACGGTAACTACTATTACCAATAAAACGAAGAAGATTGAGCAACGGAGTTCTATTGATACCAAAGATGCCAATCAATTCACAGAGAATCTCAATCCCCAGTCCCATGGTCACCAATAGGAGAATCCCCCCTATTCGACTCGAAACATTGAGCAAAAGAGAGGTCAGGGAGAATAAGAAAGAGATGGCGTAAATCACCAATACTGTGCCACGATGAGTAAGTCCCAGAGAGAGCAATCTATGATGCAGATGCATCTTATCTGCTTCATAGATTTTTTGCCCAGACAATTTTCGACGAATGATGGCTACTACAGTATCCGTAATAGGCACTCCAAGAATAATCATCGGAGTAACCACTGCAACAGCTGTCGAATTTTTCAGTCCTTGAAGCGACAAGACTCCAATCATAAACCCAATGAAAAGGGCTCCTGTATCGCCAAGATAAATGATGGCGGGATTATAGTTATAAGGTAAAAAACCAACAATCGCCGCAACCAAAACAAAGATGGTTAAGGTCAAAAAAATATTGCTATCATGCAAAAAGAAATAAGACACAATTCCCATCGTTGTCAAGGAAATAATCGATACTCCCGAAACCAGACCATCCAGACCATCAATCAAGTTGACTGCATTCGTAATGGAAACAATCCAAAGGACCGTTAATAGAAAAGAGAGCCAGACAGGGAATTGAAGGAAAGGTCCTCCAAAAGGAATTTTAAAGCTATCAAAACGAAATTCCGTAAAAATCCAAATGATCGTCGCTGCAGCTAGAATACCAAACATTTTAGGAGCAGGCTTTAGCTCCTTGACATCATCAATGAATCCCGTAAGAACGATAATGCTGGATGCTAGGACCAGGGGCCAGATATAATGCAAGTAAGTGCCATGGTAATTGACACGGGTAACAATTCCTGGTAAAAACCATAGGACAGAAATGGTAAATGCCACAAAGATGGCCAGACCTCCCGCTGAAGGCATGGGCACCTTATTTATCCGCCGTGCATTGGGATTATCGACTGCTCCAACCCTCAGGGACATAAAACGAACCAAGGGGGTCGCAATGGCTGATATGACCATGGTTGTAATAATGACCATTATGTATTTTAGAGCAAAAGGAATCATACTGTCGGAACCTTCCTAAGCTCCTCGATTGCCGCAAGCGGAAGCATCAAAGTTCCGTGTTCTTGTAAAGCAGGTCTGGTCAACTTAGTATCATTGGTAAATTCCAACATCCGTGAGAGAATGTAGCCTGGATACTGCTTGGAACAATTTTCTACATTGATAAGAACGGTCAAATAGTAGTGACCATCCATTTTATATAATTCCGATTCTTCTACTGGATAATCAACCGTACCAACAAAAGTAAACAGATCCTCTATCGTTGGAAATTCCAAAATATAGTAAATATAGCGCTCCTGCTCCTCTTCATCTACTTCTTCCTCTTGCTCTACCTCTTCCAAATGACGAACGGCTGTTGCATCCGGTGCACTTTTCTCACGAACGGTTTGCTCCAAACTCTTGAAAAACTCATCTGGAGTCATACTTGCGACATCACCAAGTTCCGACAAATCTGTAAATTCATCGAAATTCAAGCTCTGATCCAAATCAGACTTGGTAACAAATATGTCCACCCGATCTGGCTTCGGAGTTACACGAAAACTCAGCATACCGCTTTCTCGGAAAGTCATTGGTAAATCCAATTCATCCAAAACAGTATAGAAGAACTCCTCTGTCTTTTCTTGCGGAATGAGAAAGTCCGAAAGTTCCATTCCTCTCTCTTCCAAATCATCTAATTTTATAGTGATTTTCAAGGTTGAATCACTAATTTGCTTTACTTTCATAACTACCTCATTCATTGATTCATCAATTTCTTAAAATTGATTGATCATTTTCAATACTCATACATATCTTCCACCATTATACTAAAACCAAGCTCGAAAGACAAAAGAAAAGCAGGTCTCCCTGCTCTTAAAATAAAAATGTGATAAAGGCATAAACCAATAAAATCGCCCCTAAAATGATGCGGTAGTAACCAAAAACCGTGAAATCATGTTTTTTAACAAAGTCTGTCAAGAAACGAATAACAACTAAGGATACCAAGTAAGCCGTCACACTAGCGACTAACAAGAGCCATACCTGCTCCATATTCAGGCTATTGCCATCTAAGAAATATTTAACAGCCTTCAAGCCACTATAACCAAACATGGTTGGAATCCCAAGGAAGAAGGTAAAATCTGCCGCCACAGATCGGCTGGTCCCCAAAATGATTGCTCCCAGAATGGTCGCACCTGAGCGACTAGTCCCCGGAACGATACTTAAGACCTGGAAACACCCAATCAACAAGGCAGTTTTATAAGACATTTTCGCTAAGTCCGTCACCTGTGGCTCTACACCTCTGTTACGGTTCTCAATCCAAATAAAGGCAATACCGTAGACAATCAAAGCAATCGCAATCGGTACCATAAAATTGAAGTGCGCTTCAAACCAATTATCCAACGGGACTGCAATTAGGATGGACGGAATACAGGCAATGACAACCTTGGCCCATAATTGCCAAGTCAATTGAATATCACGCTTGGTTTTTCCAGGCTGAAATGGATTCAATTTTTTAAAGTAAATAGTCATAACTGCTAGAATTGCTCCTAGCTGAATGACAATATTAAACATTTCTAGGAAGTTCTTACTTTGATTTAATTTCACGAACTCTTGAACCAAAATTAAATGCCCAGTTGAAGAAACTGGCAACCATTCCGTTACCCCTTCAATGATTCCTAAAAATATAGCCTTCAACAATTCCAATAGCATAAAAAGCTCCTTTTCATCAATTCTCTACATTATATCATAAAAAAACTCCCTATTCATAGTACAAGGATATTGAAATTTGTCAGAATTTTTAATAAAATGGTGTAATAGCATTTTAAAGGAGACATTATGAAACGTAAACTCAGTATATTTCTGCTGATCCTAATCGCTGTTTTTTCTGTAACAACAGGGGTTCGGGCAGACGAATACCTGCGGGTCGGTATGGAAGCCGCCTACGCACCATTTAACTGGACCCAAGAAAATGATAGCAACGGTGCCGTTCCTATTGAGGGAACCAATCAATTTGCCAACGGATATGATGTTCAGGTTGCAAAAAAAATCGCTGCATCCATGGACAAAGAACTCTTGGTTGTTAAAACCAAGTGGGAAGGGTTGGTCCCTGCTCTTACATCGGGTAAAATCGATATGATTATCGCCGGTATGAGCCCGACAGAAGAGCGCAAGAAAGAAATCGCCTTCTCAGATAGCTACTACACTTCAATTCCTACCCTGGTTGTTCGTTCTGATAGTCAGTACGCAAACGCAACCAGCTTGGCAGATTTTGCTGGCGCAAAAATCACTGCCCAGCAAGGGGTTTACCTCTATGATTTGATTGACCAAATTGAAGGGGCTAACAAACAGACTGCCATGGGAGATTTCTCCCAAATCCGTCAAGCTTTAGAATCTGGCATTATTGACGCCTATGTTTCTGAACGTCCAGAAGGTCGTACAGCAGAAGCTGCAAATAAAGCTTTCAAAATGGTTGAATTGGCAGACAGTTTTGAAACCAATGCCGAAGACGTGACCATTGCTGTCGGTATGCGCAAAGATGACGCTCGTATCACTCAGGTCAACGAAGTCTTAGCAACTATTTCAGAAGAAGAGCAAATCGCACTTATGGATGATATGATTGAAAACCAACCCGTTGAAGAAGCCAGCGAGGGCGAAACACCTAGTTTCTTCGCCCAAGTTTGGAATATTGTTGTTAACAACTGGCAACAACTTCTGCGCGGAACTGGGATGACATTACTCATTTCCATCCTCGGTACAATTATCGGTACTGCTATCGGTCTCCTCATTGGTGTCTTCCGTACAGCTCCAAAAGCAGCAAATAAGGCGCTTGCTATTGGTCAAAAAGTACTCGGTTGGATTATCAATATCTACATCGAAATTTTCCGTGGTACGCCGATGATTGTACAATCCATGGTTATTTACTATGGTACCGCCCAAGCATTCGGACTCAATCTTGACCGCACACTTGCCGCTATCTTCATTGTATCCATCAACACAGGTGCCTACATGAGTGAGATTGTCCGCGGTGGTATCTTTGCCGTCGATAAGGGCCAATTTGAAGCTGCTACTGCTCTCGGATTTACCCATAATCAGACCATGCGTAAGATTGTCCTTCCACAGGTTATTCGTAACATCTTACCAGCGACTGGTAATGAATTTGTCATCAATATCAAAGATACTTCTGTATTGAACGTTATCTCAGTTGTTGAACTCTATTTCTCAGGAAATACTGTCGCAACCCAAACCTATCAATATTTCCAAACCTTTACGGTTATTGCTATTATCTACTTCATTCTAACCTTTACTGTGACACGTATCTTACGCGCAATTGAAAAGCATTTTGATACAGATACATACACAACAGGTGCAAACCAAATGCAAGTCGAGGTGCCACATGACTAAAAATGTAATTCTTGAAATCAAAAATCTAAAGAAATCATACGGACAAAATCAAGTCCTCAAAGACATCTCTATTAGCGTTGAAAAGGGCGAGGTTATCTCAATCATCGGTTCATCTGGTTCGGGAAAATCAACCTTCCTCCGTTCTATCAACCTTTTGGAAACACCAACAGAAGGACAGATTCTATACCACGGACAAGATGTTTTGGCTAAAGGATATGATTTGACGACTTACCGTGAAAAACTAGGTATGGTATTCCAATCCTTCAACCTTTTCAACAATCTAAATGTATTGGAAAATGCCATTGTAGCACAAACTACGGTACTGAAACGAGATCGAGCTGAGGCAGAGAAAATCGCCAAAGAAAATCTCAACAAGGTTGGCATGACCGAACAGTACTGGCAAGCCAAACCAAGTCAACTCTCTGGTGGACAGAAACAACGTGTGGCCATTGCACGCGCCCTATCTGTTGACCCAGAAGTTATCCTCTTTGATGAGCCGACTTCTGCTCTCGATCCAGAGATGGTCGGGGAAGTTCTCAAAACCATGCAAGATTTGGCAAAATCAGGATTGACGATGCTTATCGTAACTCACGAAATGGAATTTGCCCGTGACGTATCTGACCGCGTTATCTTTATGGATAAGGGTGTCATCGCCGAAGAAGGCAGCCCACAGCAAATCTTTGAAAATCCCCAGGAAGAACGCACACGTGAATTCCTTCAGCGTTTCCTTGGATAAACTCAATCTGTTCCATAGAAGACTATTACTTACCAGTTTCAAAGCTGGTAAGTTTTTTTAGACTAAAAAAAAGAGGAATCGCAAAATTCCTCTTTTTGGACATCTCTAAATGAAACCATTTAGATTAGTTTTCAAATTTCTTGTGGTTTTTGTCGTAAAAATCAATCAGACCCAAGGCAGTTGCAAATGAAATATTGTCAATCTTAGCGCGACCTTGTGCAAGAGCGATAACTGACATTTCACGAGCATTTGTTTCCTTACTGATACGGTAACCTGTGATTTTCTTTTCACGAACCCAGCCGACAACAGCGGCTACTTTTTCGTAACTAGTCATTAGAAACCCCTTTCTTTTTTATTCGTGCAATTAAGTATAATACAGATAAACCTATTTTGTCAAGCAAATTGTTCGGTTTTTACTATGATTTTACTTTAAGAGATGATAGTAGTTGTGTTCTGATATCTTCTACTCCTTCCGGATTCGCAGGAAGGAAAATGGTTTGATTACCTCCTTGTGCAAAATTATTGAGAGTATCCAAGTATTGGTTGGTCAGCAAGATAGACATAATCTGCTCTTCAGATAGGCTAACATTTGATTCTTTCAGTTCACAAATCGAATCTGCCAGTCCGTCTACAATCGCCTTACGTTGTTGTGCAATACCTACACCATGCAAGCGATCCTTTTCAGCTTCCGCTTCTGCTGCTGTGACAATTTTAATCTTGTCAGCTTCTGCCAATTCCTGGGCCGCAACCCGTTTCCGCTGAGCTGCGTTAATTTCATTCATAGATTGCTTAACCTCGGCGTCTGGCTCTACCTTGGTAATTAAGGTTTTGACAATAACATAACCGTAGGTTGACATTTCTTCTGCTACTTGTTTTTGTACCTCAAGTGCAATCTCATCCTTTTTCTCGAAGAGCTCATCCAGGGTCAATTTAGGTACAGATGAACGCAGGGCATCTTCAATATAGGACTTAATCTGTGCTTCTGGGTGCATGAGCTTGTAATAGGCATCCGTCACATTATTTTCATTTACTCGATATTGAGTTGCCACATTCATTGTGACAAAAACATTATCCTGCGTCTTAGTTTCTACCACAATTTCACTTTGCAACATACGCAATTGAATGCGGGCTGCGATGACATCGACTCCAAATGGTATTTTAAAGTTAATACCTGAAGTGGATGTTTTTTGGTATTTCCCAAAGCGCTCAATAATAGCGACCGTCTGCTGCTTGACAACGTATAGCCCTGAAGCAATCAAAATCAAAGCAATCAGTACAAAGAACAAGAAACTACCAATAAAAACAATTGGACCAAGCACCATAATGACCTCCTAAACTAGCATTTTATAAAGCGAATCATTTTCATGAAGATTGATGTACTGGGGATCAAACTCTTCCAAGCGAGAAATAAACTGCATATAATCTGTTTTATCTCCTAGGGCAATACCGATTAGAACCGGCCCTGTTCCCTTATTGGCACGTTTGATATATTCAAAACGAGTAATATCATCATTTGGCCCTAGAATATCATTTACAAATTCACGAAGAGCCCCTGGACGTTGTGGAAAATTAACAACAAAGTAGTGTTTAATTCCCTCGTAGATAAGCGCACGTTCCTCCATTTCCGGCATCCTGTTGATGTCGTTATTACCACCAGAAATGATACAACAAATGGTTTGCCCCTTGATTTGGTCCTTGACTACCTCAAGAGCTGCAATCGTTGCTGCTCCTGCTGGCTCAGCAACAATACCCAGCTTAGAATAGAGGTCTAAAATAGTCCCAGAAATCCATCCTTCATCCACACCAATCAGGCGATCTACGTATTTCCGAGCCACTTCGTAGGTCGACTTACCAACTTTCTGTACCGCAATACCGTCAGCAAATTTATCAATTTGGTCTAATTTAACCGGACGACCTTTATCAAAAGCCGCTTTCATTGACCGTGCCCCACTTGCTTCAACACCAACAATCTTAATTTCAGGTGCATGTTCTTTCAGATAGGCCGAAACGCCTGCAACCAGACCACCTCCTCCTATGGGAACTAAAATTTGGTCAAAACTAATGGTTTGCTCCTCCGCTTCTTCCAAGATTTCATAGGCTACTGTTCCCTGACCAGCCTGCACATTTTCATCATCGAATGGGTCTATAAAGGTTTTCCCACTTTCCTGAGTATAATCTTGTGCTGCCTTGGCTGACTCATCGAAGGTATCACCTACGAGCCGAATCTCTACGTAGTCTCCTCCGAAAAATTTAACCTGCCCTATTTTTTGTTGCGGAGTTGTAATGGGCATAAAAATCGTAGCAGGAATTTGCATTTCCTGACAGGTATAGGCCACACCTTGAGCATGGTTTCCGGCTGAAGCACAGACCACTCCGCGTGACTTCTCATCATCTGTCAATTGTGAAATAGCATAATAGGCTCCTCGAATTTTAAAAGAGCGAACACGCTGTTCATTTTCTCTTTTTAAATAAATAGTTGCACCATATTTTTCCGACAAGTATCGACTATAATCCAAGGGGGTACGTACTACCACGCGCTTAAGAACGGAGTATGCTTGTTCTACATTTTTTGCTGTAATCATAGTTCCATTAATTTCTTTCTATATTTATTGTACCAATATTCCCTGAAAAATCCTAGCAATTAGACTTATATTCAAGCTACTAGCATGTTATTCAACAGAAAACGAATGTTTAATTTTATAAAAATCTATTTATGAACAAAATGGGCAAAAGAGCTGGGAAAACCAGCTCTTTTATTCATTTTCGGAGATAGGGGAAAAAGGGAATGACATCCCCTCATCTGCCAACTCAAACCTTAAATGTATTGCCATCACTCAAAGTAAAGCTGACTATCACCCTATCTACCTTGATAGTGTTTAATTATAGATTTTGAATGCGTCGTCATCATTGCGTCCGACAAATGGCATTGCTTTGCGGAGTTCTGCACCTACTTTTTCGATTTCAAGATTCTCTGCTTCTTTACGATAAGCTTCCATACGTGGACGGCCTGCTTTATAGTCATTTACAAATTCATTTGCAAATTTACCAGATTGAATATCTGCAAGGACTGCCTTCATGTTTTCTTTGACTTGGTCTGTAATTACACGTGGGCCTGATACATAGTCACCGAATTCAGCAGTGTTTGAGATAGATTGGCGCATTTTCTTAAAGCCACCTTCGTAGACAAGGTCAACGATAAGTTTCATCTCGTGGAGAACTTCGAAATAAGCCAATTCTGGTGCATAACCTGCTTCTGTCAAGACTTCAAAACCTGCCTGCATAAGGGCTGTCAAACCACCGCAGAGAACAGCTTGCTCACCAAACAAGTCTTCTTCCGTTTCTTCCTTGAAAGTTGTTTCTAGAAGACCAACACGGGCTGAACCAACACCTTTTGCCCAGTCCATCGCAATATGTTTTGCATTGCCAGTTGCATCTTGGTAAACAGCATAGAGGGCTGGTACTCCAAAACCTTCTTCAAAGGTACGGCGTACCAAGTGACCTGGACCTTTTGGTGCACACATGAAGACATCCACATCTGCTGGTACCTTGATAAATTTAAAGTGAACGTTGAAACCATGGGCAAAACCAAGGGCATTGCCCGCTTCCAAATTTGGAGCGATTTCTTCATTGTAAAGGTCAGCTTGGATTTCGTCTGGAGCCAAGATCATGATGACATCTGCTTGTTTTGCTGCTTCTGCTACTTCAAAAGTTTCAAAACCGTCTTCTTTTGCCTTGTCAAATGACTTACCTGCACGCACACCGATGATGACATCGTGTCCTGTATCACGCAAGTTTTGGGCATGGGCATGACCTTGTGAACCATAACCGATAACGGCGATACGTTTACCGTCAAGTGCTGCTACTGTTACATCTTTTTCATATTGCATTGTTACTGTCATAAGATTCTCTTTTCTATTTTTTTATTTATAAGGTTGGATGCTCAAAGAAAATGAAGGCTAGACTAGGCGATGTAGGCGAAGATAGAACTAACGTTCATCAAGCCAAGTCAACGCAGTATAGGATTGATTATCGAAGAGGATTAGTCTCTACTAAAGCCAGTCGCACCCGTTCTTGCGATATTCTTAATGCCGTAAGGCTGAATCACGCGCAGGAGGGCGTCAATCTTATCTCCGTCACCTGTCATTTGGATGGTAATAGAGTGAGGTGCCACATCGACAACATTTGCTCTAAAGGGTTGGATAATCGCTAAAATTTCTGCTCGTTTTGTTGGCGGAGCTGACATTTTGACAAGAATCACCTCACGCTCTAAGTGGGGTATATCCGTCAAATCACGGACACGGACCACATCAATCAAGCGGTTCAGCTGTTTGATGATTTGTTCGACCTCATCGTGACTGGTCACGTCTACAATCACCGTCACACGTGAGATGCCATCTACTTCTGTTGGGCCGACGGAGATGGACTCAATATTGATTTGGCGACGAGATAGAATACCCGTAAAGCGGTTGAGGACGCCTGATGAATTTCGTAATTTAGCTGTTAACATTCTACGCATTGAACTTCACCCCCAACATCTCTGCATTACTCTTACCTGCTGGCACCATCGGTTGAACATGTTCACGATTAGAAATATGAACCTCTATGAGCATTGGTTTATCTTCTAAGATAACTTTCATGTCTTCACTTAGAGTCGCTGGATTGTCAAAACTATAATGACTAATGCCATAAGCTTCTGCCAACAATTGGAAATTCGGTTCATCGTCAAATACAGATTGGCTACGACGCTTTTCATAGAAGGATTCCTGCCATTGACGAACCATTCCAAGAGAGTGGTTATTGATCAATACGACCTTAATCGGTACACCATAGCCATTCAAAATAGCCAATTCTTGGTTGGTCATTTGGAAACCGCCATCACCAACAAAGATGATTACTTCTTTATCTGGATTGGCTAATTTGGCGCCGATAGCTGCAGGAATACCAAAGCCCATGGTCCCCATGCCACCAGATGTTACAAGTTGACGTGCATGTTTGTAGGGGTAGAATTGGGCAGCCCACATTTGATGCTGACCAACATCTGTCACGACAATGGCATCCCCTTGCGTCAACTGACCAATTAATTCAATTGCCGCCTGTGGCTTAATAACCTTTTCATCTTCATCATACCAAAATGGCGCCCGACGTTTGTTTTCCAATACTTGTGCCGTCCAATCAGCATAGCCTGTTTCAACTATTTCTAAAGCAAGTAGAGCTTTCAAGGTTGCCTTAGCATCGCCTACTACTGGAATAGCCGTTTTGACAACTTTACCAATTTCTGCGGGATCAATATCAATATGTGCTACCGTCGCATTTGGCGCATAGGTTGTTGGATTTCCTGTTAGGCGGTCATCGAATCGCGCTCCAATATTGATAATGTAATCAGCCTGATCCATAGCCATATTGGCAGCGTATGAACCGTGCATCCCCCCCATAGCCAAGGATAATTCATGCTCAATGGACATTGCACCTAATCCAAGGAGGGTTGAAACTACTGGAATACGGTAGCGCTCTGCAAAGGCAACTAATTCTTTATTGGCATCTGCATAATTGACACCACCACCAGCCAATATAACTGGTTTTTGAGCTTGGCTAAGCTGTTTCAAAATTTTCTTAACCTGCAAACCATTTGGTTCAATCGTTGGCTGATAACTTGGTAGGTGTAGAGTTGGGTCATGATAAAAATCAACAACTCTTTCTTGGATGTCTTTTGGAACATCAATAACAACGGGACCCGGTCTCCCTGTTGTTGCAATATGGAGAGCTTCTGTGATGACTCTAGGAATATCTGCCGTATCCCGAATTTGGTAATTGTACTTGGTAATCGGCATTGTCATCCCCAAGACATCTGCTTCCTGAAAAGCATCTTTACCGATACCACGTGTTGCGACTTGACCAGTAAAAACTAAAAGAGGAACACTATCACCCATTGCATCCGCAATGCCTGTAATGGCATTGGTTGCTCCTGGCCCAGAGGTTACAATGGCTACGCCCACCTTTCCTGATGATTTAGCGTATCCTTCGGCCTCGTGGACCGCTCCTTGTTCATGACGAGCCAAAATATGCTGGATTCCCTCATATTGATAGATAGCATCATATAGAGGCAAAACTGCCCCACCAGGATAACCAAAAACAAGGTCTACTCCTAGCTGATGCAGGGTGTCCAAAATGAGATAGGACCCCGAACGCGGTTGGTCTAGTTGAATTTCTTGCACGAATATTCCTCCTCTCTGCAAATTTGTTATCTACTATAATATCACAAGGAAGTAGAATGTCAAGGAATTTTCTGAAAATTCCTACATTTGTTCGTTTTCTTAACCATTTCCTAACGTTTTCTTAAGCAAAACTTAAGCAAATCCCTTGACTGGCTTGGTTTTAGCTTGCTTTTAGAAAACTTCAGTATAGTAGTCCCAACAAGAAAAATAAATGAGGTTTAGGATATGTATTATGTAGTGATACCGGCTTACCAGCCAGATGAAAAATTAATCCAACTATTAGAAATAATGAAAAACAGGCTAAATTGTCAGGTCATCGTTGTGGATGATGGTAGTACTGGCGCATCCAAAAATATTCTTGAAATCGCCAAAACCTATGCAATTGTTCTACACCATGATGTCAATAAAGGAAAAGGCCAAGCCTTGCGAACAGCCTTTAGTTTCATCCAAGATTTGAGAAAACCAGGTGTTATCGTAACTGCTGACGCAGATGGTCAACATGCTGTGAATGATATTGACCGCATCGCCCGTGCAGCTATGAATTTGCCAAGTCGCCTGATTCTTGGTGTTCGTCAATTTACCAAAGACATTCCCTTTCGGAGTCGTTTTGGTAACAAACTAACCAGAGTATTGTTTAGACTGCAAACTGGTGTCAATGTGTCCGACACACAAACAGGCTTGCGTGGATTCCATACTGACTTAATTCCATTCATGTTAGATATTGAAGGCGATCGCTATGAGTACGAGATGAACATGTTAACTCAGGCAAGTCAACGCTATAAAATTACGGAAGTTCCAATCCAAACCATTTATATCGATGATAATGCCAGTTCGCATTTTCGTCCCATAAAAGATGGGCTGCTCGTTTACAAAAATCTCTTCAAATTTGCCCTGACATCTTTTGGTGGATTTCTAGTTGACTACGGAGTATATGCACTTGCCTTATTGCTACTCACTAGCTTACCAACTGCTGTACGCTTATTGGTCGCAAACACGATTGCTCGCATTTGTAGCGCTACCTGCAATTTTGCACTTAATAAGAAATTAGTCTTTAACAATGAAGAGAGCATCGCACGAACAGGCGCAGGCTACTTTACGCTAGCCCTTGTCCTCTTCCTTTGCGATACAGCCCTCCTCTATCTCTTCCACCAAATTCTAGGACTCAACCTCTACATTGTCAAACTTGCAGTTGGTATCTTCCTTTTCCTAGCTTCTTGGTTTGTTCAAAAGAATATTATTTTTAAAGAAAGGAAATCATTTTCCCATGAAATTGCTTAAAAAACCCTTTGCCTACGCATCCATCTTCGGAATGCTTTTGACAGGAGGCTTTACTTACTCCATGTTAAAAACCTTCGTCATTTCTGAAGCGATAACAACCGTCTCAGCAAGCAATGCTACTTCTACGAGCGAGCAGAATACGACCACAGCTTCGTCTTCCACCACTACCACAACAGCAACCAATGTATCTACTACTGATACTAGTTACTCTGATGATAATATTCAGATAAATTTAGAGACGATTACCACCAATAACACAACTGTTTACGTCGCAGATATTCAAGTCAGCTCACCCGAGTATTTAAAAACAGCACTTGCACAAAACACTTACGGTACAAACGTAACAGCTAAAACCTCAGAAACAGCGGCTGCAAACAATGCCATTCTAGCGGTTAATGGTGACTACTACGGAGCCAACCCAACTGGTTATGTTATTAAGAATAGAGTTCTGTATCGAGACACCGTTCGGGACAATGCATCTTATGGCGACTTGGCCATCTACGCAGACGGCTCATTTGAGGTCATTTATGAAAATGAGATTACCGCCCAAGAATTGATTGACAAGGGCGTTGTCAACCTCTTAGCATTTGGTCCATCATTGGTCGAAAACGGCGAAATTGTCGTCGATACTTCAACAGAAGTTGGACGTGCAATGTCATCCAACCCTCGTTCTGCTATCGGGATTATCGATGAAAATCATTATATCATCGTCGTAGCAGATGGACGTACGTCTGAAAGCGAAGGACTCTCTCTCTATCAATTGGCAGAAGTTATGAAACAATATGGTGCTCAAACTGCCTACAACCTTGATGGCGGTGGTTCATCCACTCTTTACTTTAACGGTCAAGTTATTAACAACCCAACAACAAATGGAAATACTATCTCAGAAAGGGCGGTGAGTGACATTGTCTACATCGGTTACTAATTCAACTACAAGAGTTTCAAGAACATTTATCTCCTACTTAGCAATAACAGCTTTCCTGTTTATTTTCAGTCGAATCTATGAAAGTCTCAGCTATGGCGAAGTCTCTGTCTTTATGCATTATATGTTCTGTGTACCATTAATAGGCGGAGCTGTGCTACTCGGTCTGCTGCAACTTATACCTACTCTTTCACGTCTCTCCTATAATTTGTGGAATTCTGGCGTTGCAACTATTACAGCTGGTTGCCTTCTCCTAGGCATTATCAACCTATCTGGACGTTCAACTACCTTAGATCAACCTTATTGGTACATCGGCGCAGCCTTCCTAGTTCTATCGTTAGTCGGTCTTTTCATCAATCCATCCGCAAACAATCGCCGAAAAACAACCACTTAATCTACAAATAAATGATAAGGGCACTTAAAATTTTTAGGTGCCTTTTACTGCAGAATAAATTGTTGAAAAATTCGGAAATTTCCAATTATTTGTCAAATCTTTTATCGTTTCTTTCATATCTATGATATAATGGGTAAAATAAGATAGGGAGAAGAAAATTATGACCGATACAAACAAACTTAAAAACCTCCGTCATCGTAGTTCCGTCTATGATTCGATGGTCAAGTCACCCAACCGTGCCATGCTTCGCGCAACAGGAATGACCGACGATAGCTTTGAAAAGCCTATTGTTGGGGTTATTTCGACATGGGCTGAAAATACACCCTGTAACATGCACCTTCATGACTTTGGAAAATTAGCCAAAGAAGGGGTAAAAGATGCAGGTGCCTGGCCTGTTCAATACGGTACCATCACCGTTGCAGACGGAATCGCCATGGGAACACCTGGTATGCGCTTCTCCTTGACTTCCCGTGACATCATAGCCGACTCTATTGAGGCAGCTATGGGAGGGCACAACGTGGATGCCTTTGTCGCAATCGGCGGCTGTGATAAAAACATGCCTGGTTCTATGATTGCTATCGCCAATATGGACATTCCTGCTGTATTTGCCTACGGTGGAACCATCGCACCAGGAAACCTCAATGGTAAAGATATTGACTTGGTTTCTGTCTTCGAAGGAATCGGAAAATGGAACAATGGCGACTTAACTGCTGAAGAAGTTCGTCAGATTGAGTGTAATGCCTGTCCTGGACCTGGTGGTTGTGGGGGTATGTACACTGCCAATACCATGGCTACTGCCATTGAGGTAATGGGTATGTCTATTCCTGGCTCTTCTTCTCACCCTGCTGAATCTCCTGAGAAGAAGGCTGATATCGAAGAAGCTGGTCGTGCTGTTGTACGCATGCTAGAACTTGGTATCAAACCATCTGACATTATGACGCGTGAAGCCTTTGAAGATGCTATTACAGTCACAATGGCTCTGGGGGGCTCAACCAACGCTACGCTCCATCTTCTAGCCATCGCCCATGCTGCTAATGTTGAATTAACATTGGAAGATTTCAACGATTTCCAAGAACGAGTACCTCACCTAGCTGACCTAAAACCATCTGGTAAATATGTCTTCCAAGACCTCTATAATATCGGCGGTGTCCCTGCGGTTATGAAATACTTGCTCAAAAACGGCTTCCTTCATGGCGACCGCATCACATGTACAGGTAAAACCGTTGCTGAAAACCTAGAGAATTTTGCAGACTTGACTCCAGGTCAAGAGGTCATCATGCCACTCGAAAATCCAAAACGTGCAGATGGCCCACTCATCATCCTCAAAGGTAACCTTGCTCCTGAAGGTGCCGTTGCCAAGGTTTCTGGTGTGAAAGTCCGCAACCATACAGGTCCAGCCAAGGTCTTTGATTCTGAAGAAGAAGCAATCGAAGCCGTCTTGACCGATGAAATCGTAGATGGCGATGTAGTCGTTGTCCGCTATGTTGGACCAAAAGGCGGTCCTGGTATGCCTGAAATGCTATCCCTTTCTTCCATGATTGTCGGAAAAGGCCAAGGTGACAAGGTAGCCCTTCTAACAGACGGTCGTTTCTCTGGTGGTACCTATGGACTGGTTGTTGGACACATCGCACCTGAAGCTCAGGATGGTGGACCAATTGCCTACCTCCGTACAGGTGATTTGGTGACGGTTGACCAAGATACCAAAGAAATCACCATGCACGTTTCTGACCAAGAAATCGAAGAACGCAAGAAAACCACTGTCATTCCACCACTCTACTCTCGTGGTGTTCTCGGTAAATACGCCCACACCGTATCCTCTGCCTCAAAAGGAGCCGTTACCGACTTCTGGAGACCAGAACGTACGGGGAAAAAATAAGGAACTCAACGACCCTGTCCTCGTGGCAGGGTTTTCCAAAAGGAGAAAAAATGAAACTAAACGTCGAACTCTCCCGCTTTCGAGTCAAAGAAGGGAAAACTGCCAAAGTAGATGAATGGATGGCCTTTCTCAACGAGCACATGGAAGATACTCTCCTCACTCTTGAAGGAGAGAAAATGTATGTCGAAACCATCTTCCGTGAGGTATTGGACGGACGCGAATACCTCTACTGGTACTCTGTCCAAGCCGAAGGAGGGATTGAAGTCGAAGATTCAGAATCCTATATCGACAAAAAACATTTAGAGTACTGGGAAGAATGTATCGACCCGAGCTATGGCATGGTCGATTTGGATCCGCAAGTTGTCATGATTCCCAAACCTGTTTATGAAACCATGGAAGAATTAGACAGACAATACGATGAAACATTTAAAAAGTGAGGCTGGACAGAAAGTCCAGCCTCACTTTTCAGAGTTCGTGTCAACATCTCAGCGCAGTGGTTGATTGGCTTTAACAGTCCATTGGACTGTTAAAGGTTGGAGATAAGATTTGCAAAGCAAATCTTATCTCCAACCTCAAACTGTCTGGGAGACAGTTTTGTAGCGAACTCTATTCGCCCTATCTCCAGCCCCCGAACCTTTGGAGCTATGCGGGGGTGGGAGTGAAATAGTCCAGTGGACTATTTTAGCCCGAACCAACATATTTGGAAGCGAGGGGAACTCTTTTGATCGTCGAGTTCTTTCCAGCTCCCATTTTCTTTTTATTTCGGACTGATACCAAGCGTAATACGTCCGAGACGGCTGATACGGGTCATCTTCCAAGCAGGAGACCAGACAATCTCTACCTGTGCATCGTTTATACCATCAATCGTTTTCAAGGCTGCAACCAATTCACCAGGCATAGTATCCGCACAAGAACAACCTGAATCTGTAAAGGTCATGACAACCTTACAAAAACCAGCTTCATCTAAATGAATCTCATAAATCAAACCCAAATTGTAGATGTCTAGTTCAATTTCAGGATCGTAAATAGATTCTAAAACCTCTATCAACTGTTCTGATACAGTTAAGGCTCGTTCATTAATCTGAATATCTTCTCTCATTAGCTTTCTCATCTTTCTAATTTGTATCATTTTCTCATATTTTTTATCAATTTTCAAGAAAAATTTGCAAATTCTGAATATTCAAAAAAGAGGTTTGAACGAAACCTCTTTTTAATGTTCAGCCTTCTCTAGAATCGACGTAATAGAGAATAGAGAATGGCTAGTGTAACTAAGAAAATGATGGTTTTATAGAAAAGACCTCGTCTTTTCTTATCCGGTTTTGGTTCAACGTAACGAGCTTCTTGAATTTGTTGAGTGATTTCATCTTCTAATAGTTGATTTTTTTTTGTCATCAAAAGCCTCCCCTAGCCTAAGATAGCTACATAGTTTTCTACAAATTCATTACTTGTATGGGTGCGCTGTTCAACGACCTTGTCAGTCAGTCGCCCAGCATTCGCATTCAGTAGTTCTACTAATTTGTGTGGTTCTGCCTGTGGTACAATATGATCTTTAATGATTAACGAAGCATTATGAACAGTATTTTCAAAAGCAAAAATCAACATGTTTTGCTCAAAGGCTTTCCGAACCACTTCCATTACTTGACTTCCATGATTGATGTCCAAATAGATGTCACAGGTATCATATAATCGTTCAAGCGCCCTTTGTGAAATATTTGGGTAAAGTTGAACATTGTCCCTGGTATCAAAAGCCATCAAACGCTGTGACATTTCAGTCAAGGCAGCAATATGGAATTTGAAATTCGGCAGAGCAGTCGTCAAATAGTCCAGTTGCTCAATCTGATCCGAGTTTGTAAAAATAAAAATGTCTTGCCGGTTCTGATTCTCACGTCTTTGAGGGTAGATATAGCCAAGATACACTAACTTTTCAGCCTGTTCTGCAGGCAGAAGCGTCCGCATCTTGTCAAAAGTAGCCTTATCCTGAACCACGACGGTCTGGGTGCGTTGAGTAGCACTAGCCAGTAAAATTTTCATATTACCAGGAATGTCATCTCCTATCGTTTCCTGCCAGAAAAGAATATCCTGTCCTGGTTGTGGCATATTGTAAGATAGGAAAAAAGGAGTCGACAGGGAATTATACCAAATTTGCGAAGTATCCCAGCCCATCTCTTTAAAGTAGTGTTTTAAAAATGCTACACGATTTTCAAAAAAATGAGTCTTTCCTTGCCAATTTAGGATAACATCGCCAGTCATAAAGTTTTCTACAATGACTTCCAAGCCTTCGCGAGTAAAATAACTACGCGTTGTTGCCTTTTGTTCTGCAGTAAAATAGGTCCGAGCATAGAGCCAGCCATATTGATTGTAATGGTCTGTAAAACGAACTTTTTCATTCTTATCCATCCAATCAACATTCTTCACATGTCGTAAATGCTTGGGCTCTGCATAGAAAATTTTCGCACGTTTTTCGCTATATTCCCAGATTTCTCCCTCACCGTTAGTCCCTGTAATTTCCCAGAATGGTGGCACCTTTATCTGATTAAAATAAAGAGGTTTTCCGTGACCGGCTTCCATCTGGCAATAGTATGAATAAACGGATGTCACACCTTCTGGCAAAAAACCATCATCGTTGATGGCAACAGTAGAGCCTGTAAGCCCTGCTTGCTTCAAGGAGTAGTACAAATCTTGACTAGCTGTATGAAAATAATCAAATAATAAAATCATCGCTTACACCTCCTCGATAAATGTTTGCCAAGCTTCTTCTAGACGACTGGTTAGAAATTCTTCTGCCCGCTTGTAAGAAGCCTGATGCCAGGCATCCAATTGGTTAGATTGATACAGTTGAATCAAGCGCTTCGCAAATTCTTGTGCATAGATAATAGCATCATCTGGGTCCTGTCTCGGAATAAGAGAACCATTTTTTTCATTTTCAACAAAGGTTTGGTTCCCGTACGGAACATCCAGACCAATAATCGGCAAACCTGAGCCGATAGCTTCCATCAGAGTCAAACCGAAGCCTTCACTAGTTGAGGCTGTCAGATATACTTGATACTGCTGATAAATATCAGTCAAATCATGGTGCCCCTTGAGATGAATATAACTTTGCGCTTGATGTTGCTCAATCATGCTTGCCAACTTCGATTGCTGACCACCAGCACCATAAATATCAAATGTTAGGTCAGGTAGTTGCTTCTGCGCTAAGACGACACCCTCAACTAACCAATCAATATGTTTTTCTGCAGCTAAACGTGAACAGGTAAGAAGCGAGAATGGCCGTCTTCCTTCGGCTGAATGACGCAATTTATCTAAACTACCGACTGGCAAGACAAAAATAGCTGGATCTAAATTTGTATATTTTTTAAATTGAGCAGACAGCGTATCTTTCTGAGCCTGGGTGGATGTGATGAAGGCGTCAATTTTATCAGCATTGGTAAACTGATATTCATAATAATTATTCCAGAGAATGGTATCCTCTGTCATTGAATTAATATTGTAGTGTTCTGCATGAATCACAACAGCAACCTTTGCAGCTCCCTTATGACGAAGAATAGCTTGACCTGTTCCCGTCGCTCGATCCACAAGAATAATATCTTGACTGGTCAACTGCAAACAATCCAACATATAGCCAATCAATTCTTCTTTTGAAAATAAAATCGTATCCTTGAAACGGAATAGAGACTTTTCACCATCACAGTTTTCTTCATAGGCTACACTGCCATCTTCATTGAAGAATGTCCGTTGATACAACTTAGGCTGATTGTCTACTGGTGCATAGTATTCAGAGAACATTTTTGTATAACTAAAATAGTCTTTACGAATAAGCTTCCCTTTGGATAGGTATTCGACACGTTGCACATAGTCTGGGTGATCTTTTCTCAAAAAACCAACGGCTACAATGCCCTTTTCCTTATCTTCATAGCGGATAGAGTCATTGTTTTGTGAGATTTTAACCATACCAGATGATAAACTCGATTCAAACTGACCAATGGTGTAGGTTGTCGATCTGGTTTTCACATCAGTAAAAAATCCATACAGCCATACTACTTCCTCATCTTGAAAACCAATATTAGCTGTATAATGTGCAAGGTTTTCACCTTGGAACATATCCGTAAAAATAAATTTACTGTCTTGCTGAATATTTCTTAGTATGCTCGCGCGATAGGCTTGAGCATACTCAACGCCACTACTGGCCCAACCGATACCTCGGTTGATATTGTAAATTGTCATTCACTTTCCTCACTTCACCTTATACAAAGTAAATAGAGAATCTTCCCTCTTTATCTACTTCGATAGTACTTAGCATGATATTACGTACAATTTTCTGCTGAATTTGTCGAGTCATTTCCTTGTAGGAGCGCAAAGATTCTTTGTAGTACTCGGAGACACTTCCTTTTTGTGCTGTTGAACGCGTCGTTATCACACCTTTCAACTGTTGCAGCGTATCTACCTCTTCAATCCAAGCTTCATCAATAGCCTTTAAAACTGCCAATCGATAAAATTCAGACATCCCCTCATGTGTTTGAACAATACGAGCTTTCTTCTTCATTTCCTTTTTAAAGATTAGAAAAAGTAGGTCCTCAATTTGGGTATCACTAGCAAGAAGCAAATCTTCAGGTATTTTTTTAAATTCGTAGGTAAAGTTGTCCAAAATATAGCGTCTCAATTGATGAGGGCTACGTTTGGGATGGGTCTGTAAGAAATCTCCAATGACTTCAAATACAATTTTCTCTACCTTGGCTGATAGATCCAGGTCTTCCAACATGAGCCTATCCCTAAGAGCATATACCTTATTCCGCTGAATGCGCATGCTCTCATCATATTCAATCGTAAAACGACGGGAACTAATCGCCCCATCCTCACTTTTTGTTTGAGCATGCGTAAGTGCACGTTTGAAGCGTTTCGATTTTAAGGGCTGTCCATAATTCCTTCGTTCGGTGTTGTTCTTTTTCTTAAAGTACTTTTTAACCCACTCAGGTCCATTATTGACTAGCAACTCATCTTCCAATGAGACAAAAAATTGTGACATCCCCGGTTCACCCTGACGTCCTGAACGACCTCGCAACTGCCAGTCCATACGACTGTTGGGCATCCGCTCTGTTCCGATGACTGCTAACCCGCCAAGTTCAGCCACTCCTTGACCAAGTTTGATGTCCGTTCCACGACCAGCCATAATAGTTGCACAAGTTACAGTTCCATATTGTCCCGCTTCTTGAATAATAAGCGCCTCTTTGGCAACTTTATTAGCTGTAAGGGTACTGTGCGGAATTCCTTCTTGCAACAACATCTTGGAATAAATTTGCGTGATTTCTACAGTTCCTGAAATTAATAATACAGGCTGCCCCTTCGCATGAAGTTTTTTTACCATCTCAATGGTGGCATATAACTTCTCTGGTAGGGTGGCATATATCTTATCCGGGTAGTCAATGCGCTGGGTCGGTTTATTTGTCGGAATAGAAACTACAGGAACATGATAAGTTTCAATCAATTCATCTTCAGCCTGATGTCCAGTTCCAGTCATTCCTGCGATTTTCGGAAACATGTTAAATAGACTCTGGTAGGTGACTGAGCCCATCGCTCGACTTTCCTTAGTCTTCTTGACCTTTTCTTTTGTCTCGATAGCTTGGTGAATACCGGATTGCAAACGTGTTCCTTCTATCACCCGACCTGTCCGATTATCCAACAGTTTGATTTCATCATCCTGCACGACATAATCAAAATTTTTCCGATAAAGATAATGAGCGCGGAGAGCCAAGTTAATATGGCGATTCAACTCCCAACTTTCGGATGAGTAGAGTTCATCTATATCAAAGTAGGATTCTGCATAGTCATTCCCTTTATCTGTCAGATAAACTTCTTTTTTATCTGGGTCAAAAAAGAATTCCTCCCCTTCTTTTAAGGTTAGAATGAACTGATTACAAATATCAAATAGGTTTGACTGCACTCGTGGAAAACCCGAAATAATCAACGGTGTCTGGGCACTGTCTAGTAAGACGGCATCCGCCTCATCAACGATTACATAGTTAAAGTCTCGTAGGAATTTGCCTTCTGCAGATGACACAAGATTATTAGAGAGATAATCGAAACCAAGTGTTGCACTAGTTGTATAGGTAATATCTGCCATATAGACACTTTCCCTATCTTCTTCTGAATCTTGATTCGTATCAGTATCCTCTTCTTCCTTCGCACCAATCCCAACAGTCAAGCCTAGAAACTGATAGACTTTTCCCATTTCCTCCCCATCACGAACAGCGAGGTAGGCATTGGTGGTTACTAGTATCGCTCCCTTACCCATTAGTGCATTTAGGTAAAGAGGCATTGTTGCAGTTAGGGTCTTTCCTTCTCCGGTACGCATTTCTGCAATACAGCCTTGGTGGAGGGCGATGCCTCCCATGACTTGAACTTCGTAGGGAAACTGCCCTAGTATGCGGTAGCAGGCTTCCCTCACAGTTGCAAAAGCCTCTACCAACAAATCATCCAAAGTCTCCCCTTGTGCAAGGCGTTCTTTGAATTTTATTGTCTGACCAGAAAGCTCTTCATCGGTCATTTGGCGATACTCAGATTCTAGTTTAATAATTTTTTTAGTGATACGCCTAATTTTAAACAACCGATATTTGTTTAAAATTGAAGTATTATTTCTTAACTTCATACCCCTTCCTCTTCTCTAGTATTTCGGATAAGGCCTGTTACAAATTCTAAATCCTGCGGATAACGATTTTGGCTGTAATACCCCCTCGCTTTTCTAGATTGGTAGTGGGTGTCAATCTCATCCAAGACATATAGTGCAATATCAGAAAAATAAACACGCTGACAGCCTGCACTAACTAAAGCCATATTGTAAGTGAAGGCATCAGCAGGGTAAACAAACTCTTGTTCTCCATTTTTCAAGATATCTAATCCAACAACCTCGCCTTGGCGATTAAAATATTGCAATTCAATGTAAGCACGACCTTCTGGTTCAACAGAATAGTTGTGTTCTATACGATAGCGATAACCCGGACGCAAAAGTGGCAGATTCGGCGACTGACGATCCCCTTGATAATTGGTCCTAGAATGCCATCGTTTTATTGGTTTACCAGAAGCAAAACGAAGATTTTCAAACTGAACCTTTTTATCAAAATGATCAATTACAGAGCCATACAAATAATTTCCACCATTCGCTGTATCTCCCCAATAAATCTTTTGTATTAATCGTCCTTCCATTAGAGCTTCCTTCCAAAATCGTTCTTCAAGAATTTATGATACTGCGTCATGAACCACCTATTAATGGCTCTACTATTATCATTGTGACGTCCCTCATATCCCTTGGCATAGATATGTGTATCACTATCTGCCAGATGCTCTACTAAACGCTCCATAGCATGACCATCATAGTCATCCTGTTGCATGTAGGCAATGGCAAATTCCGTCTTATCAAAGTCTACCTTACCAAATTTATTCCAAAAATGTTGGTTAAAACGTTCAATCGCTGCTTCGTCTGATCCTCCAACGACATTTCGAATCATATCACCACTTGTTTCAAACTCATCTGGTCGCTTCAACTTCAAGTTAGCAACTGTATCTCCTAGATTTGTAAATGGTTTCCCAACAATGACAGCATGCGGTTTGAAGTGAGAAGCATAGTAGAGACCACCAAATGCGCCCATCGACAACCCGGATAAAATCAATTGATCGGATGTGAAACCAAGATAGTCTAACGACTCCTGAATGGCATCAATCACATTCTTTTCTAATTGCTCTGTTCCAGAATAGAAACACCCACCTTCTAAACGCGGATCAGCAATTAACATAAATGGAGTTCTCATAGCTTTCATCATAAAGAACCCTTCGAAACCTTCCGCTCCACGGAAACCAGAAAAGTATACATTCAGTGGTGGTTTTAAATCTCCAGGATTGAAATAGGTAAAAATCTCTTGTCTTTTTTCATCAACGTGTCGCTTTCCACCTAAAACAAACCGCCCAAGCCCTTCTCGAGAGTATCTCCAGTGAGTTACACCAAATTTTAACTTTCCACTTCCTTTTACACTAAATGAAATAGAATAATGGCCAACTTCCTCATCTGTCCTTAAAATATATGGCTCTTTTAAGTCACATTCGTCAATAATCAAAGTTTTATACACATCGCCAAGCGATCCCTTGCGAAGGCAAACAATCTCCATTCGGAGTTGACAGTCGCCTTCTTTTATGAATTCTGGCCAAAGTTCCAATGACATAGAGAAAACAGGCAGATTATACCGAAATGTATATAGTGTTGTAAAATCTTTACCAAAGTCTCCTTCAAAATTCACACCAACATTTCCATCGTATGATACTTGTCCTTTAAAGTGTGGATTTACATCAATTTCAGGAATCTTTAATTTTGCACCATATTGCCCACCAAATAAATTCCGATATAGATAAAGTATGGTGTTGTAATGTGATTCCTCAATAGGTAGTTCCCTCATTACCGCTCGTCGACAAATTCCATCTACTCGCTGATCGAAAATCGTGACTCCCTTATCCTTAAATAGAGAGTAAGCATCGACATTAGAGGTAAGTTGCTCCAGTACTTCTTCCGCAATATCCGAAGTAACTACCACACCCGAAAAATGAATATGAACTTTTGGAGGTTCTTCCATTTCAGCTAGTCTTTCTTCGGGTATCTTGGCAATTTCAGCAGCTTTTAATCCCTCTAAGTAATCTTGTAGTTTATCACTTGGTGTGTATAACCACTCTATTTGTTCGGGAAGTTCTAGGTCTTTCGCCCAGTTCTCATCCCCTATCTGCAATAGTTTCATTTTTATTTTCCAATAATTCTTTCCAATGGGCTATGATTTTTCCACTAGTATAATCACCCATTTTTTGAACTGTATAAATAAGCGAGTTATTCCAATTGCTCAAGCCATCAAAATAATAACGAATAGCTTCCGAAATCTCTGAAACCTCATCAACAATCCAACCGTTTTCTGAATGGGTCACATACTCAGTTTTTATCATATTAATTTGAGGCAAACCAGCACTAATGCTTGCAATTTGAGTATATATGTGAGGCTTTTCGCTCAAATCAATCACTAATCTTGTTGTATCCAATTCTTTTATAATCTGATTTTCATTTGTAAAATGTTTGAATTGGATAGCAGTTAACTCTATTTCCTCATCTTCTTCCAGTAAGTTCTCGCTTTCATTTTCCACCAAATCAGTAAATCGTTCCAGTGAATAATTTTCATTAATAATCTGCAAGACTTCTTCTGTTACCTGCTCTTTTTTTCTACCGTTCTCATAACTTATTAAATGAAGTTCTATCAGTGGATTCTCCATCATTGTTCCTAAAATTTCATCTAAAGCTAGACGATAACAGGTTTGATCTATACCATCAATTAAGAAATAGATAATTAGTTCTTTAATTGTCTGGCTGCGCCCTAAGCGAAGACGAGTATCAAATGGAGTAACGCGATTAATAAAACGATGTGGTAACTGGTGTTGTTCGATTTCTGCCAAAAGCTGTTGTTCTGCTGCCTCAGTATCAATAATTACTAAACTTGCAGCCTCAATAACCAGCTTTAGCGCCTCAGTATTTTTTACATCAAAACGATCGCCAAAGAGAGAAAATACCTTTCGATACTCACCAAAATTATTAAAGATAAGATCATTATGACGTAAATCACTAGCTACCACCAAAAAATCATCCGGTTTCATCCACTCAGATTTCAGTAATTGTACACGTTCTTTAAACAATTCCTCCCAGGCATCATACGTCAATTTATAGAACATTTGATCGGCCGATGGATTGATTTCAATCACACTGTGCTTTCGAGTTAGATGTTCTCGAACCTGCCATACCCCAAATTCATTTAAGTAATCCTGATAGCTAGGAACACCGTCTTTTGAATATTGAATGCTCGATAAAAATCCTCTATCGTCAAAATAATAGCGTCTAGCTTCTTTATTTTCTTCGTAAAAAATGACAAAGTGTAGGTTCCCATTTTCGGCAAAATGGATATCAGCAATCTTTTCGTTATCAACATATGCCAACACCATAAATGGGGAATAGATAAATCTAGTCCCTTCGGGCCATCCTAATTCTTTAAAAGGAATTGTCTTTGTTTCCTTTCTTTGAATGTTTTGAATATCATCAAAAAATGACCAATAATTCACATCTAATAAGCCTTGTTTGTGTAAATAATAGCGAAGTTGCGGGTGGTAGCATGTCAAAATAAGCGCAGCTTCTTCATGAGCAGCTTGAAACATCTGAATTTGGTTGATTGTATCATCAAAGCTCATACGCTCAAATACACGGAACCATAGCGGCGTTTCAACAAACCACTTCCGATTTCCGTTATACCATGACGGAATAAAATAATACATTTTTTCTCCTTTAAATCAAGTCATCGTACTGTTTCCAAGTTTGCATTACACTTATTTGCTCTACAATCCCTAACATTAGAGTGGTCATAATATAAATGTTTTGTATAAGAATAGCAAAACTTATCTGCCCTGATTGGCTCCAAATAATCAGCATGGGAATACCACCCATTAAACTTGTATAAATTGCACCTATAATTGCCAATTTCCACAAATACGATCCGATGTATTTCTTAGTAGCTTCTCCTGGACGAACTCCTTCAATATAATCCCCACCTTTTTGCATTCCTTCAGCAATTTCTCCTGGATCCAAATTAAAGAACGCAAAGCCAATTGCCAGAATAAATAACAGAATAAGATAGAAAATTATTCCTACTAGCTGTGACATCGAGAAATGTTGTGAAAGATACTGTAGTGCTTCATTATCTGGGAAAAATCCGAGCAATATAGAAATAAATAACGGAGGTAGAGTCATCAAGGTCATCGCATACATAAACGGCATCCCACCTGCTGGGGTTAATTTGAGAGGGATGTACGTCTCCTCTGCAAAGGAACTAACGATTGTTATTCTTCGAATAGGGATTCGATATTCTGCTCTAAAGACCCTAATCGTGATCCAAATAAGAATTGATGCTCCACCTAGGACAAACAGAGTAATCAGCAACCAAATCCAAATATCAAAGCGATTCTCAGATACCAATCTAGCAATATTTACTAAAAATGTTAAGGTCATATTCGAAATAATGATGACTGATGGTCCACCAACGCCTTTTCTAGCGTTGACAGCCGCAAGCCATGCAAGAACATAGCTCCCTGCTATCAGGATAACAATTGAACTGATTCTCAAAAGTACTTTACTCTGTGGTCCTAATGCTGGAATTTCGAAATAATCACTAACTCCACTATACCCGTATGCTTGAATAAAAGCAATTATAAACATCAGTGACATCTGCCATAACTGAGTTTGTCGCTTCGTTGCCACTTTCACCACTTTAAACAAGCTCAAAAAACGCCACAGAATCATACTGGTCATCCAAGGACTTAAACCCAATGAAAATAGATTCTGCATAGAAAAATTCCCTCCAGATACCATCGCTAAAGTATCTAGAGAACTCGTTAAATCATACCCACCAGCACCTATTTCAGAATAAACTGGCAACGTCCCAATAGGAATATATTTCCCTAACATATAGACAAAAATTATACCAACTGACCAAAGTATCCTTTTTAAAATTAATGAACTTTGGATTTTTTTCTTCATTGATGCAAACATTTTATACCCTCTTTCTATCATGTATTGTGAGAATACACTTCTCACAATACATGATAAATCGAAGCTATTCAAATAAATAGCTTCGAAAATATCACTGTCGTCAATTACTATTTTCCTCGACATCTTCCTCTTCTTTTTTACGGCGTTTATACAAACCACCAAGAAGGAGACCTGCCCCAAGGATTCCTGCCCAAGCTGATGATTGTTCACCAGTATTTGGCAACGCACCTTGTCTACGCGGAGTTTGAGATTGACGAGACGGGGTTGATTCTGACTCTGAAATAGATTCAGAGACGGATTCGGAAATCGATTCGCTGACTGACTCTGAGATAGACTCAGAGACTGATTCTGAAATGGACTCAGATGTAGATTCGGAAATCGACTCGCTGACCGACTCAGAGATAGATTCAGATACAGATTCTGAAATTGACTCACTTACTGACTCTGAAAGGGATTCTGAAGTTGATTCAGAAATTGATTCGCTGACCGACTCGGAGAGGGACTCAGACACGGATTCTGAAAGTGATTCGCTGACTGACTCTGAGATGGACTCAGAAACTGACTCTGAGATTGACTCTGATACGGATTCAGAAATTGATTCGCTGACTGACTCGGAGAGGGACTCAGATACGGATTCTGAAAGGGACTCAGATGTAGATTCCGAAATAGATTCGCTGACTGACTCGGAGATTGACTCTGATACGGATTCTGAAAGTGACTCGCTCACTGATTCTGAGATAGATTCAGATGTAGATTCCGAAATGGATTCACTTACTGACTCGGAAATTGACTCAGATGTAGATTCCGAAATAGATTCGCTGACCGACTCGGAGATTGACTCTGACACGGATTCTGAAATCGATTCACTTACTGACTCGGAGATGGATTCAGATACAGATTCTGAAAGTGACTCAGATGTAGATTCCGAAATAGATTCACTTACTGACTCGGAGATGGATTCAGATACGGATTCTGAAAGTGACTCGCTCACTGATTCTGAGATAGATTCAGATGTAGATTCCGAAATGGATTCACTTACTGACTCGGAAATTGACTCAGATGTAGATTCAGAAATTGATTCGCTGACCGACTCGGAGATTGACTCTGACACGGATTCTGAAATCGATTCACTTACTGACTCGGAGATGGATTCAGATACAGATTCTGAAAGTGACTCAGATGTAGATTCCGAAATAGATTCACTTACTGACTCGGAGATGGATTCGGATACGGATTCTGAAAGGGACTCGCTTACCGATTCTGAGATAGATTCACTTACTGATTCTGAAATCGATTCGCTGACTGACTCGGAGATAGACTCAGATGTGGATTCTGAAATTGATTCGCTAACTGATTCTGAAAGGGACTCACTTACTGACTCGGAGATAGATTCTGAAGTTGATTCCGAAATAGATTCGCTGACCGACTCTGAGATGGATTCTGATACTGATTCTGAAATCGATTCACTTACTGACTCGGAAAGAGATTCAGATACGGATTCAGAAATCGACTCACTTACTGACTCGGAGATAGACTCAGAGACGGATTCGGAAATCGACTCGCTGACCGATTCAGAGATAGATTCACTTACTGATTCTGAAATTGATTCAGATGTAGATTCCGAAATAGATTCGCTAACTGACTCTGAGATAGATTCTGATGTGGACTCAGAAATTGATTCGCTAACTGACTCTGAGATGGATTCAGAGACTGATTCGGAAATAGATTCGCTAACTGACTCGGAGATAGACTCAGATGTAGATTCAGAAATTGATTCGCTGACTGACTCTGAGATAGACTCAGATACGGATTCTGAAATTGACTCGCTTACCGACTCGGAGATTGACTCTGATACGGATTCTGAAAGTGACTCGCTCACTGATTCTGAGATAGATTCAGAGACTGACTCTGAAATCGACTCGCTGACTGACTCGGAAAGGGATTCTGAGACTGATTCCGAAATAGATTCGCTAACTGACTCGGAAAGGGATTCTGATGTGGATTCCGAAATAGACTCGCTGACCGATTCAGAGATAGATTCGGAGACTGATTCCGAAATAGATTCGCTGACCGACTCGGAAAGGGATTCTGAGACTGATTCCGAAAGGGACTCACTTACTGACTCTGAGATAGACTCGCTGACTGATTCTGAAATTGACTCAGATACAGATTCTGAAATCGATTCACTTACTGACTCGGAGATGGACTCAGATACAGATTCTGAAATCGATTCACTTACTGACTCGGAGATAGATTCACTTACTGACTCAGAGATAGATTCTGAGACTGACTCGGAAATTGACTCAGATACAGATTCTGAAATCGATTCACTTACTGACTCAGAGATAGATTCAGATGTAGATTCAGAAATGGATTCACTCACTGACTCTGAGATGGATTCAGATACAGATTCTGAAATAGATTCGCTTACCGACTCTGAGAGGGATTCAGATACAGATTCTGAAATCGACTCGCTGACTGACTCGGAGATGGACTCGCTTACCGATTCAGAGACAGATTCTGAAAGGGACTCACTTACTGACTCAGAAATTGACTCAGAGACGGATTCGGAAAGAGACTCGCTGACTGACTCTGAGATGGACTCAGATGTAGATTCAGAGATCGACTCGCTGACTGACTCGGAAATTGACTCAGAGACGGATTCGGAAAGGGATTCGCTGACTGACTCTGAGATAGACTCAGAGACGGATTCGGAAATCGACTCGCTGACCGATTCTGAGATAGATTCAGAAACTGATTCTGAAAGGGATTCAGAGACAGATTCAGAAATTGACTCGCTGACCGACTCTGAGATGGATTCAGATACGGATTCTGAAAGGGACTCGCTGACCGATTCTGAGATAGATTCACTTACTGACTCAGAGATTGATTCTGAGACTGACTCGGAAATTGACTCAGATACAGATTCGGAAATAGATTCGCCGACCGATTCTGAGATAGATTCAGATGTAGATTCCGAAATGGATTCACTCACTGACTCGGAGATGGATTCTGATGTAGACTCAGAAATTGATTCTGAGACGGATTCGGAAATAGATTCGCTGACTGATTCTGAAATGGACTCAGATGTAGATTCCGAAATTGATTCTGATACTGACTCGGAGATGGATTCTGAGACGGATTCGGAAATCGACTCGCTTACCGACTCTGAGATGGACTCAGATACAGATTCGGAAATAGATTCGCTTACCGACTCTGAGATGGACTCAGATACAGATTCGGAAATAGATTCGCTGACTGACTCTGAGATAGATTCAGATGTAGATTCCGAAATAGATTCGCTCACTGACTCAGAGATAGACTCGCTGACTGATTCTGAAATTGACTCAGATGTAGATTCTGAAATCGATTCACTTACTGACTCTGAGATAGATTCAGATACCGATTCTGAAATTGATTCACTTACCGATTCAGAGATAGATTCTGAGACGGATTCGGAAATTGATTCTGATACTGACTCGGAGATGGATTCTGAGACTGATTCGGAAATTGACTCACTGACTGACTCGGAGATGGACTCAGAGACGGATTCTGAAATGGACTCGCTAACTGACTCGGAGATGGATTCTGAGACGGATTCAGAAAGGGACTCACTTACTGACTCTGAGATAGATTCTGAGACCGATTCGGAAATCGACTCGCTGACTGACTCGGAGATTGATTCAGATACCGATTCGGAAATCGATTCGCTTACCGATTCAGAGATAGATTCTGAGACCGATTCGGAAATCGACTCGCTGACTGACTCGGAGATGGACTCAGATACAGATTCTGAAATCGACTCGCTGACTGACTCGGAGATAGACTCAGATGTAGATTCTGAGATTGACTCGGAGATAGATTCTGATACAGATTCGGAAATTGATTCTGATACTGACTCAGAGATGGATTCTGAAATCGACTCGCTGACCGACTCTGAGATGGACTCAGATACAGATTCTGAAATCGATTCGCTGACTGACTCGGAGATAGACTCAGATGTAGATTCTGAAATCGACTCGCTGACTGACTCGGAGATAGATTCAGATACCGATTCGGAAATTGACTCGCTGACCGATTCGGAAATCGATTCAGATACGGATTCTGAAAGGGATTACTTACTGACTCGGAGATAGACTCAGATGTAGATTCAGAGATTGACTCGCTGACCGACTCTAAGATAGATTCTGAGACTGATTCGGAAATTGACTCAGATACAGATTCGGAAATTGATTCTGATACTGACTCGGAGATGGACTCAGAGACGGATTCTGAAATAGACTCACTTACCGACTCGGAGATGGACTCTGATGTAGATTCAGAAATCGACTCGCTGACTGACTCGGAGATAGACTCAGATGTAGATTCAGAGATTGACTCGCTGACCGACTCTGAGATGGACTCAGATACAGATTCTGAAATTGATTCGCTGACTGACTCTGAGATGGATTCTGAGACAGATTCGGAAATCGACTCGCTGACCGACCCTGAGATGGACTCAGATACAGATTCTGAAATTGATTCGCTGACTGACTCTGAGATAGATTCTGAGACGGATTCAGATACAGACTCGCTAACTGACTCCGATACCGATTCAGAAATGGATTCACTAACTGACTCCGAAATCGATTCAGATACAGATTCATGTACTGATTCTGACACTGAGTTAGAAATCGACTGTGATACTGACTCCGACTTGGACGTTGACTCAGAACTAGATACCGATTCTGACGCCGAAACCGAATTAGAAATCGAAATTGATTCAGAAGTATCAATCGTATAGTAGTATGTCGTTTCATTTACCGTATTAGAAGTTAGTCCATTATATAGGTTTGCAGTTACTCCTTTAGTGTTCGGATTAACTGTAGTAAAATTCGGATTATAATCTGGATGAGTTGTTTTGAGAATAGTTTGAACCAGAATACTTGATGCATAACTGTAACCCGAAGCAGCCTTAGTATAGCCATCAAAACCTATACGAATCGAAAGATAATTATCTTCATAGACAGTGACAAAGATATCGTTATCACGTTTACCCGCTTGAGCATTCGCTGTAATCTGCGCAGACTCAGTAGCGTTGATAATGCTATTAGTAGGTACAACCAAACTTGTATTATAGGTACCCGGAGACATTACTGAGGTCTCCATCACTTTGATAAAACCTGTTGTATCTGCCGAGTTGTAGTCAACCGTACCTGTATAGGTCGGATCCTTTAACCAAATTGATTTAATTACATCCCCATCATCACTAACAACTTCTGCTAAACGCTTGATATACGAGGAAGCAATCGCACCATCATTGTAGAGCGTTCCGACAGAATATAACCTTACAGTTTCTCCACCGGTTTTACTTGCATAATCATATCCTGTAAACGTCCGAACACCTGATGGAGTTGCCATTTGCCCACCAATCCCCATCATCGTGTAGGTCGCAATAGTCGTCCCATCTGTTGTTTTATAATAAGTTGTATATAGTTGATAGGTTGGAACCAGCGTGTTCGTTACCGTACCACCATTATAGAGAACCTGCAATTCCCCTGCTGTTGTAGAAGATGCCGTGCTATCTCCATACGATACAACTAGCGGAAGATTATTGGCTCCTGAATAGTTTTGGAAATAAGTAAAAGTCGCCTGTTGCCCCTTATCCAACGTATGACTTTCTACAACTGTATTCGTAGACTTATTAACCAATTCTACATACGTTGTTGAAGTAGATGAATCATAGTCTAGTGAATAGCGGAAGTAATAATTTTCCTTAACGGTAGTATCAGTCAACTGATCCGCAAACCAATTGAGTTTAGAATAATTAAAAGTAAAACGCTCCGCTTCCGAAGACGGTGTAAAGGTCGTTGTATTCGTCGGATCTGAAATTTTTGCACCATTTGCATCTGTCATGGCTGGATTTGCAACTGAAGTAGTAGCAAAAAGAACTCCCTGACCTGTGCCTACTTTGAGAGTAACTGTAGTTGATGTATCTAATGCATATGTAATGATACCATCTTCTTCGTTTTTCAGCAACTCTAACCCTAACAATTGAGAACTATTTTGAAGGGCAGAAGTAATCGTCTGAATATCTGTTGTCGTCGCATTCGAATTCCCCAACAATTGTTTCGCTGTTTCTAAATTTGTTCGGGAAACAGCTACAGCAACTGCTAAATCACTATCTGGAGCAGCCTCTAGTTTCGACTCGGCAATCCGAATAAGAATTTCTGCTTCCGACACCACTTGGTCCAAGACTTGTTGAGGAGTTTCTTCTGAAGTTGTCGACTCTGCAGTTGAACTCTCTGATAGCTCTGATGTCGTAGATGAAGACTGACTATTTTCTGAAGCAATTGTCGACTCACTTGAAGAAGTAGATTCACTAAATGAAATCGATTCACTTTCTGATATTGACTCACTTGTCGAAGCTGATATGCTATCAGATTCCGAACTACTAATAGATTCAGAGTCACTGATTGACTCTGAATGACTTGTCGACTCGGATTCACTTACTGATTGTGAAGATGTATCTGATTCCGTACCAGCATCACTCATGCTAATAGTGTCTTCGTTAGCCAACACTGATGTGGTTACTTCAGTAGCAATTACCGTATCTTCGGCAAGAACTTGCTCTGCAGTAAGTCCTCCACCGACCACAGCACTTGCAGCTACCAATCCACGCAACATCTTCGCAGCAGACTCTTGCTGACTTGCAGAAGTTAATTTTATTTTTGGACTTTCAGAAGCGCTACGTTTCCCCAATTGAATAAGCCCAATCTGTGACATAACTGTACGTACCCAATGCTTCCCAGACTTGTGCATTTTCACTCGGCTTTTACGCGAGACCTCAGTATACCGCTTTCCGTTTTTTCTTTCCATAAATACCTCATAACTTGTATATTGATATATAATTTTCTCGCAAAAACATATTTATAAATATATTTTTTTGGAGGTTTATACGATATTCTACCTAAAACAACAAAGGTTGTCAACTCTTTATGCTCAGAACATTCGTTTTTTAATACATTTGTATAAATAATAAAATAATTGCCATTTTACAGCGTTTTCAGGCATATAGAGAACCTCAATCAGTCTTTTCATTTAGACAAATCATCGTATTTTCTTAAACAAACATACATATGTTTATATATTAACTTATAAATATACCTTTGTTAATTTAGCAATTTTTTTATTGTTTTTTTAAGTGCGATACACACGTAACATCCTCGCAAAACTTTATCAAATTATTCAATATAATCGAATTCATTTTACAGATAATTAGGTAATAAATATATATTTGTTTGTACATTTTTATAAATAAGACCGAGAAAAAATATAGTTTTCTCTTAACACCAGTAAAAACACAACTCTTTTCGTATGACTAACACTCCAGCAGTCAATCAAAAGAAAGCCCCTACTTTTAATCCATCACTTCCCTCTCACTATTCAACTACCATGAATTGTATGTCTCTTATTTATAAGATTGATCGCAATAATAAAAGGGAACAACACCGTTCCCTTTATTATTATTTTTACTACTAGTATACGAACTCTAGTTAGATACATTTATTCAGTTTCTCCATTTTCTTTCTTCCGACGTTTATAGAAGCTACCAAGAAGAAGACCTGCCCCAAGGATTCCTGTCCAAGCTGATGATTATTCACCAGTATTTGGCAGCACATCTTGTTTACGCGGAGTTTGAGAGTGACGAGACGGAGTTGATTCTGACTCGGAGATAGATTCAGAGATTGATTCGGAAAGGGATTCGCTGACTGACTAGGAGATATGAAAACAAAAAAATCCCTGTTTTACAGCGTTTTCATCTACTTTGTTCAATTCTAGTTTATTTTTATAAACATATAAAGCTGTGTTTTCCTTGAACACAGCTTTATATCTATATATTGTTTTTGTTATAATACTTATTTAGAATGGCTATTTTTTGTAGGCATTTTTGATATTCTTGCATATGACCCGACGCCAAAAAACTATCCCTGTGAAGATCCAATCTCCACCGATAAGCTCTCAACTCTGCGGCTATATCAAAACCAATCAGACTCAAAATAGTTATTCTCTCTTCGATACTTTTTAACGGAAAAACATAAGTCGTCTC
The DNA here is from genome assembly GCF_902702775.1 of Streptococcus suis. Classification (NCBI taxonomy): domain Bacteria; kingdom Bacillati; phylum Bacillota; class Bacilli; order Lactobacillales; family Streptococcaceae; genus Streptococcus; species Streptococcus suis. The sequence continues at coordinate 1,865,572 of NZ_LR738724.1, forward strand.
TACTGTTTTAGTCACACTAGTCTCGCGCTTACGATGATAATACAACGCAGTATTGGTAAATACAATCCGATCAGCCATCAAATATAGCTTCCAGGTCGTATAGTCATCCTCAACTTTTTCACCTTCAGGATAGCTAATATTCTCAAACAAGGACGCCTTATATAATTTACACCATGGAACTGTAAAACACTGACTAAAGGAAAATCGCCCATCATATTCTCTAGCAAACCATTCTTGAGGAGTATAAACCTCTCGAAAATAGTCCTTTTCTGTTACATGAAAAGCAAAACTCCCTCTCTCTTCCATAAATTGCGTAAAATTAACTACAGCAATATCCGATTCCGTCTCCTTCAACGCTTGGTACAACACTTCTATATGGTTCGGTTCTAACCAATCGTCATTATCAACAAAAAGAACAAAATCACCCGTGATTAATGGAAGGGCCGAATTACGTGCTGCTCCTACTCCTCCACCACCAAGTTTTTTGTGGATAAGTCGCACACGACCATCTGCCTGTCGATAAGCTTCACAAACTTCTGCACTCGCATCTGTTGAACCATCGTTCACTAAAATCAATTCAAAATTTGAATAGGTTTGCGAAAGAATGCTATCTATACACTGTCGCAAATAGGGCCCCGCATTATACACAGGAACAATGACAGAAACTTTTTCCATCTAGCCCTCCCTCTTTTGATAACCTTCATACAAATCAATTTTTGAACAGATTGTACGATAGAGATTAATTTGACCTGCATAGAGGGCATCACCACGACATTTTTTCAAACGCTCAACATAGGATGTAATCTGTGCGGCCGGATTGTAACCAAGTGCAACCATCAAAGAAATCCGCTCCTCTGCATTGGAAACCATTGTTGCGATATCATCATGCATGGCTGTTCTAGACAATCCCTCCGCACGCTGAGAATAGTAATAAGTTCCTTCATTAGTAAAATGAATTTGGTTAGCTTTCAAGTATAACTTGTAAATTGTTGCATCGTCTTCGCGCAGGCGACCTACAGGATAGCGAATATCCCCGAATAACTCTCGCTTAAACAACTTCAAAGGTGAAAAAGTGAATGCCAGGTGCATATTATTTTTCATATCACCTTCCAAGTCCATCCATTCTTGCACCGAGTACACTTTCTGGAAGTAGGATTCTTTTGTATGATAAAAAAGAAAACTCTGTCTTTCTTCATTAAATGAAGAAAAGTTTGTCGCTGCAATATCAGAACCCGATGCAACCGCCGCCTGATAGAGATGCTCTAAGTAAAAATCCTCTACAAAATCATCCGAATCAATAAAGGTGATATAAGAGCCTTTTGCTTCATCAATCGCACGATTCCTAGCAGCAGATACCCCCATATTCTCTTGATGTATCACACGAATACGGCTATCTTTCTTAGCATATTCCTCTAAAATAAAAGCCGAACCATCCTTCGAGCCATCATTCACCAACAGAAGTTCAAAATTGGTATGTGTTTGCTTCAGAAGCGAATCGAGACAACGTGCCAAATATGGTTTTACATTATATACCGGTACAATCACGCTGATTAAACTTTGATCCATTACTTCCTCCTCTTTATGAATCAACGACTTAGCTGGGACATCAACCCATTCCAAAACTTGATTGATATACTCCTCATCGACTACTTCCGCAATATTTTCATCATAATTAAACTCAGCTGTATGTTTGTGTTCCAATTTGACTTTAGACTCCGCCTTCATCTGGAACCATTCATATTCTGAATCAATATGACCTAAATCTATCGCTTGATAACCACGCTTTGTCAAATCATAAGAAAGCAGTTTAGCAGTCGGTCCCAACATCAAGATGACCAACCGTCCCTCAGCATGACGTAATATAGAGGAAATAATTCGATCATACGATGAGAAGGCATTTTTTGACGGGCAAATAATCCGTGAAACAGAATTGGCTTGCTCAAACAAATCATTTCCCATACCAGAACGTGATGTTTCTCCTTCAACAATTAGAATATCACGACCTGACCATAATTTTTTGATTGCCGCAAAATACCTATCAGAGTGACTCTTATCAACTAGATCAATATAAGGCCGAGACAGGAACGTCGAACCATACCACTCTGATTGGCATTCTTCTTCGTAAAAAGCACGGTACTGTTCAAAATGCTTACTCCAGAAATAACGAGCATTGCTATTGTAGCGCTCAAGATTCTGAAAAACATCTGGTAGGCACACCAACAGCTGTTCATTACTAGGCATCTGTAAAATTGCTTTCAATGCTCCAGCCAGTTCTTTATCATAAGCCTGATAAGGAATACTATGCCCTAGAATTAGATCGATTTCACCATCACCGAATCGGACAACTGAAGCATTATTTTCTTGAATAAACTCAAGGCTTTCTAAAATGGGCAACACCCGAATATCTTCTAATTTTTTCATAATACCCTACTTACATACCGCTTCAAACACCGCTTCTGTCAACAATTTTCTTGTAAAGAAGCCTTGTCGAACCAAAGAGCTAAATGAGCGGACCCTCGCTACCATTCCTTGATATTCTTCGACAGACATAGTCTCGATTCGAGCAACAGCTTCCTCTAGACTATCTACAACCATACCCAAGCCATTTTTTTCTACAATTTCTTGATTGGCTAAACCACGCTGAACAATAACAGGAATCCCTGCAGCAACAAACGCACCTAATTTATAAGGACAGTATAATTTTTGATACTCTTTATCGTGATCATCCATCCAAACCAGCCCAAATCCACCTTCTGACATTTCAATCAACAATTGCTCATCTGGTCGATAGGTAAAATGCTTCACATTTGCAGGCAACTCTACTTCCTGACGTGCATACAAGTTCAATTGAACGTCATAATCCCAAGATTTCACAAAACTAAATCGTTCTGGGGAACCTGGAAAATGGATTTCTTTTTTGAAAATTGCTGGTAACTGCGGAACATTGGTTGGATGATCCCACATTCCCTGTACAATTGTTTTTTCTACAGTTAGACCATGACGTCTTAAATTATCAATCATTTGTTGGCTCGGAGCTACTACAACATCCGCTTGATTATAATATGCAATTGTACGGTCCATCAAATAGTAATTTCCAGCAAACATCAACGGAACAACATCATGAATGAAGATGACTATTTTAATCTGATATGCACGCAATTTGGCCATTACCTTTTCGTCAAAAGCCGTTGTATTCCAAGTCGGCGTTTGAAAAATGACCACATCCCCGTGTCTAAGACCTGCAACAATCCCATCCAAACGCTTACTCAGTTCCTCTGGTGTGTCTGCATCCATGCGATAAGCATGGATAGCCATTTCACGATAGCCTAGCGATGTCGCAATATCCGTTACCATATTCTGACAGATTTGTGCGGTACTAGAAGCCGCATGTCCATTCAAATTTGTAATATATACACGCATTATTTTTTACCATATTTTTCTAATAGTCGGATTCGATACTCTAAGTTTTTATAGGCTACTACATCACCTCTTCGCAATTTGCTATCGCGATTTAACTGAGACCTCCACTTAAAAGCCGCAATTTCTTTGGACAAATCAAAACCAAGAAGCCCCAAAACTTCCAAGCGTTCTGCAACAGGTATAGTTGAAAAAATTGTGGCTTGATCCGCAGTTTGTGTCATAGAACCTTCATTGACACGATAAATTAGACTTGAGCGATGCATGTATGCAATTTTATTGGCAGCGAGATAGGTTTTCCAGGTTGTACGATCATCTTCACCAAAACCATCTGTCGGATACAATATATATTCAAACAAGGATTTTCTATACATTTTTGACCACGGAACAGTGAAGCAAAGACTGATATTGTGACCAACTCCGTATTGATAGTTAAACCATTCCTCTGGGCTATATACTGCCTCATAGTAATCTTCTGGTCCAATATGAAGGTTATAACGTCCAGTATCCTCATAGTATTGGGTGAAATTTGAAATAGCCACATCGCTACCTGTCCGTTGCATCAAGTCATATAGGTCGCTAACATGATTTGGATCTATCCAGTCATCTGCATCCACAAACACGATGTACTCTCCTGTGGCAACATCAATCGATGTATTTCTAGCAGCACCGAGACCTTCATTTTGTCGCTTATGAATAACCCTCACTCGACTATCCTGATGCTTTAACTGTTCACAAATAAGCGCAGAACCATCTTTGGAACCATCATTTATCAATAATATCTCTAAATTTTTATAATCTTGAGCCATAATTGACTCTACACACTGTCTCAGATGTTTCTCTCCATTGTAAACAGGTACGATTACACTGACTTTTTCCATGAACGCTCCCCTAAATTTTTATTCTATTACTAACTATCATAGCATGCCCAACAAATATTTGCAACGTTCATAGAAAAAGGAGGATATCCCCTTAGCGATAAATTCCGTGTTCTAGATGAGCAGACCACAAACCTGTCGCAAATGATTGTATCAAATCCGGGTCACTTAAAAAATCAACTACTGGTTGTCCGTTTAAATACCCCTGTCCCGAACAAAAGCCTGTATACTCTCGACATATCCTTATCAACGATTCTCTGATTGGCAGAAAAGTATCAGGATTTTCTTTCGGACGATTGACATCATAAGCTCCAGCTAAAAATTCTTCCTCTGTCATAGAATGCACTAATTCTCTGAGACCGCTAAAGCGACCTTCTTCATAGCCAGGTAAAGAAATATTTAATACAGGTGTTCCCAATGCTAAACTAGGAAGCGTTCCATGCAAACGAGTTGTAACAACCAATCTTGCCGACTGATATAAATATAAATAATACTTCGCCAATTTCATACGACGTTCTGTGGACATATAGATATGCGCTACGTCTACCATCAATCGTACTACTGGCAATTTTGACTCCGACTTCATTTTTTCGTAAACTTCGTTCGATACATCTACAGCCAATATAAAGTCTTGTTTCGGAACATCCTTCTCACGTTGAAGAGTCAATGTTAAACAACCCGACCAGTAAGTTTCGACTCCTATTTTTTCAAAAAACTCCTTAGTCCCATAACTTCTCGCTCCTACCGGACCAAATTTTCGGAAGAACTCCACATTTTCTTTCGAAGAAAAAATAGGCTGAACCGGACCATCAATATACATAGAAATCAACAGAGGATGAATCTGAGGATGTTTCAAAGGAAAATTTTGTGGATGATGACTGTACCAACCATTCATAATTAGCTTTATCTCTTCGTCAGTAGAGTCGGCAATAAAATCATGAAGATAATCACGATTCAGATAGTAGTCTACCTGTGGTAGAAAACGCTCGGCTGCAACCGACTGTATTTCATCACCAATATTTCCAGTACTATAACATAATAAAGCAAATTTTGTCATAAACCCTCTCTTTTCAAAAATTTTTCAATATTATAGCACAAGAAATATCTAAAACCAATTTATTTGACCATAAAAAAAGAGAGTAGGTTTTGCAACCCGTTCTCTTAATTTTTCATTATGAATTCTGCCATTTCTTCTGCCGTATCAAAAACAGCTTCTTCAAAACCATCTGTTTTTGTCGCAGTGAATGTCAATAGAGGTTTATTTCGATCTACAAGCATTTGCAAAATATCCCTAAATTTTGAACCATGATTAATATCCAAATACATATCGCAGTTATCAATCCAACGATCCGCTGTATAGTGCATAACATGTGGATAGAGCTTAACATTTTCATAGCTTGCTAATCGCTTCAATTCTGGAACGATGTCTGTAAACGCCATAATGTGAAAGTTACAATGTGGCAATAACTGCACCAAACTTTCGATCTGCTCCAATTTTGGAAATTCAAAAATAGTCAACAAATTCTTTTCAGCAGAAATCGTCAACTGGGAATGATGATGTAAAATATCGGCCCATTCTAGTTGCGAGTAACGCCACCAAACTTCTCTCAAACGACTCGTTGAATATGTCAACCATGGTTTTACCGGTGAAACATAGTGAATAATCGCTGGGAGTGGATCAAGTGGAATATCAAAAATAAATTTATAGCCAAATTGCTCTAATAATTTATCTGTCCCAATTTGGAAATTGTAGGTATCTTCAAGCAGAAGATAACGATCTTTAATGACCATATTCAAGACAGATTGATCCGCTTCTGTCAAGTTTTGATGTTCTTGACTTACTACCTCCAACAGGCGTTCCATAATTTGTTCATCTTTCCAACGTCTGTTATTAATCAACAGAACTCCTGCATTGAACCTCTCTTCTAGACCATAGCCAATCTTTGCAGCAGCAAGATAATAATCTTCAATATCTTTAGCAAATAATCCATCCAATGATCTCGTCACTACTAAGTCACTATCCAGATACAGAACCTTGTCTTCTTCAACAAATTTCGGAATAAAGAAACGAGCATACGTCATATAATTTATATGAGGTCCATTCTTAGGCAATGTCCAACCAAGCTCCACTCCGGTACCGATAAGTTTTACATCAATTAGCTGACTTCCAGTTTCTCGCATTCGTCTTCTGATATAAATAAACCATTCTTGAGGGATGTCCTGGTTAAATAGATAAATTTTTACATTGGCATTATGATAACAAATTGATTTAATAGTTGCCTCGATGTAGCGAATATAGCCATAATCTCCTGCCAATACAATTGCCTTTGTTTCCTTATTCATTCTTCTCTCCTGATACTTCAATCAACTTTCTTAATTTGTGGGATAAAAATCCGATGTTACAATTCCATTATACCATGAAAAGAATAAAATAACCGAGTAATTTACTACAGACTATTAAAGATACGGTTCTCTATAAACTTCTTGCTTGTCCTTCGTTGTTGCCTCCAATAGAAAATAAGTAGCGATGTCCTTGAGTTAGACTATGATAAAACCCATCTCCTTCATAAATTTGAAAAATCCTCATAGTCTTTTGACTTTCTTCGTCTTTATAGACATGTTGAATATAGTCATTATCCGAAAACACCTTGTCCAGCAGTTCTTGACTTGCCAGTCTTGCCTTTCCCTCAATCCGAATAACCTGAATGAGATACTCTTCTTCAGACAAGGCCGACAATGCCACGCGACCATCTTCTATTAACTGTCTATAAAAATGAGTCTCAGAACCAGTCATAAAGAAGATACCATCTTCATTCGCAGCAGTAATATGAATAGGTCGAGCGTGGGGATTTCCTGCTTCATCTACTGTCGCAAAAATCCCCAATTTCATCTCTTCCAAAATTCCCATGATTTCTTTCGTCTTCATCAGCAGTCTCCTTGACATAAATTCTACCTAGATTATAGCAAATTCTATGCAGAAAGTTAAGATGAATAAATCTAAAACCATATTCCTATATCAGATATATCATTTTAATTACTAACAGTCCAATTATAGAATATATCTAGACAGCCATTAATGATAAATACCGCATCCGCTAAAAATAAATAGAATCCATTCCCGTAGAAACCACAAAAAAAGCACCCATGAGATAATCTCTTGAGCGCCTTGAAACGTTGATATATCGCTGATAATTAACGTTTTCTAAATTGACTAGCTTTACGAGCTTTCTTAAGACCTGGTTGGGACTACAAAAATCAAATATCTGCAAAAACTTATTAAACCAAGTTTTCAAATCCCATTTTCATTAAATACAAACATTTATAACCCAACCCTACAAATAATGGATTACCATTAGATTACCAAAAATCAGTTTTTGAGCTTATGTAATTGAGAAGTGTACAAATAAATCATTACGGAAATGGCTTGTTTCGAGATAACTTCAGGTACCAAACAAGTATGTTTTGCCATATTTATTATATTCGAAAACTTATCGAACTTTACACATCATAATCATTTCCCAATATACTCCACAGCCATACCATTACCAAACTCTTGTCTATACAATCTTCTTGCTTCTGATTTATGCCTATTCACTATCTCCATCGTTTCACTAGAACAACTAATATCCGTGGTAGACCACTTATATCTACGCATATTATCTACAAAGCGCATTTCAAATTTTCTTTCTTTATACTGCCTACGATTTTTTAATCCTGAGAAACTTATAGCAACACTTAGCAAAAATTCTTCAGCAATTACTCGAACCGCTTGATAAATCGGGTTTGATAACGGGGAATCTCCGTAATTGTTTGTGACTCCAAGAGAATTGCATTTCGTAAGAAGAGCAAATGACTCCTTTAGTTCCGGGTCAACATGTGCTCCACCATCATTATTAGCGACAAAAAGTATAATATCTTTTCTTGTAAAAACATTTTGTTTATCATCAAATATTATTTCATTCCACCAATCTTCAAACGTTAAATAAAATAAACGCTCTCCTTTTCCATAAAAGTCAAGATTTGGTTTATAGGTTAACTGATTATCTTTTATCTCTAAGACAAGAAGAGTCCATGTTGAAAGTAAATTTGAAGGAGTATATAAAAAACTAGATGAAAGATAGATTACATTCCGATTTAACTGCTTGATTAAAGCTTGTGAGGATTTTGTGTGGTGTAACAAAATCCTCAGACTGCTAGCAATTCGCCTCGCTTCAGTTTCATTTCCTTCATCAAAATAATCAATTGCACGTTTTAGGTAACTAATTTGATCATTCCAATACTCCTCAAGTTCATCGGTATTCTTCTTAATTTTTACCATAGGCGCCTCCCTACTGTATTCTACATGTATTCTACTGTATTCTACTGTATTCTACTGTATTCTACTGTATTCTACTGTATTCTACTGTATTCTACTGTATTCTACTGTATTCTACTGTATTCTACTGTATTCTACTGTATTCTACTGTATTCTACTGTATTCTACTGTATTCTACTGTATTCTACTGTATTCTACTGTATTCTACTGTATTCTACTGTATTCTACTGTATTCTACTGTATTCTTATTACTAATAGTATCCTGACTGCAGTCATTTATCAACTAAAAGATAATACTGATTGCGGTCATTTTTACTTGAACCAAACCAAGTAATGATTTCTAAATCACGAAGTTTATGTAACATTTTAACAACAAATGAGCGACTTCTACCAGTCAATTCAACAGCTTTTGCCGTTGTCATTCTCTCGCCTGAATTATACATATAGTGGATAATCAGTTGCTCATCTGCTGTTAATTCACCAAAATCAGAGAACTGTTTTTCCAAACTGTCTCGTGTGCGCAGATGTCGGCTGACAATATTATTCTCAAGCGTCAGGACAACCTTATTCCCAGGTTCTGAGTATTTAGGTTCATGGAGAAAAGCAGATTCCATCTCAGAATAGATACGCTTAACACCTTCATTCATCTCACGTACCCAACCGAACTCTGTCAAGGTTCTAGCAATGCGAGGGTTTCTCGAAAAACGTTCATGCTTGATATTTTCAACTGTTACAATATTAGGTAATTTCCCTGGGCTATGAATCTCTAGTCGATCATCAAACATAAGGACACGAATGTGATCTCCATAGACAGAATAATCACGGTGAGTTACGGCATTGACAACACCTTCAACCCAAGCAAATTCAGGATACTCAGGTAAAATTTGGAATTGCCCGTTGTCATCTAAATACTGAAATTCACGAAGCTGAGTACGGATAAAATCTCTAACCTTGATAATCAAAGTTGGGAGAGCATCATCAAAGGTCACTTCCTTGATAACATTAAAACTACTTCCAGTCCCCATGTCAGTACCATCAAACCGTTGAAAACGAACACGCGCTTGAGGAAAGAAAGCTGACGGATATTTACCAAAAAGCAAAATGGCTGCCTTAGTTAATTTCCCATTGATTAGAAAACGACGAGCTTTGAGAATTTCTTCTGTAGAACGATCTGAAATATCAAAACGATTTTTAAAATCCTGAACCAGATGGTCATCAATATCTTCCAAGGTCGCATCAGATACAATTTCATCCTCAAAGAAACGTTGTCCCTTATCATAGCTGAGCTGAGTGCGTTGCTCGTAGCTCAACTTGACCGTTTCATCACCCTGACGAAGATAAACCTCATCACTTGGTGCTGCAATCACACGATTTGACGACAATTCCACAGAGATAACTAAAATAAGATCTTCTTCCCCCTTATGATTAACCGCAGGGATTTCTTCAAAAGATAGATCCAAAGGAGTCTCACGCATCTCACGATCAATCTTTTTGAAATCTTCAATCGGATAAGCTTTCCCATCTTTGAAACCTGTAATAATATTACCCTGTTTCTCATCTTCAATACCAATAACTAACTGACCTCCGTCCGCATTTGCAAAAGCAATCAGGTGTTTGAGAAGTTCAGAAGGTTTCTTTCTAGCTGATTTTCTATCTAGGTATTGGTTTTCTGGAGAAAATTGATAGTGAGATAAGTTTTGATTCATATAGTTCTCCTTAAACATATAAAAAATAATTAAAAATTCATGATTTACAAAGTCCTAGATTTTAAATGTACAATATTATTTCTCTCTTGTAACAACGTCTCCTTTGGAATGTCCATAAGCTCTGAAAGTATCTCTACTGGAAGAGGATAGCCGTACTTAAGATTAAATCGCTGGACTATAGATTGATTTTCAAATAAGCCCGCATCCGTCAGTAATTTATATGCCTGTTTAGCAAGGATTGGTCGTGATACTGGAATACTTGTATCCTCTGGCTCCTCTCTTCGCCATCCTCTGGCACTCATTCTTTTTTGTAGACGAGTATATTGTTCCGAATTTAACAAACCCAAATCCTTTGCACGATAAATCATACTGGCTATAGATACATTCCACTTAGACTTCAATTTCAAATAATATACGAGGTCTTCTTCATGTCCTTTTAGATCTTCGGAAAAAGCAGAGGCTGGTAATAAAAAACTCGAAGCAAATCTATTAGCTTCTTGCTCCATTTGTCTATATTCAACATTGGAAAGCTCCTGTGGATATACTGTTCTAGCATGCAAAACCCAATGCCCTAACTCATGAGCCAAGCTAAATTGTTGCCTGAAAAAATTATTATTATCTTGGTCGATTAAAATACAATAATATCTCTCAGAATCTGTTCCCATTTTCAATTCAACAAAACTTCCAAAAGCATCCACTTTCTCAGACTTTGAATTAATTATTGCAATATGGAAGCCATTTGTTTCTAGTAACCTGAGAACACTGGAAATTGGGTTATCACCCAATCCCCAACTCTTTCTTATCTGATCTGCAACTTCCTCTGGTGAAGCATTTTCATGACTTTCAAATTCTGCTAATTTCGGGAAATCAACATAATCTTCAAAAAAATTCGCCAAGAGAGCCAGTGCTTTTTTTAGCATCTCACTAGACTTCTTCTCAGTTTGTGAGGATGTTAACTTACTCCTATAAAAAGTTCCTAAATCAGTAGTTATAAATTTATCTTTTGTTTGATAGAAGGACAGCGGAAATTTCAGTTCAAAAATTATTTTTTGCAATACCTCAGAACTCGGCTTTGATAAATTCTTTTCGTATTTAGAAATCATCTGTTT